>SHVW01000005.1 GCA_009694085.1 Alphaproteobacteria bacterium
CACATGGTTCGGCGGGCGGCCGACGGGTCGCGTGAGCAAGTGGGCGATGCTCTCCTGAAGGATCGCGTTGGCTTTGAGACGGATGGTGTATTGGTAGCCTTCGGCTTCCAGGAACTCGTAGATGTCCGGTGCGGCAAAGGCGGCATCGCCGCGGAAGTAGCGCCGCAATTTACTGTTCCGATCTCGGGCGACGACCGGCTCCAGAACGCTGTGCCATCCGTCGGCGCTATGGACATTGCCGGGCCGAAGAAGTCCGTGAACGATACCGGTACTTTGTTACCTGAAAGCGCGCTTGGCTTGTTATTCGAGTTGTTCGAAAATATGTCACCGATTTGTATGAGCGGCCTGCGTGCGTTTTCGATCGCAGGAGCGAGAGCTGCGATGACCGCGGCAAGTTCCTGCCGGCTCTGTCTTTCCCGATCGAGTTCGCGCTCCAATTCGTCGATCTTTGTTTTCAGCGCGGCACACTGGCGCGCAAGATTGTCTTCCTGCGAGCGATCCCCCGTTTCGGCTGGGGCATCGCCGACCTGCGTCAACGGTTCCTCGGCAAGAGTCAGGAGAAGCCCATACATAGCGTGATAAACTGTATGTGCCTGCGATGGGGGTTCGCGCTCGTGCACGGCACGAAACCTTCGAAGCGCTTCCTCGCGTAGTGAGGGCTTAAGGACGGGCCTGCCGTCGTCATCGAAATACATGGCGAGAAACAGCCTCGCCTGTTCCAGGCCCGGCAGGTCGCGAGCCACGGCCTCGGAAAGATTGGCATCGCTGGCGCGCGCCCTTTCGAGAGCCAGGCTAAACGTGTCGAATGCCTCTCGGGAATTCATGCCGAGACTACCTGAAGCCACTCTTGCGGACATGGGTGCGCGGTGCGCGACATTAGAATCTGATAATAGGCGGGACTTACTGCCATGCCTACCCGCAGTTAGAACTGTCGCATTAGGCGGAGTGGCGGTTCCAGAATTAGACAAAGCCTCATGGTGAGCGTGTCGAACCATGGGGCCGCCGCAACTTCTCCGCCGCAGCTAATGAGCGCTTATGCGCGGCGAGGGCCCCATGGTTCGACACGCTCACCATGAGGCAGATAGCTAAGCGGGAACGAAGTGTCAGAATCGCTGCGCTAGCCCCGACAAGACCCTTGCTCATCCCGGCCCAATTACTTTAAACTTAAACTAATTACCCTGGCCTGCGGAGTTTGGGGCCGATGGCGGATGCGAAAATTCTGGAGGGGCGGCATGCCGTCGTGACCGGCGGCGGTCGCGGCATCGGCGCCGCCATTGCCGAGGAATTGGCCGCGCTGGGCGCCGACCTCACCTTGATCAGCCGCGACCGCGCAGTGCTGGAAGATCGACGCGCAGCGCTTGCCGCCAAGGTCAAAATTTCCATCGAAACCGCCGATGTCTCCGATGCCGACGCCGTCGCCGCCGCGTTCAAGACGGCGGAGAACCGGCTGGGCCCTGTCCATATCCTGATCAACAATGCCGGCGCCGCCCGCTCCGCGCCGTTCGAGAAACTCGATCTCGCCCACTGGAACGCCATGTTGGCGGTCAATCTGACCGGCAGCTATCTCTGTTGCCGCGCTGTCGTGCCCGGCATGAAGCATGCGGGCTGGGGCCGCATCGTCAATGTCGCGTCCACCGCGGGGCTGATCGGCTACCGCTACATCGCCGCCTATGCCGCGGCCAAGCATGGCGTGATCGGCCTAACGCGCGCGCTGGCCCTGGAACTGGCGCAGACCGGCGTCACGGTCAACGCTGTTTGCCCCGGTTATACCGACACCGACATGGTGAAATCGGCGGTCGACAACATCGCCGCCAAAACAGGGCGCAGCGCCGCCGAGGCGCGCGCCGAACTCGCCCGCGCCAACCCCCAGGGTCGATTGATCGCGCCGGAGGAAGTCGCTCAAACCGTGGCCTGGCTCTGCCTGCCCGCCTCGGCCGCGATCACCGGCCAGGCCATTCCGATCGCCGGCGGCGAGGTCATGTCGTGAGCGAGCGGGTCGAAACCGTACAAGCCCCAATCGCCGGGTCGAGCGACTTCGAGACCGCTTTGCGCGCCACCGACGGCGTGGAGTTGCGCGTTTGGTTGAGGCTACTCACCTGCGCCAATCTGATCGAGCGCCGGGTGCGCCAGAATTTGCGCGACCGCTTCGATATCACGCTGCCGCGCTTCGACCTGCTGGCCCAGCTCGACCGCGAACCCGAGGGGTTGGCGCTGGGCGAAATCTCGCGCCGCCTCATGGTCAGCAACGGCAACGTCACCGGCTTGATCGAGCGGCTGGTGGCGGAAGGTTTGATCGACCGCCGCTCCGCCCCCGGGGATCGCCGCATCCAGATCGTGCGCCTGACCCGCGCCGGCAAGGCCGCCTTCGACGCGATGACGCCGGTCCACCGGGAGTGGATCACATCGGTCATGTCCGGGCTGGATCGCCACGAATTGGCCACGCTGCTGGACCTGCTCGGCCGGCTCAAGAATTCCGCGGGCCGCGCCGCGGGCGAGGAGAATGCGACATGACCCCGCCCTTCGATCCCGCCACCTACGTGCCCCGGCATTTCCGCTGGGCCTTCGATGCCACCGGGCGCGGCGGCGTGGCGACAATCACCATCGACCGGCCGGACAAGAAGAACCCGCTGACCTTCGACAGCTACGCCGAGTTGCGCGACACCTTCCGCGCGCTTTCCTATATGCCCGCCGTTAAATCCGTCGTCGTTACCGGCAGCGGTGGCAATTTCTGCTCCGGCGGCGATGTCCACGAGATCATCGGCCCGCTCGTGCGCATGAAGATGCCGGGGCTGATCGAGTTCACGCGCATGACCGGCGATCTCATCAAAGCCATGCGCGCCTGCCCGCAGCCCATCGTCGCCGCCATCGACGGCATCTGCGCCGGCGCCGGCGCCGCCATTGCCATGGCGAGCGATCTGCGGCTCGGCACCCAGCGCAGCCGGGTCGCCTTCCTATTCGTGCGCGTCGGGCTCGCCGGCTGCGACATGGGCGCCTGTGCCATCCTGCCCCGCATCATCGGTCAGGGCCGAACCTCCGAACTGCTCTATACCGGCCGCGCCATGACGGCGGAGGAAGCGGTTGCCTGGGGCTTTTATAACCGGATCGTGCCGTCGGAGACCGTGTTGGCCGACGCCCAGGCGCTGGCGCGCAGCATCGCCGACGGACCCAATTTCGCCCATGCCATGACCAAGAAAATGCTGCACCGGGAATGGGACATGGGCGTGGACGCCGCCATCGAGGCCGAGGCCCAGGCCCAAGCGATCTGCATGGCGACCGAGGATTTCCGCCGCGCCTACGAGGCCTTCGCGGCCAAGCAGACGCCGCGTTTCGAGGGCAATTGATGGCCGACCAAAGCTACCGCGCCTGGCCTTTCCTGGACGACCGCCACCGCAAGCTGGCGGCCGACGCCGAGGCCTGGGCGGCGCGCGAGGTGGTCGAGGACGAGCACGGCGATATCGACGAAGCCTGCCGCCGCCTGGTGCGCAAATTCGGCGCGGCCGGCTGGCTCGCCCAGATCGTGCCGGTCGCCGATGTGCGCAGCCTGTGCCTGTTGCGCGAGATTTTCGCGAGGCATAGCGGCCTCGCCGATTTCGCCTTCGTCATGCAGGGGCTGGGCACCGGGCCGATCGCGCTGTTCGGCTCACCCGAACAGAAGGTGGCCTATCTGCCGCCCGTGGCGCGCGGCGACCGCATCGCCGCCTTCGCCCTGTCCGAGCCCCAGGCCGGCTCCGACGTCGCGGCCACCGCCACCACGGCCCGGGTCGACGGCAATCATGTCGTCCTCGACGGCACCAAGACCTGGATCTCCAATGCCGGCATCGCCGATCACTACGTGGTCTTCGCCCGGACCGGCGAGGCGCCAGGCGCGCGCGGGCTTTCCGCCTTCATCGTCGATGCCGACACACCCGGCTTCGCCGTCAGCGCCCGTATCCCCTTGATCGCGCCGCACCCGTTGGGCACGCTGACGCTGTCGGATTGCCGCATTCCGCGAACGGCCATGCTGGGCGAGCCGGGCCAGGGCTTCAAGATCGCCATGGCGACGCTCGACGTGTTCCGCCCCAGCGTCGGCGCCGCCGCCCTCGGCTTCGCCCGGCGCGCCCATGACGAGGCCATGACCCATGCCGGCGCCCGCGCGGCCTTCGGCAAGAAACTCGCCGAGTTCCAATTGATCCAGCAGAAGATCGCGGATATGGCTGTCGCCATCGACGCCGCCGCCCTGCTGGTCTATCGCGCGGCCTGGACCAAAGACACGATCGGCGGCCGGGTCACGCGCGAATCCGCTATGGCGAAGCTGTTCGCCACGGAAGAAGCCCAGAAAGTCATCGACCAGGCCGTGCAGATCTTCGGCGCCGCCGGCGTCGTTGCGGGCGCCACGGTCGAACGGCTCTACCGCGAAATCAGGGCCTTGCGCATCTACGAGGGCACCAGCGAAATCCAGAAGCTGGTCATCGCCGGTCAGGCGCTGGCCGACCATGCCGGCGAGCCCGCGCGATGATGCTGCTCTCGCCCATCCGCATCAACACCATGACCGTGCCCAACCGGGTGGCGGTGCCGGCCATGGTGACGCGGCTGTCCGGTGAGGATGGGTTCGTCAACGCCGACATCGTCGATCGCTACGCGCGCTATGCCCAGGGTGGCGTTGGGTTGATCGTGGTCGAGGCGACCGCCGTTCACCAGGCGAAATCCGGGCCGCTGCTGCGCATCGGCGACGATGCGTTCATATCGGGCCATCGCGATCTCGCTCGCCGCGTCCACGACACATCAGACTCCAAGGTGGTGCCGCAAATCATCCATTTCATGAAGGTTGCGCGCTCGGGCTGGCGCCAGACCATCGACAGCCTGAGCACCGACGAGATCGACGGCATCGTCGACAATTTCGCCGCCGCCGCCGCCCGCGCCCGCGACGCCGGCTATGACGGCGTGGAACTCCATTCGGCCCATGCCTATACGCTGTCCTCCTTCCTGTCCGCGCGCAGCCCTAGGCGCGACGATTACGACGGTCGTACCTTGGAAGGCCGGCTGCACATGTTCGGCCGGGTCATGACCCGCGTGCGCCAGCGCGTCGGCGCCGATTTCCCCATCGGCGTGCGTTTCCTGGCGGAGGAATGCATCAAGGACGGTTATACCGTCGAGGACGCCAAGCTGATCGCGCTGCGCATGGCCCAGCTCGGCATCGACTACATTTCGCTGAGCGTCGGCGGCAAGTTCGAGGATGCGGTGCACCGGCCGGGCCAACCGCTCTATCCCTATACCGGCTATTCCGGCGACCGCTGCATGCCCGGCGATTGGTATCCCAAACTGCCCCACGCCCATCTGGCCGCCGAGATCAAAGCCTTCATCAACGCCAAGGGCTACGCCATCCCCGTCATTTCGGTCGGCAAGATTTCCGATCCCGCGGATGCCGAGCGCCTGCTGCAAGAGGGCCGCGCCGACATGATCGGCATGGCGCGCCAGCTTCTCGCCGATCCCGACTGGGTCGCCAAGGTGCGCCGGGATCGCACCGGCGACATCATGCGTTGCATCTATTGCAATGTGTGCAAGCAGCTCGACGAAAATTTCAAGGAGGTCCATTGCTTCCTCTGGCCCAAGGGTGCGCGCCAGGCGCCGCCCGATCCCGCCATCGCCGACCCCACCGGTTTGCGTCCGGCCTGGGGCGCCGAGGGCGCCGGGCTGTCCGCCGAGTTACGCCGAGGCGAGGTGCGCCTGTCCTGGACCCGCGCCGGCGCCGGGGCCAAGGTGGCGGGCTACGACATCTATCGCGCCGAGGATGGCGGCATCGAGCGCATCGCCGAGGCGGTCAAGGGCAACCATTTCACCGACCGCCGCGTGCTCGGCGGCCTCGCCTATCGCTATTATGTCCGCGCCTATGACGGCGGCGGCCGCATGAGCGGCCCGTCGAACGTGGTGATCGCCGACATGCCGATGCCGAGTTACGATAACCGCGACCAGGGAGAAACCGCCCATGCCCGCTCCGGGGGGAGTGACGTCGGCGCATCGCGATAGTTTCGCGCGCGAGCGGCTGCCGCCGCGCGAGCTGTGGCCCCAGATGGATTTCGGCGCGCTGCCCGAACTCCGCGCCTATGGCAACCGCATGAACGCGGCGGTCGAGCTGCTGGATCGCGCGCTCGATCTGGGTTGGGGCGACCGCGCCGCCATCCATTTCAACGGCCAGGTCTGGTCTTATCGCCGCTTGAAGGAACAGGCCGACCGCATCGCCCGCGTGCTGGTCGAGGATATGGGTTTGGAAACGGGCAACCGCGTGCTGTTGCGCGCGCCCAACAATCCCATGTTGGTCGCCTGCTGGTTCGCCGTGCTCAAAGCCGGCGGCATTGCCGTCACCACCATGCCCCTGCTGCGCGCGCGCGAGCTGGCTTTCGTGTTGAACCGCGTGCGCATCCGCCACGCGCTCTGCGATATCGGGCTGGCCGACGAGATAGAGGCCGCGCGCAAATCGGCAGAACACGCCGTCCAGATCGGTTATTTTACCTCGACGGGCAATGGCGATGCCGATCTCGACCGCCGCGCCGCCGCCAAGCCTGCCGGCTTCGCCAATTGCGACACCGCCGCCGACGATGTGGCGCTGATCGCCTTCACCTCGGGCACGACGGGCCAGCCCAAGGGAACCATGCATTTTCACCGCGACATCATGGCGATCACCGATTGCTTTCCGCGCCATGTCTTCAAGGTGGCGCCCAACGATATCTTCTGCGGCTCCCCACCGCTCGCCTTCACTTTCGGCCTGGGCGCGTTGACCCTGTTCCCCATGCGCTTCGGCGCGTCGTCCGTTCTGCTTGAGAAATTCTCGCCGGAAATCTTGCTGGAAACCGTGCAGCGCACCCGCGCGACCGCCATCTACACCGCGCCCACGGGCTTTCGCGCCATGGCCGAGATGGCACAGCGCTTCGATCTGACTAGCCTGAAGAAATCGGTGTCGGCGGGCGAGCATCTGCCCAAACCCAGTTTCGAGGTCTGGGAGCAGGCGACGGGCATCCGCATTATCGACGGGCTCGGCGCGACCGAATTGCTTCATATCTTCGTATCCACCGCGGGCGCCGATATCCGGCCCGGCGCTACGGGCAAGGCGATCCCGGGCTACCAAGCCTGCATCGTGGACGACGACGCTAATCCTCTGCCTCCGGGCTCCATGGGAAGGCTGGCCGTGCGTGGGCCCACGGGCTGCCGCTATATCGACGATATCGAGCGCCAGAAGCTTTACGTCCGGAACGGCTGGAACCTGACCGGCGACGTCTATGAAATGGATCGCGACGGCTATTTCTGGTACCAGGCCCGCGCCGACGACATGATCATCTCCGCCGGCTACAACATCTCGGGGCCCGAGGTCGAAACCATCCTGCTCGATCATCCCAAGGTCAAGGAGTGCGCCGTGATCGGCGCACCCGATCCGCAGCGCGGCCAAATCGTCAAAGCCTTCGTGGTGCTGCGCGACGCGCGCGATACCGGCACGGAGACGGCGAAGTTGCTGCAAGACCACGTCAAGGCCGAGATCGCACCCTATAAATATCCCCGCGCCATCGAGTTCGTGGACGCCCTGCCGCGCACCGAGACCGGCAAGCTCCAGCGCTACCGCCTGCGCGACCAAGAAAAAACACGCACGGAGCAACCGGCATGAGGATCGCCTGTGTCGGCGGCGGCCCCGCCTCGCTCTATTTCGCGCTGCTCTACAAAAAGCGCCGGCCCGATGCCGAAGTGGTCGTGTTCGAGCGCAATCCGCCTCAAGTCACCTGGGGTTTCGGTGTGGTTTTTTCCGACGCCACCATGGCCGGCTTCGGCAATGCCGATGAAGAGGTGTTCCGCCAGATCACCCAGAGCTTCGCCCATTGGGACGACATCGACATCCATTTCAAAGGCGAGACGATCACGTCGACCGGCCACGGCTTTGCCGGTATGTCCCGGCTCAAGCTGCTCGACATTCTGGGCCGCCGCGCCTTCGGCCTCGGCGTCGAGCTGTTCTATCAGAACGACCTGACCGATCTCGATCGGCTCAAAGATTTCGATCTGATCGTCGCCGGCGACGGCGTCAACAGCTTCATCCGCGAGCGCTACAAGGCCGAGTTCCAGACCGATATCGAAACCCGACCCAACAAATTCACTTGGCTCGGCACGACCAAGCCGTTCGGTGCTTTCACTTTCTATTTCGTGGAGAACGAGCATGGGCTGTGGCGCGCGCACTGCTACCAATACGAGCCGGGCATGTCGACGTTCATCGTCGAGTGCACGGAAGAGACCTGGAAGCGCGCTGGCCTTGACCGGATGGATGAAGATACCAGCCGGGCCTATTGCGAGCGCGTCTTCGCCAAACAGCTTGATGGCCATGGCCTGATCCCGAACCGGTCGATCTGGCGCAGTTTTCCCCGCGTCAAGAACGGGCGCTGGCATCACAACAACATCGTGCTGGTCGGCGATGCGCTGCACACCGCCCATTTCTCCATCGGCTCCGGCACCAAGCTCGCCATGGAAGACGCGGTGGCGCTGGCGCGCGCGCTCGAGGAGAAGCCGAATGTTGCCGCCGCCCTCGACGCCTATGAGACCGAGCGCCGGCCCACCGTGGACAGCCTGCAGCGCGCCGCCCAGGTCAGCATGGAATGGTTCGAGGAGACCGAGCGCTATCACCGCCGGCTCGAACCCGTCCAGTTCGCCTTCAGCCTGCTGACCCGCTCGCTGCGCATCACCCACGACAATCTGAAGGTTCGCGATCCCGGCTTCATCAGGCGGGTCGATGCCTGGTTCGCACGGAGCGCCGCCAATCAGAGCGGCGTCAATGTGGCGCTGCAACCCCTGCCGCCGCCGATGTTCACGCCGTTCCGCCTGCGCGAATTGATCGTTCCCAACCGCATCGTCGTCTCGCCCATGTGCCAATACTCGGCCGAGGACGGCACGGTTGACGATTGGCAACTCGTCCATCTCGGCTCGCGCGCCATCGGCGGCGCCGGCCTGATCATGACCGAGATGACCGATGTCAGCCGCGAGGGAAGGATCACGCCGGGTTGCGCCGGCATGTACAAGCCCGAACATGTCGGGGCGTGGCGCCGCGTGGTCGATTTCGTCCACAAACACAGCCCAGCCAAGGTCGGCCTGCAACTGGCCCATGCCGGACGCAAGGGCTCGACCAAGCTGATCTGGGACGGCATCGACGAGCCACTGCCCCAGAGCAACTGGCCCCTGCTCGGCCCCACGCCTATCCCCTATACGCTGGCCAACCAAGTGCCGCGCGCAATGACGCGCGCCGACATGGATACCGTGCGCGCCGATTTCGTGCGCGCGACCGAGATGGCAGAGGAAGCCGGCTTCGATATCGTCGAGGTCCATTTCGCCCATGGCTATCTGCTCTCCACCTTCCTGTCCCCCCTGACCAACCGGCGCACCGACGAATACGGCGGCAGTCTCGCCAACCGTATGCGTTATCCGCTGGAAGTGTTCGAGGCCGTGCGCGCGTCCTGGCCGCAACGCAAGCCGATCTCGGTGCGCATCTCCGCGACGGATTGGGCACCCGGCGGCACCACGCCGGACGACGCCGTGGCGCTGGCCCAGGTGCTGAAGCGGCGCGGCTGCGACATCGTCGACGTCTCCGCCGGCCAGGTCGTGGCCAAGCAGCGGCCGATCTATGGCCGGCTATTCCAGACGCCGTTCGCGGATCGCGTGCGCCTGGAAGCCGAGATGCCGACCATGACGGTGGGCAACATCCAGTCCCATGCCGACGTCAACAGCATCCTGGTCGCCGGCCGCGCCGATCTATGCGTGCTCGCCAGGGCCCATCTATTCGATCCCTATTGGACCCGCCACGCCGCGGTCGAACAGGGCTGGCGCCTGCCCCAGCCGCCGCAATACGGCTCGATCGACGACTACCAACCGCGCTTGCGGTAACCGGCCCGTGGCTCCGCTCCACACCATCGGCTATTCCCGCCTGTCCGTCGCCGAGGTCGCGACCCGACTGCGCGCGGCCGAAATCGACGTGCTCTGCGACATCCGTTCCCGCCCCTATTCGCGCTTCAACCCGGATTTCTCGCGCGAGCGGCTGCGCGATCTGCTGGCCGAGCATGGGTTGAAATATCTCTATCTCGGACGCGAACTCGGCGGCCTGCCCCTCGATCCCGCCTGCTATGTCGATGGCCGCGCCCGTTTTGACCTGATGGCGCTACAGCCCAGCTTCGTCGAAGGGCTCGACCGGCTCGGCCGCAGCCTGGCGACCCATCGCCCCGCCATCATGTGCGCGGAGAAGGAACCGACCCAGTGCCATCGCTTTCTCCTGGTCAGCCGCCACATGACCCGGCGCGGCGCCGAGGTGCGACACCTCAAGCACGACGGCGGCTGGGAGCCGCAACGAGCGGTGGAGGAACGGCTGGTGGATTTGATGAAGCTGACACCGCCGCCAATGCTCGACGGCGAGGCCGAGTGGCAACGCGCCATCGACGCAGCCTATGACAAGCAAAACCGGCGGATCGGTTTCACCGAGCCGGAGGATAGCGGCGGTCGCCTGGGTTGACGCGCCGCCGCCTTTGCCTCACTGCGCCAAAAACTTTCCGACCGCCTCGCCCACCCGGGCAATGCCGACGACGCCATCGAGATGGCCGCGATTGCCGGGAATCGTCGCCAACTCGGCCGATTTACCCAGCTTGCGCAGCAGCGCCACCGCCAGTACCGGCCTGGGAAAGGCCGCGATGCCACACACCCACGGCGGACGATGCCCCGCTGATCAACCAACCCCGCGTCGGTCGCGCACGATCGGCGGCGCAACCTCCGCTGCATCGGCGATTCGATAGGCCTGTTGCAACGCTGCCATCGCCACCTCAGCATCGCCCTCGCTATGGGCATGCACGATGGCGAGCGGGCGATCCGGCCCGACGGCGGCGCCGATCGGCGCGAACTCCACCAAGCCGACGGTGTGATCGATGCGGTCTTCGACAAGCCGCCGCCCACCGCCGAGCGCCATGATCGCCAGCCCGACCGCGCGCGTATCCACGGCGGCAACCAAACCGGCGCGCACCGGCGGCGCCGGCCGCTCAACCACGGCCCAGGCCAGGCGCCGATCCGGCCGTTCCACCAGATCGGCCGGCCCGCCCAAGCCGTGAACCATGCGCTGGAACCGTTCTGCCGCCGCCCCCGTCGCCAAGGCCCGGTCGAGCAGGACGCGCGCTGCGGCGGTATCGACGGCAATGCGACCGAGCACGAGCAATTCGGCCGATAGCGCCAGGGTCACCTCGGCCAGCCGCGCCTCGCGGCGCTTGCCGGTCAGGAATTCGATCGCCTCGCGCACCTCCAGCGCATTGCCGGCGCAGTGGCCGAGCGGCTGGTTCATATCGGTCAGCAGCGCGCTAGTCGGCAAACCGGCGCAAACCGCGGTATCGACGATGGCGTCGGCCAATTCGGCAGCCCGATCGAACTCTGCCATGAAAGCGCCGGAGCCAAACTTCACATCCATCACCAGGCCGGCAAGACCGGCTGCCAACTTCTTCGACAAGATCGAGCCCGTGATCAGGGGCACGGATTCCACCGTCGCCGTGATGTCGCGGATGGCATAGAGACGGCGATCCGCCGGTGCCAGATCGGGCGTCTGCCCGATGATCGCGGCGCCGACATCGCGCACCACGCGCCGGAATAGCGCGGTTTCGGGCATACATTGATAGCCCGGAATAGCCTCCATCTTATCCACCGTGCCGCCCGTATGGCCGAGGCCACGGCCGGAAATCATCGGCACATAGCCGCCGCACGCCGCAACCAACGGCGCCAAGACCAGGCTGATCTTATCGCCAATTCCGCCGGTGGAGTGCTTGTCCAGCGCCGGGCCGGGTAGGTCGGACCAGTCGAGCACGCGGCCCGAGCCCGTCATCGCTCGGGTCAGTACGACGCGCTCGTCCCGGCTCATGCCGCGCCACAGCACAGCCATGGCGAAGGCGCCGATCTGGGCGTCCGAAATCGTGCCCGCCGTCATACCGCCGACGAAGAATTCGATCTCGTCGGCATCGAGCACACCGCCGTCGCGTTTCTTTCGGATAATTTCCTGGGGCAGATAGGATTTGGTCACGACGCTGTCATTAGCTCCGCCAGGAACACCGTCAACAGACGCGCCAGATGGGCGCCGCCCTCGGCTGCCACATCGAGCACGCGATCATGGGCCACGGGCGTCTCGCTCAAACCGGCGCCAGCATTGGTAATAACCGAAACGGCGGCCACGCGCAGACCGCAATGGCGCGCCACGATCACCTCGGGCACGGTGGACATGCCGACCGCATCAGCGCCAAGCGAAGCAAAGGCCCTGATCTCCGCCGGGGTTTCGTAGTTCGGCCCGAGGCAGGCGAGATAGACGCCTTCCCGCAATGGGACGTCCATGCGCCGGGCCAGATCGAGTAAGCGCGCGCGTAGCGCCGGGTCATAGGCGCCCTCCAGAGAGGGGAAGCGCGGGCCGAAGGCACCGTCATCGGGACCGACGAGCGGGCTCATTCCGGTCATGTTGATGTGATCGGCGATCAGCATCAGGCTGCCCGGCGCCAGATCGCGCCGGCATGCGCCGGCCGCGTTGGTCACGATCAACGTGTCGCAGCCGATTTTCTTGAGCGTGCGCACAGGTACGCGGATCGCTTGAACCGGCGTACCCTCATACAGATGGGCCCGCCCGCTCAGGCACGCGACCGGCATGCCGGCAAGCCGACCGAGAATCAGCCGGCCGGCATGGCCGGAAACCTTGCCAACGGTAAAACCTGGCAGTTCGCCATAGCCAATGGAAACCGCGCCCTCGATCGCATCGGCGATGCCGCCGAGCCCGGAACCCAGGATCAGCCCAACCCGCGGCCGTAAACCTTTGGCCAGCGCGGTAACGACGGTCGCAGCGCGCTCGATCTCGTGCATCGCTCACTCCTCGTCTTCGTCGTCCGGGCCTTCATCGAGCAGATTGTGCGGGCCGAAGGCAAGCGGCATCAACTCGCCCAGCGTGATGGTCTGGCGCAGCCCTTCGGGACCGCAGATATGAACGGGCGTTTTCGGCCCGGCGAATTCCGCTAGGCGCTGGCGGCAACCGCCGCAGGGCGAGCACAGCTCTTCGCCACCGCCCATGACGACGATGGATTTGATCTTCCGGCTGCCCGCCGCGACCATGGCGCCGATGGCCGAGGCCTCGGCGCATTGGCCTTGCGGGTAGGCAGCGTTCTCCACATTGCAGCCGAGATGAAGCTTCCCGTCCTCGCTTTCCAGGCAAGCGCCGACGCGAAAGCCCGAATATGGCACGTAGGCGCGCTCGCGCACCGCGCGCGCGGCCTTGATCATGGCGGGAATGTCGGTCATCGATCCTTCACGAAGGGTATGGCGCTGGCACGGGGCGCGGCGGCCTTGCCGACGAAACCCGCGAGCAGCAGCACGGTGAGAAGATAGGGAATGGCCTGGATGAATTGAACGGGCACCACGCCGACCAAGAACAGGTCGACGCCTTGCAGGCGCACCTGGAGCGCGTCGGTAAAAGCGAAGAGCAGGCAGGCAAGGAAGGTCGGCCAGGGCATCCATTTGCCGAAGATCAGCGCGGCCAGCGCCAGATAACCCTTGCCGGCCGTCATATCGCGCACGAAGGCGGCGCTGTGCGCGGTCGAGAGATAGGCGCCGGCGATGCCGCAGAGCACGCCGCACAGAATCATGGCGCGATAGCGCAGCCAGACGACGGAAACGCCGGCAGTATCGACCGCGTGAGGATTCTCGCCAACCGCACGCAGGCGCAAACCGAAGCGCGTGCAGAACACCACCCAGGCCGTGGCGGGCACGGCGGCGACCGCAAGATAGACCAGCAGATTATGGCCACTGATCACTTCGGCATAGAGCGGGCCCAGCAGCGGCACATCGGCCAATTCGCGCGAAAACGGCAATGCAATCGGCGCAAAACGCGCATCGTCCTTCAGCATCGGCGTCTGGCCGCCCTGATGGAACCAGGCCACACCCAAGGTGGGCGCCAGACCGGCAACCATGATGTTGATCGCCATGCCCGAGACAACCTGGTTGCCGTTATGAGTGACCGAGGCATAGGCGTGGATCAGCGCCAGCGCGACCGAAACGGCAATCGCGGCAGCCAATCCGACCAGCGCCGAGCCCGACACGGCTGCCACAGCGGCAGCGGCGAAGGCCGCGCCCAGCATCTTGCCCTCGAGCCCGATATCGACCACGCCGGAGCGCTCGGCATAAAGACCGCCAAGGGCCGCCAGTATCAGGGGCGTCGCTACCCGCAGGGTGGCGCCGACCATGGAGATGACGACAACGAGTTCGTCCATCACGACACGGCCCCAGCCGTTGCCGGACGTTGGAAATAGGCAGCGATCCGGCCGCGGAATAGATTCTCCAGCGCGCCGCAGAACAGGATCACTAGCCCCTGAATGACGACCACCAACTCGCGCGTCACATTGGGCATGTCGAAGCTGAGTTCCGATCCGCCCTGGTAGAGCGCGCCGAACAGTAGCGCAGCCAGGCAGATGCCAAGCGGCCGGTTGCGGCCGATGAGTGCCACCGCGATACCGACGAAGCCGTAGCCGCCGGTGAAATTCAAGATGATGCGGTGATGAACGCCCATCAACTCGTTGAGCGCCACGAAGCCGGCGAGCGCACCCGAAATTGCCATGGCCAGGATGATAATGCGCGCGGGCGAGATGCCGGCATAAATAGCCGCGGTCTCGTTGGCGCCGACGGCGCGAATTTCATAGCCCCAGCGCGTGCGCCAGAGGAAGACGTGAAACAGCGCGGCGCAGATCAGCGCCCACAGGAAGGCCAGGTTGAGCGGCGAGGCCGTGATCTCCAGGCCTACGGCGTCGGCGATCTCGTGCAGGCGCGGCAAGGTGGCAGCAGTCGCGAATTCGCGGCTCTCCGGCGACTGCTGGCTCGGGCGGATCAGTACATTGACCATCAGATAGGTCATGACCGAGGCGGCAATAAAATTGAACATGATCGTGGTGATCACGATATGGCTGCCGCGATAGGCCTGAAGATAGGCCGGTACGGCAGCCCAAGCGGCGCCGAACGCCGCGCCCGTCAGAATCGCCAACGGCACCACCAGGACAGCGGGCAGATCGCCCAACCATAGGCAGACGAGGCCGACGCCGAGGCCGCCGATATAGGCTTGCCCCTCGCCGCCGATATTGAACAGCCCGGCGTGGAAGGCGATGGCGACGGCGAGGCCGGTGAAGATGAAGTTGGTCGCGTAATAGAGCGTGTAGCCGATGGATTCGGCGTTGCCGAAAGCGCCGGTCACCAGCAAGCCCATGGCTTGGAACGGGTCCTCCCCAATCGCCACCACGACCAGGCCGGAGAGCAGGAAGGCCGCGAGCAGGTTGACCGCTGGCAGAGCAACCACATCGACCCAGCGCGGCAAAGCTGTTGGAGACGCCGCGCTCACGCCGCCTGCTCCGCGATGCCAGCCATCATCAGGCCAAGACGTCGCTCGGTCGCCTCTTCAGGGTTGACCTCGCCGACAATACGGCCATCGAACATAACCAGGATGCGATCGGACAGCGACAGGATTTCGTCCAGTTCGACCGAAACCAGCAACACCGCCTTGCCCGCGTCGCGCATGGCGATGAGGCGGCGATGGATGAACTCGATGGCGCCGATATCGACGCCGCGCGTAGGCTGACCGACCAGCAGCAAATCGGGGTCGCGATCGAATTCGCGCGCCAGCACGACCTTCTGCTGATTGCCACCGGACAGCGCCGCCGTGCGAAGCCGCGGATCGGACGGACGCACGTCGTAATCGCTCATCTGGCGGCCGCAGAGATCGACGATCTTGTCCCGATCCATTAGCACAGAACCATTGTAGCGCGGGTCGCCCTGGTAACCCAGGATAGCGCTTTCGTTGATCGCAAAGGCGGTCACCAGTCCCATGCGCTGGCGATCCTCGGGCACATGGGCGAGGCCGATCCGGCGCATGGCGGCGGGATCGAGCGCATGGGTCGCCGAAATCTCCCGGCCCTTAAGACGGATCGTGCCGGCGCTGGGCCGCCGAATGCCCGACAACGCGGCCAGTAGTTCCGATTGCCCATTGCCGGACACGCCGGCAATGCCGACGATTTCGCCTGAACGCACGACGAAACTCGCCTCTTTCACCCGCCGCACGCCATTAGCGTCGGTCACGGTGAGGCGGTCGACGGCGAGGACCACGTCACCGGGCTTGGCCGGTTTCTTGTCCACGCGCAGCAGCACCTTGCGGCCGACCATCAGCTCCGCCAGTTCTTCCTTGCTGGTGTCCGCGGTTCGTCGTTCGGCCACCACGGCGCCCTGGCGCATCACGGTGACCCGATCGGTCACATCGAGGATTTCGCGCAGCTTGTGGGTGATCAGGATCACCGTTTTGCCCTCGTCGCGCAGCGCCCGCAAAATGCGGAACAGATGATCCGCCTCTTGTGGGGTCAGCACGCCCGTGGGCTCGTCCAGGATCAAAACCTGGGCGCCACGATAGAGCGCCTTTAAGATTTCGACGCGCTGCTGAGACCCCACGGGCAACTCGCCAACCCGGGCGTCCAGGTCTACATCCAGCTTGTAATCCCGTTGCAGGCGCTCCAGCGCCGCCCGCGCCTTGGCCGCGCCGGGCGCCAAGAGGAATCCGCCCTCGACGCCGAGCGTGATGTTCTCCAGCACGGTGAACGGATCGACCAGCATGAAGTGCTGGTGGACCATGCCGATGCCATGGGCGAGGGCGGCGTGAGAATCCTTGATCTCGACCGGCTTGCCGGCAATGCGGATTTCACCCGCATCGGCGCGGTAATAGCCGTAGAGGATGCTCATTAGGGTCGATTTGCCCGCGCCGTTCTCGCCGATGATGCCGTGAATCGAGCCTGAGGCGATCGATAACGATACGGCACGATTGGCATGGACGGCGCCAAACCACTTGTCGATACCGACGAGTTCGACGGCTGGGGCGGTGGATTGATTTCGCGCTTCTGACATTGACGATGCCGCGCCACCCCACCATCGAACCGCGTTGCGGTTCGATCCTCCCCCGCAAGGGAAGAGGGGTGGGGGGAGCGATCGAGCGAGCCTACTTCTTCGCCGTGTAGTCCGTGACCTTAAGTTTGCCGGCGATGATGTCGGTGCGGGCTTGGTCGAGCCGCTTCTGCATGTCGGCGGTGATCAGGCTCTTGTTGTGGTCGTCGAGCGAATAGCCGACACCGTCTTCCTTGAGGCCGAGATTGCTGATGCCGCCCTTCCACTTGTTGGCCTGGGCGGATTTGAACGCCTCGTACACCGCCACATCCACGCGCTTGACCATGGACGTCAGCATGGTGCCGGGGTGCAGATAGTTCTGGTTGCTGTCGACGCCGATGGCAAACTTCTTACCGTCCTTGGCCGCTTGCAGCACGCCGACGCCGGTGCCGCCGGCGGCGGCATAGATCACATCGGCGCCGCGATCGAACTGGCTGCGCGCCAACTCGCCGCCCTTGGTCGGATCGTTCCAGGCAGCGGGCGTGGTGCCCGTCATGTTCTGCAACACCTCGACCGCGGGATTGACGAACTTGGCACCCTCGACATAGCCGAGCGCGAATTTGCGGATCAGCGGAATGTCCATGCCGCCGATGAAGCCGACCTTGTTGGTCTTGGACGCCATGGCAGCGGCCATGCCGACCAGGAACGAGCCCTCATGTTCCTTAAACACAACGGACTGAACGTTGGGTAGGTCAACCACCGCGTCGATGATGGTGAAGCGGGCGTGCTTGTATTCCTTGGCGACCTTCTCCAGCGGCGTCGCCTGGGCGAAGCCGATGGCGATGATCATGTTGGCGCCCCGGCGCGCCATGTTGCGCAGGCCCTGGTCGCGTTGGGCCTCCTGGGTCACCTCGAACTCGCGATAGGCGACGCCGGATTCCTTCTTGAAGCGCTCGGCGCCGGCGTAGGCGGCCTCGTTGAAGGATTTGTCGAATTTGCCGCCCATGTCGAAGACGACGGCCGGCGAGAACTCGATGGTGGCCGCGGCGGCGGGTGCGGCAACGGCAAAAGCCGCCATGGCGATGGCGGTAAGACTGGCGCGGATCATGGGATTGCCCCCTGCAGGGTTATTGGTTGAGATGATAGCATAGCGCTCGGCCGGGGGTGGGAGTAAGGGGGATTCGGCTTCGATTGTCCTAGCTCATGGGCAAGCCCAATTGACGCTAATCCGCATGTTGGTATAAATACCAACATGCGGGCGGCTCTATTACTCAAGGAAAGGCGCGTAATGGGCGAAACGCGGTTCACTGACGTGACGATCTGGCGGGTGCCGAAGCCGATACCGGGCTGCACGCACCCGTTCAAGTATCGCCTCGCCCTGGTGGTAGATGAATTGTGCGTCCTTCGTTTCGACAACGAAGCGGGCAAGGGCGATCACAAGCACGTCGGCACAACTCAGGCACCCTATGCATTCGCAACGCTTGAGCAACTGGTCTCGGACTTTTGGCGCGACGTGGAGAATTGGAGTTCCGCATGAATACCGTGACGATCGGGGTCTCACCGCTGACCGAGACCAAGAGCCGGATGAATCGCGCCTTTAGGGGCGAAAAGCAGAGTGCCTTCATCGGCTTTGGCAGCCTGGAACTGATGTGGAAAATCCTGACGCCAAAACGCTGGGAGATCGTGCGCGCCATAACCGGTGCCGGACCGCTTGCCATCCGTGCGATCGCGCGTCGCGTCGAACGCGACATCAAATCCGTTCATGGCGATGTGCAAGCGCTGCTCAAGGCCGGCGTGCTCGACCGTGCCGACGATGGCCGGATCGTGTTTCCCTATGACGAAGTTCATGTCGATTTCGTGGTGCGGGCGGCGTGAGCTGTGTGACGCTCAGAGCGTCGCTTCGGTAGCCGTTTCAGGCCGCCCGGCCCAGCAAACTCTCCCCCGGCTTGACCCGCGTGAACGCGACTTGCCCCATCCCGGTCGCGAACCCGCTATTGGCGAGTACGATCCGGGTATAGGTCGCCTGTTTCGGGTCGGCCGTCTCGGGGAAATCGCCGCGATAGTGAGAGCCGCAGCTATCGCGGCGCGCCATCGCCGATGCCTGGATCGCGCGCGAGGTTAGCACTAGGCTTTTCAGATTGAGCCAATCGTGCCAAGTCAGGTTGAAGGCGAGATCTCCGGGGCTGGCCACGCTCAGGCCATCGAGGGCCTTGTCGATCTCGGTCAGTTCGGCGGCGGCGCGCGTCAACCCATCCGCATCCCGAATAATGCCGACATCGCGCCACATGACATCCCATAACCGCTCGCGGATCGCCGGCAGAACGCCGGGATCGGGTGTGCCGCCGATCGGCCGACGCGCACGCGCAACCGCGGCCTTGATCGCCGCCTCGTCCGGCTCCGCCCAGGAGACACCGGCGTGCATGGCTGCCGCCATGGTCTCGCCAGCAATGCCGCCGAACACGGTGGAGTTGGCGACGCCGTTGCCGCCGAGCCGGTTGGCGCCGTGGACGCCGCCGGTGTCTTCGCCCGCCGCGTAAAGACCGGGCAGCGCCGTTGTGCCATCGGCGCGGAACTCCAGCCCGCCCATCATGTAATGGGCGGTCGGGATCACCTCGACCCGGCCGTCAGCCAAGTCGAAACCGCAATCGGCGCAGCGCTCCACCATGCCCTTGAAGTCGCGGCGCACGCGCGCGGCACCGAGATGCTTCATTTCGATATAGAGCCCGCCCAGGGGCGAGGTCGGGCCCCGGCGAATCTGTTCGTACATGGCGCGGCTAACGATGTCGCGGGTGGCACGCTCGCCACGCGGGTCGTAGTCCTGCATGAAGCGCCGGCCGGAGCCGTCGAGCAGATAACCGCCGGCCCCGCGCAAGCCTTCCTCCAGCACGGTCCCGGTCATCCGCGTATCGGGCCCGGCAAGCAAACCGGTGGGATGGAACTGCACCATCTCCATGTCGCGCAAGGTCAGGCCGGCGCGCAGCGCCATGGCCATGCCGTCGCAGCTCTTGTCGCCGGAGGGCGTGTGGTAGCGATACATGGTCGGCCCGCCACCGGTCGCCAGCAGCACCGCGCGTGCCTGAACAAAGACAAAGTCGCCGGTGCGCATGTCGATCAGCACGGCACCCGCAATCCCGCCGCCGTCGCGGCTGCGCACGAGATCGATGGCGCGATGTTCCTCCAACCGCTTGACGTCGCGCGCCCAGACCTGCTCGGCCAGGCGATTGACGATTTCGATGCCGGTCAAATCGCCCTTGTGGACGGTACGGTCGAAGGTTTGCCCAGCGAAGGCCTTCTGATGCACGGTGCCGTCGGGATTGCGGTCGAAGAAGCAGCCGAGTTCGTTTTCCAACTCCCGGATGCGCGTCTGCGCCACCGTCACCAGGGTCCAGGCCAGTTCCTGGTCGTTGAGCCACTGGCCGCCCTCGATAGTGTCCATGAAATGGCGCTCGACCGAATCCTCCGGCGCGATCGCCACGTTGAAGCCGCCCTGCACCATGCGCGTGCAACCGCATTTGCCGAGCAGGCCTTTGACCGCAATGGTCACGTCCAGTTCCGGTGCCGCCTGCTTAGCGTGGAGTGCCGCGAACAGGCCGGCACCGCCGGAGCCGAGGATAAGGATGTCGGTACGGAGCCGCTTCACGATGGCTTCACGCCCATCCCAGCAAGCGCCGCCGCGCGCCGATCTTCCGCCGTCTTCTGCACCGCCGTGTAGAGGCTGCCGCCATGGCTGTCCATGGCAACCAGCAGCGGACCGAAACCCTTGACTTGAAATTGCCACAGGCTTTCCGGGTTCAAATCGTCCATGTCGACATCGACGATCGCCTCGATCCAAGTCGTCTCTAGCGCCGCCGCGCCGCCGATAATGGCGAGATAGGCGCCGCCCAACTCGGCGAAGGCGCGCGACGTCTCCGCCATCAACCCGCCCTTGCCGATGATCAGGCGCACGCCGTTCCCGGCCATCAACGGCCGGGTGAACCGCTCCATGCGCGCGCTGGTCGTGGTACCGACGCAGACGGGATGATAGCCCACGGGATATTCGTTCGACACCGGCACCTTGCGCACATTGGGTGCGGTGTGCAGGACCGCATGGCCGGCAAGATCGAATTTAGTCTTGCGACCGCGGTCGAACATGTGGATCAGCGTGGCGTCGCGAATGCCGTAGAGCGCGCCGTCGAGCGTGACCGTATCGCCGATGACGAGTGCGCGCGCCTGGGCCTCGGTGATCGGGGTGGGAAGGTCGTGGTGGGTCATGGACCGCCAGTATGGCGCTGTTCGATGCGATCGATTGCGCTGCGCAAACTCTCGATACGAACCAGCATCGAGCGAACATCATCAGCCGACGGGCCATGATACTCAGCGAACCCAGGGTATCGAGACAATACATACCATGAGGTCAGGTCTGGAATCGCTGTCACCTCATTCGTCAACTCTGGGAATGCCGGTCCCGCCCGCGCGACAAGTGCATCAATGTCATGAATTCGCGGCGGTGAAATGCCCACCGCGACCAAGAGCGCCTTCAATATTTTTTCGACGGCCTGCTGACAGTGAAAGGCCGCAGGTTCGACGAGCGGCGGATCGCCATCAACGCATCGTCTCACAGCAGCCAAATCATCGTCGGCCTTAACAAGCCACCGCCGCGCCTCCTTCCATTGCTTGGGAAGCTCTCGACTAGGGTCGCTCATACACGACGACGCCTTCGTTAGTCGCGATGTGCGCGAGCGACCCAATGATGTCCTTTCGCTCCTGAAACACGGATTCTCGGCACGCGATAATATCCACCGGATCATGATACCCTCGGCGAGCCTCGCCAAGTGCGCGCCACGACAGCTTTTCCGCTGGACAGTCGTCATCGAGGATTACGACTAGATCGAGATCGCTGTCTGGTCCAGCCTTTCCGCGCGCCGCCGATCCGAACAAGATGATCTTACGCGGAGCAAAAAATCCAACGAGCGCATCAAGCAATTTGCGCGGGACCACGGCCTGCTTATCCTTGCCAACGCTCCGCCCCACGGAAGGACTGCGGTGAAGTCTTCCAACCCGCTTAGGTGCCGCTGTTTTCCGTGCCTGAGCCATCAGAAACCAATCTTAACACCATCCGGCGTGAAAATCGCCGTGGCACGCCGCGCCGAATGGCACTGAATGTTGACCGCCACGGGGTTCATGGTGATGTGGGTCGCGGCGATCTCGACATGGACCGCGAAGGCAGTGGAATCACCGCCCAAACCCTGTGGTCCAATGCCCAGGCTATTGACGGCGGCCGATAGTTGCCGCTCCAGCTTCGCTCCCTCCGAATCGGCGCAAGCAGATCCCAGCGCGCGGGTCGCCGCCACCTTGGCCAGGTGCGCACACAAATCCGAGGTGCCGCCGACGCCGACGCCGACGATTGTTGGCGGGCAGACCCGACCCCCCGCTTCCATTACCCGGTCGATCACGAAGGTCTTAATGCCGTCGATCCCGTCGGCAGGAATGCACATCTTGAGGAACGAGCCGTTCTCCGAACCCGAGCCCTTCGGGATCATCTCGATCGCCAGCTCCTCCGCACGATCGGTGAAATCGATGTTGATGACGGGCACGAGTACGCCACAGGAGCTGTGTTCGTTTACTCGGGTGATGGGATGCACGACGGAAGAGCGCAGGGGATATTCCCGGGTCGCCCGTTCGCAGCCGCGCCGGATCGCCTGCTTGAGCGCAACGCCGTCGAGTTCGACGCCACGACCGATCCTGACGTTGTAGATCGGGATGCCCGTATCCTGGCACAGCAGATTGTCGGTCTTCTCCGCCACCGCAATATTTCGGATCATGGTCGCCAGGATCGATTTTCCCGTGGCGTCGGTCTCGCCGGCGTCCAGGCGCTGGAAGCCCTGTTTGATGTCATCGGGCAGCACCTTGAGCGCGCGGATATAGAGCAGCTTGGCCGTTTCCTCGATCGCGGCGGGATCGACCCTCATCGCTGCATGCCCCATTTGCGCACGGTCCTGATCTCGATGGTGCGGAACACCACGCTTTCCACGAGCAAGCCGATGATGATCACCATGACCAGCCCGGCGAAGACATAGGCCGTTTCAAGTTGGTTGCGGTTCTCGAAAATGAACCAGCCCAATCCGCCCGAGCGCGAACTGACGCCGAATACCAATTCCGCCGCGATCAGGGTACGCCAAGCGAAGGCCCAGCCGATCTTGAGCCCGGTTAGGATCGAGGGGAAGGCGGCCGGGATCAGGATATAGGCGACGTAGCGCAAGCCCCGGAGTCCATAATTCTGCCCGGCCATGCGCAGGGTTTCCGACACGGAGAGAAAGCCGCCATGGGTGTTGAGCGCCACCGCCCACAGCACGGAATGAATGATGACGAAGATCAGGCTGGGAATGCCCAGGCCGAACCACAGCAGTGCCAAGGGCAGGAGCGCGATAGCCGGCAGCGGGTTGAACATGGCGGTCAGGGTGGACAGGAAATCGGTGCCCACCCGGGTCGACACGGCAATCGTGGTGAACACGGCGGCAATCGCGATGCCCGCGCCATAGCCGAGCAGCAAGACGCGGATCGAGGTCCACACCCGCTCCAGCAACGGCCCCTTGATCGAGGCATCCCATAGCGCCGTCATGGTTTCGTCGAAGGTAGGGAACATCAGCGGATTGTCCAGCCAGCTCGCATAGATCTGCCAGGCCACGGCGAGCACGAGCAAGATGAACAGGCGGCGCACCAGCGTGATGTTCGAGATGCGCTCCCAGGCCGAGAGCGGGCGCGCAACGTCGCCGATCTGGCCGGCCTCGCCAGGCCGCACCTCGAATTCCGGGCGCACCGGCGGCAAGCGCGGCTCAGCTCCGGCCATGGAGGCGCTCCTCTTCAATGCGCTCGGCGAACAGCATGTTGTGAATGCGGTTGTGCAGCGCCTGGAACTCGCCGCCGCCCTGCTCGTCATGGCTGAACTGGTGAGCGTTGAGTTCCGCCTTGACCTGGCCGGGATGGGGCGACATGACCAGGATGCGCGAGCCGACGATGATCGCCTCCTCGATCGAATGCGTCACGAACAGCATGGTGAAGCGGACATCATCCCAGAGCTGGAGCAGCTCTTCCTGCATCTTGCGCCGGGTCAAGGCGTCGAGCGCGGCGAACGGCTCGTCCATCAGCAGGATATCCGCCTCCATCGCCATGGCGCGCGCGATTGCCACGCGCTGCTTCATGCCGCCGGATAGCATGTGCGGATAGGCATCGGCGAACTTGGTCAGATTGACCTTGTCGATATAGGCCCACGCTCGCTCCGCCGCCTCCGCCCGGTTGCATCTTCCGCTGACCAGCATGGGGAACAGGATGTTCTCGCGCACGGTTTTCCAGGGCAGCAGTTGGTCGAATTCCTGGAACACCATCATGCGATCCGGCCCGGGCCGCTCGATCGTCTGGCCCTTCAGGCGGATCGTGCCCTCGACAGGTGCCATGAACCCGCCCACGCCCTTAAGCAGGGTGGACTTGCCGCAGCCGGACGGCCCCAACAGCACGAAGCGGTCGGAGGGATGGACCTGAAAACTGACGCGATAGGTCGCCGTGACCAGATGGTCCCGCGTCTTGTACTGGAGCGTGACGCCGTCGACCGCCAGCAGGGCCGGCGCGTGCTCGTCCACCATCTCTGCGTTAGCTGCCGGCAACGCCGTGGACATCGGGAAAATAATAGTCTTTCCAGGTCTCGGGCTTGTTACGCAGCGAACCGACCTTGTTCATGAAATTTGCGTATTTGATGGTGTTGAGCGGCACGATGGTGTGCCGCAGTTCCGGGCTTTCCACCATCCGGTTGATGAATTCGACCGCCAGCTTCGATTGTTCCTCCTCGATATAGATTTTGACCGCGTCGGCGCGCCGCTTCTGGATAAAATCATGGGCCTCGACCAGCGCGTCGAACACGGCCTTGTAGCTGCGCGGGTTCTCGTCGCGGAACTTGGCGGTGGTGTAGGCGGAGTTGAAGGTGACGGGGCCGCCCAACACCTCGAAGCTGCCGATCACCTTATGCGCCTTGCCCGTTTCGATCTGCTGGAACTGAAAGGGCGGGCTGCTGAAATGGGCGGTGATCTCCGACCGGCCCGACAGCATGGCCGCCGTCGCATCCGGGTGGGCCATCGACACGGTCAAATGATCCAGCTTGCCATGCTGGCCCGGGCCGAAAGCCGCCTCGCATGCCATTTGCAACGTGACCGCCTGGATCGACACCTTGACCGCGGGCAGCGCGATGCGGTCCTTGTCGGTAAAATCCTTGATCGACTTGACTGCGGGATTGACTGTGTTGAGATAGAGCGAGGTCGCATCGAAGCAGCCGATGCCGCGCACATTGGCGTTGCCCCTGGTCTTGTCCCAGATGGTCAGCAGCGGCCCGATGCCGCCGGACACCACATGCATGCTGCCCGAGAGCAGCGCATCATTGGCCGCCGCGCCGCCCGTGGTCTTGAGCCATTCGACCTTATTGTTGGGCAGACCGGCGCGCGCCAGATGCTTCTCGATCAGCTTCTCGGCCTTCATCACATGGAGCGGCGTGTAGGCCAGGCCGAATTGCGGCGCGAGCACGATGGTGCCGACCTCCGGTTTCGACTGGGCAACGGCCAGGCGCGGCATAGTGCCGGCAGCGGCAAGCCCGGCCAGAACGGCGCGGCGCGATGGACGGTGTGTGGTCATGATCGCCTCCCCAGGAGAACGCGTTGATTGCCGGCCATGATATGGGGTTCGGCAGGCATTTCCATAGGAAATGGATGCAACAGCCCTGCGAGCTTTTTCTTGTGGAAGAGAGGTTCGTTGCAGATGGATTTCAGCGCAGATTCATAGCAATATTTGCCAAACTTTGCTATAGATTCGCGCCGGAGGTTGCCGTGGCCACCATGAACGTTTCCCTGCCCGATCCGATGCGCGAATGGGTCGAAGGCCAAGCAGAAGGGCGGCGCCTATGCCAACGCCAGCGATTACATCCGCGATTTGATCCGACACGACCAGGAGAAGCGGAAGGCTCTGGGAAACGCCATCCAGGAAGGTTTGGCGAGTGGGCGTAGCGCCCGCAAGGCCGAGGAGGTGATGGTGGCGGCCAAGGCCCGGTTGCGCCGTGGCTGACTACGTCCCCTCCAATAGGGCAGACACCGATCTTACGCTGCGCCTCCACAGTCTCCAATTGAGATGCTTGTACGCAATCCCTTGTCTGATCGCGCGCCACTGACAAGAAGTGGTAGCGCCGATCTTATCTCGCTGTTGGACTTCTGAACAGTGTCGCCCGAGACTGCCGCCGTGACCTGAATCATCACGACGTTGGTGCTCTTCAGTTTGATCGATGGAGGCGTCCCGAGCGCAATGGTGCTGGCTGCCGCCTCCACCGGAAATGGCACCGCTAATCCCGCGTCACCGTCAGCAACCCCGCCGCCGGATCGACCGTCACTCCGTCGCCCGTGCGCAATAACTCAGTCACATCGCCCTCGAACCGATCCATGAAGGGCAGATCGGCCAGCGCCGCGCCCTGGGCCATGATCGGGTTGGCGAAGTTCAGCAACAGCGCCAGCGGCGCCATGGCGCGCGCGGCCATTTCGTGCAGCATCCACGCCGTCGCCACCCCGCCCTTGGCGACGTTGAGCACGAGCACGCGGCCGACATAGCTTTGGCCCACCAGCTTGTGCTGGGGCCGCACGAAAATGCCCTTGATCCGATCGAGATCGTAGCGCGCGCTGAAATTGTCGGCGGCAACCAACGCCGTGCCCGTGACCTTGGGCCCGATACCGGCATGGCCGCGCAGCGTGAAGCTCGTCATCGAACGATCCTCCCGGCGACCGCGCTATCGACGCAACGCTCCATGCTGGCCAGCACGGGCCGGTAGCCATAGCCGCCGATGATGTTGACCAGCTTGGCCGAGTTCGACATCAGCCGGGTCCAGCCATTGGACTCGCCGATCTCGCGCGCATAGCTCTGATAGAAACAGACGCCCTCCAGCACCAGGGCGCCGGATTGCTCGATCCGGGCGGTCAGGCCCAGGCGATCGCAGGACGCTTTGATTTCCGGCGAGGTCGCGGCAAGCAATGTCACCTTTGGGTTGATTCGTCTTCCATCCAATAAATCGGCCAGCGCTTGCATCTCGAACAGGGAGAGCTGGGGCGCCGCGAACACGATCACGTCGAGGCCGTCATCGGGAGGCGCATAGGAGCGAGTGAAGGCGGCGATCTCGCCGGCGCCGATCGGCTCCGCCCGCGGCGGCGGGCCGTCGAACACGGTGGCCAGATCGGGCGCCTCGGGCGTGACGCCGATCATGTGGAACAAGGGCACGGAGCCATGGCTGGCGAGCGCGGCGCCGAAATGCTTGAGTTCGTCGGAGGTCGGCGGCCCCGCCACGCCTGCGATCACGGGCACCTGCCAATAGGAATCCATGCGCCGGCCGATCAGGCCGCCGAGCGCGCCCCATTCGCTCCAGTCGCGCGGGCGCTCCGTGAGCGCGAATAGCCGCGTGCCCCGGCGATGGCGGTCGAGGTGATAGCCGTAATTGGGCGTCCGCCCGGTCAGCGCCGCGGCCAGCGCCGACGGCCCGCCCTCGAAATTGCTGCGCGCGCCGAGCACGCTGCTGGCGTAGATGACCGACCCGGTATCGCCGAAGGCCAGATGCTGGCCCAGGACCGGTGGCATCACGGTCTGGTAATTGATGCAGGTATTGGTCATGAGCACGCCGAGCGCCGAGAAGGCGGCAATGGTGCGGCGTTCCAGGTCGACCATCTCCGCCGTCTGCTTCAGGCGCTTATAGGCCTTGAAATCGACGCCGCGCGGATCGGTTACGGTCGGCACGCGGACCCGGCGCTCCGCTAGCGAATGAGCGGCCAACTTTTCCAGCAAAGCGACCCCGGCCTCGCCCAAGGATTCCGCGTCCGCCATGATGTGAACCTGATCGATGGGCACCATGTCGGCCGCGTCGAAGAAGCGGCCGACCTCGATCTGATGCTCGATCGCCCAGCGCCGGGCCGGGCCGGCGGCTCCGGCCGACATCGCTTGTTCCTCGTCGCCGAGTTTCATGGCTTCTCCCATTCAGGCGACGGAGTGTAGCCGCCCGCGCCATGGGTGCAAAAGGGGCAGCGCATCGATCCGCCCGCCGCTATAGTCGCGCCATGAACGATACAACCCTCCCCCCTCTCGGCGCCGCCATTCGCGAGAAATGGCACCTCGATCCTGCGGCACTCACGGTCAATCACGGCTCCTTCGGCGCCACGCCGAAATCGGTCCTGGCCGCGCAAGACGAATGGCGCCAGCGCATGGAAGCGCAGCCCACCCGCTTCATGGCGCTCACCCTGCCCGAAGCGTTGCGCGCAGCAGCGGGGCGGTTGGCATCGTTCCTGGGTGCCCGCGCCGAAGACGTCGCCTTCACCGACAACGCGACGACCGGCTGCAACGCCATTCTCCGCTCCCTACGCTTGGCGCCGGGCGACGAAATCCTGATGCTGGATCACGGCTACGGCGCGGTAAAGAACACGGCACGCCATGTCGCGGCGCTGGCCGGCGCCCGCATGGTGGAAGCTGCCCTGCCCTTCCCGCGCCCCGATGGCGACGCGATCGTTGCCGCAATGTCGGTGGCGCTGACCCCGCGCACGCGCCTTGTCGTCATCGACCACATCACCTCGCCCAGTGCCCTCGTGCTGCCCATCGCCCCCATAATCGCCGCCTGCCATGCCGCCGGCGCCAGGGTGTTGATCGACGGCGCCCACGGGCCGGGCCAAGTCGATCTCGATCTCGACGCCCTGGGTGCCGATTGGTATGCCGGCAATTGCCATAAATGGCTGATGGCGCCCAAGGGCTGCGCCTTTCTATGGGCGCGCGCCGACCGCCAGGACGATCTTCATCCCGTCGCCATCTCTCATGGCTACGGCAAGGGCTACCTCGCCGAGTTCGATTGGACCGGCACGCGCGATCCCAGTGCCTTTCTGGCCGTTGGCGCCGCCATCGATTTCTACGAAGGGTTGGGCGGCGCACGACTGGCCCGGCGTAATACCGCCCTGGCCGCGGAGGCCGGCAATCTCCTGGCCCGGCGGTTCGGCACGGAATGCGGCAGTACCGGCGACACCCGGGGCGCCATGGCGCTGGTGCGCCTGCCGATCCTCGGCCCGGTCGACCAGGCCCGCGCCCTCGTCTTGCGCCAGCGCTTGCTGCGGGATCATGCGACGGACGCGCCGCTCAACGCCATCGGCGGCGCCGTCTGGCTCCGCCTATCCGCCCAGGCCTATAACGAGATCGGCGATTACGAGCGGCTCGGCGATATCGTCGAGCGTTTGGTGCGCGACAACCGGTGATCCGCTCAGATCAGCAGCGTCGCACCGGATAGCGTGAGTAACCACAGCACGATTCGGCGAAACCGCGCATCGTCGATGCGCCGGTAGAGCTTGATGCCGAGCCAACCGCCGAGTCCTAGGGCCGGCAGGCAGACCAGAAATCCGAGGCCGAATTCCTCATTGAGATAACCATCGCGCCCATGGGCCAGCAGGGTCGCGACGTGAATGGCGATGTTGAAGGGCTGATAGACCGCGCGCTGCGCATCCTTGTCCCAGCCGCGCAAGCCGCACCACAGGGTCGGCAAGGCGCCGGATAGACCGGCCAGGCCGCCGAGCACGCCGCCGGACAGGCCGACCGTGCCATCAGCGACCCGCCCAGCCCGCGCGAAGGGGGACATAGGCGGCAGGAACAGCATGATCCCGCCATAGGCGAGCAGGAAGCCGCCGAGCACGCGGCGAAACAATGCGGCATCGAGGATGCCGAGCAGGAAACTGCCGAGCGGCACGCCGGCCAATCCGCAGACCACGAAGGGCCAGACCCGGTCGACCCGGATCGCGCGCCAGATCGACGGCAGCGCCAGAAGCTGGACCGCCAGGCTGCACGCCACCACCAGCGGCGCGGCCAAGGTCGGCGCCAGCACATGGAGCCACAGACCGAGCGCCACCAGACCGAAGGCGAACCCGGCGAGGCCGGAGACGAAGGAGCCGAGCAACGCGCCCAGCGCCGTCGCCAGCGCGATCTCCAAGCTCACGCGAATACGCCGAGCAGGAACATCAGCCCAATCGTCAGCCCGACCGCCACGCCGGCCAGGATCGTCGCGCGCGCCATGGCGCCGGCAGCGCCGGCTTCCAGGGCAAGCACGCGCAAACCCCCGGTCAAATGCAGGGCGAGCAGCAGCACGAGGCCGGTCTCCGCCGCCTTGACCAAGGGTTGGCTCGCCCAATCGAGGAAACCGCCGAGCGCTTGAGGCCCCTGGATCGCCTGGCCCAACGCCCAGAAATGCAAGGGCAGGAACAGAGCCAGCGCGACCCCGGACAATCGATGGATCAGGAACGCCCAATAGGCGGCGTGCCCGCGACCGCGCAGATCGATCGACGGTCTCACCGGAAAAGCCCCACCACGGCGCGCAGGCCGAGCCAGATCAGCGCCAGACCGAATCCGAACGCCGCCAAATCGAGCGACCGGCCGCGCCATGCCGTCATTTCGCGCAAAATGGCGCGCAGCCCGATCGGCGCGTGAACCGCGACGGCCAGCACGAACAGGCCGTAAAAGGCGAGCCAGGTTATGCTGCCGCGCGTGCGCCCAAGGATTTCGGCCGCGCTCAACCCACCCTGAACTGCATAAATCATGGTCGCGAGATGAACCGCGACGCACAGCGCCAGCATGGCGGCGCTGGCCCGCTGGGCCAGCCATAACCGGGCACCCAACCGATCCGTCATTCAAATCTCGCCCTTGAGTGCCGCCAGCGCGCTGGCGCGTTTGAGCCCCGCGATCGACAGCGTCGGGCTGATCTGCTTGGGACAGTGCTCCGTGCAACTCTGGTGGCTGTGGCAGGCGTGGCAGCCCGCATCGCCAGCCACGGCGGCGAGCCGGGCCGTGTGCGCGCCATCGCGCGCGTCATTGTGAAGCGTCCAGGCCCGATTGAGCGCGGCCGGCCCGAGATAGTCGGGGTTCCATGCGACCACGTCGCAGGCGCTATAGCAGACGGCGCAGCCGATGCATTCGATACCGGCATCCGCCGCCTGGCGCTGGATCGAGGCCGGCGCCACCGGCGCGAAATCGTCGGTGCGCGTCTGCGTCGGCGCGAACCGCCCGCGGGCGCGCGACCACTTGTCGAAAAAGGGCGCGAGATCGCAGGCCAGATCCTTGATCACCGGCATGTTGCGCAGCGGCGCGATCTCAACCCGGCCGTCGGCGCCTGCCACCCGAGCGACATGGGTGCGGCAGGTCCAACGCGGCTTGCCGTTGACCGTCATGGCGCAGGAGCCGCACATGCCGACCCGGCAGGCGAAGCGATAGCTCAAGCCGGGTTCGAGGCGCTGCTGGATATGGCTGACCAGATCGAGCACGGTCTGGTTGGCGCGCCGCGGCACGGCATAGGCGACGAACCGGCCCTCCGCCGCGCCGCGCCACACCGAAACCTCCAACATTTCCTCTGCCATGCCCGCCCCTGCTCAGCTTCGTGCGCAGAGTAGCGCGGCGGATTGGGCGGGCAAACCCGTTCTTAGGGCAAGCGACAAGAAAAGGCCGCCGGACCGATTTGAAGGGGGAGATGCCGGTCCGGCGGCGGAGCCGAAGCCGGGAAGCCGGCACTAAAGAGGTGAACGCCAGAACGTTCAGGCTATTCCGCCGCCGCACTCCACTTTCGCCGTAGCCACTCCCGGTTGAGCTGGAGCCATTGCAGGGCCAAGAGCCCGCCGCTCGACACGATCGGGCGCTCCTTCACGGCCGCGAAGGCGGCCTCTGCGGTCAAAACGACGACGCGGGTTTCCTCGTCCTCGTCGGCGCGGCCATGGACGCCGCCGGCGCGTGCGGCATCGACGCGCCCGCAGAACAGATGGATCGGGCTCTGGTAGCTGGCCACGCTCGGCATGTAGTCGAAGGCGTGGATCAGCTCGATGATCCCGCAGTTCGCCTCCTCCAACGCCTCCCGGCGCACCACATCGGCGGGATCCTCGCCCGGCTCCACCATGCCGCCGACCGGCTCAAGCTGCCAGGGCGCCAGGCCGGCCGCGTGGGCGCCGGGCCGGAACTGCTCCACCAGAACTACGCGATCCGCATGAGGATCGTAGAGCAGCACTGCCGCAGCAGAGCCGCGATCGTACACCTCGCGCGTGAACGGCCGGGTCCAACTGCCATCGGACAGCCGATGACGATAGGTATAGCGGTGCAGCCGCGACCAACCGTCGTAGAGCGTCTCGCGCTTGAGAACCTCGACATCGTCCGGGCCCAAGCGCGGGCCCGGATCGCTGCCGGACACGGAATCGGTCATTGGCTCTATGCCGGAGCTCTAGGCCGGCCCCGGCATCGATGGGTTGGGCGGTGCGGCCACCTGGCGATAGAGACTGCGGTCGAGAAGAATCTGCGCCGAAACCAAGCGCCGCTCCGACGCCGCACCCACGCGAATCAGGCTGGCATGGGGAATGCCGTGCTTGTCCGTGACGCGCTCCACCTCCCAGACATAGGCCGTCTTGTCGACGACCTGATACCGCTGGCCGGCTTCGATAATACGCTTCATGTCATCCCCATCATCGCGATCCCCATTACGGCGGCCCCATTACGGCGGCGTTGTGCCGTCGTCTTCCAGTTCCTGAGCCTGGCGCTCCGTTGTATCGACCAGGCACTGCAGCCGTTCCAACTGACCCTGCTCCTTGTCGACGCGGAACAAATCGGCCCGCCAGTCGCAATAGACATCCCGGTAATTGGTCCAGGCCTGCTGCATGCGGTTGAGCAGACTGATACGGGTCGGGTCGCCTTGGCTGCGCGCCTTGGTTAGGGCCGCATTTAGATAGTCGCGCTGGCGGTTCATCTCCTGTTGAAGGCAAGCCACGACGTCCTTGGCGTTCTTAGCGCCCTCGATACAGTCGCCGCCCTCCGGCGTCATAGCATGAGCCGGCCCGGCCGCCAGCCCGACGCCAACCACGAATACTCGCAAACCGGATCGCACGAACCGCATACTGCCGCTCCCCGCTGGGCGGTATCATACCAGCATTGGCAGGGCGAGGGCCATGGGGCTCAATACTTAATATCCGAGTTCGCCGCACACCTGTGTGGGCAGCGGCCGGCCGCGCAGATAGGCCGCCAGATTCTGGAAAAAGACGTCGCAGCAGCGCGCAGCGTAGGCCCCCGGGTCGTCGGACGACACATGCGGCGTGATCAGCAGCCGCGGCGTGGTCCATAGCGGCGAATCGGGCGGCAGCGGTTCCGGCTCGAACACGTCGAGAATGGCGCCGGCCAGCCGGTCGGCACGCAACGCGGCCGCGAGCGCTTCGTAATCCACCACCGGCCCCCGCCCCGTGTTGATCAGCCCGGCCGTCGGCTTGAGCAGGGCCAACTCGCGCGCGCCGATCATGCCGCGCGTTTCCGGCGTCAGCGGCGTCACCACGATCAAAAAATCGGCTTGGGGCAGGACCTTGTGTAGCTGCGCCGGCTTGATCATGCGGTCGACATGGCGCACCGGCTTGCCGCCGCGGCGCACGCCGATCACCTTGAGGTCGAGTTGCTTGGCCCGGCGCGCGCATTCCGCGCCGATCGCGCCTACGCCGACGATCACCACCGTCTTGCCCGCGATGGGCGAACTGAACGCCGAGTTCCACCGCCGCGCCTTTTGATCGTCGATATGAAGCGGCATCTGATCGTTCAGCATGAGCAGCGCCATCATGGCGAACTCGCCGGCCTTGGGGCCGTGGACGCCGCTGGCATTGGTCACGACCGCGCCCTTGGGCAGCCAGTTCAGCGGCATCAACCCCTCGACCCCGGCGGCCGTCACGTGAAGCCACTTCATGTTGCGGGCAGTTCCGCCGATGACGGCGCGGTCGACCTTCGAGCCGGAAAACACGATCTCGGCCCGAGCCAGCGCGGCCAGGTCCGGAGCCTTGTCCATGGCGAAAACCGGCTTGACCCGTTTGGCCAATGCCGGGTGCCGGCGCGCCGCCGCCTTCCACACCGCCGGCGTCATCCAATAGACCTCGGGCTGGTTGGCGTTGATCTGGACGTAGAGCGGGATGGGCGCCGGTTTGGCCGGCTTCTTCGTGCGCGATAGGGGCATGGCTGGACCTTTCAGGCCGGAATGAATTCGATGACGGCGCCACAGGCTTGGGCGGGCGCGATCCAGATAGAGCCGGTAGGCCGACTACGATAATCCGCGCCATTCGCCCTGAGCAAGGCGCAAGTCCGTGCGATGTCGTCGGCTGTAAGCGCAATGCCGGCCAGAAAGGGGAGCGCCGGCGCGGCAACGCCGGAATAGCGCCGCTCTAGCCCAGCCGGATCGACCGTGTCGACCGAGCCGAAGGCGAGTCTGACCGTATGAGCGTCCCCGTTGGCCTGGACGGCGACGCCGAGCGTGGCGGCCAGTTTAGCCGCATAGGCGGCGGGATCGGCAGCACAGACCGTCATTTCCAATAGCCCGCGCGCACCATTGGCGTGAGGCAGAAGATGGGGCTGCCAGAGCGCCGCACGGCTATGATGCTCGATGGCGATGTAAGTATCGTTACCGACCGGCGCGGGCAGATCGACGATCGAGAATTCCGCCGTGACCGATTTGCCCCGTTCGACGATCGGTCGGGTCAACCGGCGTGGCATCCCCGCGGTCGCGGCATCGGCGCAGCCGAACGCGACGATGTGCAGACCCTCGTTCTGCGCCAGATGCTGGCGCAACCCGCCCCGATAGGCGGGATCGGTGATCCCGATCAACTCGACATAGCCATGGGACAGCATGACGCAATGATTGCCCGTACCGCGAGGCGTGGGCGCCGCACCGGGACTGGCCGGCGCCACGTGATAGCTGCGGTCGCTGAGCGTGAAACCGAGCCGCCGATACACCGCCGCCGCGCCATCCAGATCGTGGACGGCAATACCGACGTGATCAAGGTCGAAGCCGGGGCTCACGCGCCGCCCAGCCCGGCGGAGCCGACTAGCGCCATCACTTGTTGCTGCACGACCCGCCGGTCGATCTTGCCCGGTCCGTTCAGCGGCAGCGCATCGGTGAAAAAGATGCGGCGGGGATGGGCATAGGCCGGGCCGTTATCGATGGCGAATTTGCGCAGCACATCCTCGTCGGCCGCAGCATCGCGCGCGCGCACCACCATGGCCACGGGCACCTCGCCCTTGATTGCGTGGGGGACGGGTACAACCGAGACCTCAGCGACGGCGGGATGCTTGAGCAGTAGGTTTTCCACTTCGAGCGGGTAAATGTTCTCGCCGCCCGAATTAAACATGTCGTCGGTACGGCCGCGGAAGTAATAGAAGCCCTGATCGTCGCAGCTAAAGAGATCGCCGGTCTTGAGCCAACCATCCACCAGGCGCTGGCGGTTGACCTCGGGCAGGTTGTAATAGCCTGGCGTAACGCCGGGGTTTTTGACCCAGAGTTCGCCATAGCTGGGGCTTTGTTTGCCATCGACGCCGACCAGCTTGACCTCGCCCTCCGGCCAAGCCACGCCACAGGACCCGTGAGGGGCGCGGCGACCATCGAGCGGTGGGCCCAACATCACCGGCCCGCCCTCGGTCAGACCATAGCTTTCGCCCACGGGGCAGCCGAACACGGATTCCAGCGTGTCCAGCAGTTCCGGCGGCGTCGGCGCGGAACCCACGGTGATCTTCTTGAGCGCGGAGAAATCGAGCTTGGCGATCAGATCTTTCTGCTGAAGCAGCAGCGTGAACACCGCGGGCACGCCGGTGGTGAAGGAGCAGCGGTAATCTGCGAGGGTTTGCAGGAAACGGCGTGGCTCGAAATTAGGCAACACCACCACGGAGCCGCCGCATTGGAGCATCGGCTTGATCTGCCCGGCCATGGCGTTCTTGTGATAGAGCGGCACGGCCGTCAACCCGCGCTCCGTCGCCGGTGGCGTCCAGTACTTCTGGACGCAACGCACCCACCAGAGCTGGCCGCCATGGGTCAGCACCACGCCCTTGGGCCGTCCGGTCGAGCCCGAGGTATAGGCTTGGAACGACGGATGATCGTCGCCAAGCATGGGCGGATCGAAACGCGCCGGCGTCGCCATCAAAGCCTGCTCGTAATCGTCCCAACCTACCGGTGCCGGTGCGAAAGCGAGGCGCGTCTTCAACCCCACGTCCTCCACCAACCGCATGATGCGGGGATTGCAACCGGGTTCGACCACCGCGCCGACGCAACCGGCGTCCTTGATCGTGTAGGCCAGCGTGTCGGCGCCGAGCTTGATATTGAGCGGCACGGGCACGATGCCGGCGCGCATGGCGCCGTACATCGCTTCCACGAATTCGAAGCGGTTGCCGATGGCCAGCGCCAGGCGATCGCCCGGCTTCAATCCGCTCCCGGCGATCAAGGCGGCGAACCGATCCATGCGCTGGTCGATCTCGCCATAGCGCGCCTCGCGCACCTGGGCACCGGACAGGTCGAACAACGCGACCTTGTCGGGATCGCGCGCGACCGCCTGGGCACACCAATAGCCGAGATTACCGGATTTGCGGTCCATCGATGCCATCGTCCCGTCCCTATTTACCCAGTGCCGCCGCGTTGCGCCCGGCGGTTCGGCCGCCGACGAAGCATTCAGCCAGATTGCCGCCGGACATGTAAAGGTGCCCGAATACGCTGCCGAGTTCGCCAGCGGCAAACAAGCGAGGGATCGGCCGACCAAATGCGTCGATCACGCGCTGCTCGCTATCGTGAACCGGCCCGCCCTGGGTGTTGGATACCACCGGCCAGAGCCGGCCGAAATAGAAGGGCGGCGTGGCGATCGGCACCATGCTCGTGGGTGGCCGGCCGAAGGAATCGTCAACGCCGGCCGCGCACATTCGGTTCCAACGATCGACCGTTGCCGTTACGGCCGCCGCCGGCAATCCGCATTGCTCGGCCAACTCGTCCAGGCTGTTGGCCTGGCCGAGCAAGCCGGATTGCACTTCGGCCTGATTGTCCCGGCTCCAGCCCAGGGAAAGTCCGCGTTCGTTATAGGTCGGCGCGCCCAGGGGATAAAGCTTTCGCCCTTCCTCGTCCACGATCAACGTCGCCGGAATGGCAGGGTAGCTCTGGGTCGCGGGATCGAAGCGATCCATGGCGCGGGCGCCGGTGTCCTGCATATAGGGTTCGTATTCGTTGACGAAACGCCGTCCCGTGCGATCGACCATGATCCAGGCCATGCGCACATCCCCGCGCAGACCTTGGCCGGGTTGCCAGTCGGGCAAGCGCTTCATGCGGATGGCGAAGGGATAGGCCGGGTCCGGGTGCTTGAAGCCGTAGGAGCCGTGGTAATGCCACATGTGCCAAAGCTGGGCGCCCGCGGCCTGGGCCATGCGAATGCCGTCGCCGGTATTGCCGCGATAGGCGGCCGACAGCACCGGCTTGGCCTGCCAGAACTGGCGCTGGAGTTCGCCATCGCCCTCGAACCCGCCGCAGGCGAGCACGACGGCACAGCGCGCGCGCACCGCGATTTCTTTTCCATCGATCTCGACGATCAGGCCGATCACTGCGCCGTCGCTATCCTGCACGAGGCGCCGGGCGGGCGCGGACGTCCGCACCGGGATGCCGCGCTTCGCCACATTGTCGAGCACGACCTTGAACAGCCGCGCGCCCTGGGGCGAGCCTTTGACATGGGGAAACGCCTTGCTGGCATCGAAACCGGGGAGATCGTCGATATAGACGAAGCCGAAGGTGTCGTTGCCGGGCAGCGGATAGTTGCCGGGCGAATCGCGCACGCCCACGACGGCGCCGTTGACGGCGGCAAGCTCGCGCGCCAGATCGGGCAGCTCGGTCATGCCCTGGGCGAGGCGGCGCAACACATCGTCGGGCGTGGTGCCGGCATTGGTCGCCTGGAGATAGCGGAAGGCTTGCTCGGCGTCGCGAGCAACGCGCAACCCACCAGCCGAGCACACGGAGATGCCGCCGGGATCGGGCATCTTCTCCAGGATCAATACGCGCGCGCCGGCATCATGGGCGGCGATCGCCGTCATGCCCCCGGCATAGCCGAAGCCGACGACAACGACGTCGGTCTCCATATCCCAATGCTGGGGGATGCGGCTCACAGCCAGCGCTCGAGGAAGCGCCTGACATCCCCGCCCCACAGGGTCTGGCCCATGGCCTCGATGCGGTGGCCCTCGTCTCGGTTGGCGCCGAAGGCGGGATAGACCTTGGACTGCACGACCTGACCGGTGCCGGCCATCGCCTCGGCCAGTTCGATGGTCGGACGCACGCTGTAATCATTAGCGGCGGAGATAAAGAATATCGGTTGGGTCAGTTTGCGCGCCGCACCCTTCATCAATTCGCGCAAGGCGGGCGTGCGCTCCCAGTTCATCGCCGCCCCCGCGAACTCGACGGCGCAGCGGAAGCGCGACGATTTGGACGCCGCCAGCAGCGTGTTGGTGCCGCCGAAGGAACTGCCCATGATGCCGATGCGATCGACCCGGATTTCCGGCAGGCGCTCCACCATCGCCAGCGCGGCGATCACATCGTCGCTTTCGCGGTCGAGCCGGCGGGCGAGCTGATCGTCGTATTCCGGCGTGCCGAACGCCGCCGGGACGTCCGAGCGCCAGGCCGGGCCGGGCGAATTGCCGTAGCCGTGCCGGTGCGGCAGGAAGCTGGCGATGCCCCAGGATAGGAAGGTTAGCGCCGTGGCCGGCCGGCTAGCGTCCCAAATGCCTTGGGCGATGCCGCTGCCGTGATTGCGGATCAGGCAGGGAAACGGTCCCTTGCCCGGGGGCAAATAGAGATAGCCCTTGAGCCTGTAGGCGCCGCTGTCGAATTCGATTTCGCGCGGCACGGCATGGGCCTCCAGCCCATCCGTATCCACCATGCCGTTGGCGAGCGGCCCGTCGTCGCGCGTTTCGACATGGCGCTCGAACCGGTCGATGGCCTGGCGCATGGAAGCGCGCACTGCTTCGAAATCGGGGCTGGTGGCGCGGGCGGCGAGGTCGGCGTCATGGGCAGCTTTATCTGGGAAGCTGCACGCCCAGGCCACGTCGGGCCCATCGCCCTCGGATTTGACATAAACACTGCCTGCGGCCAATCCGATACTGGCGCGAACCTGGCAGGCGCGGCGGCGGATGGCCAGCACGTCGGCGGCGCAGCCCGATTTGGCATAGTAGTTTGTGCGTTCGACGATCATGAATGGCCTCGACAGGTCAGCCCGGAAAATGACAGCGCACGAAGCGCCCGGGCTCGGCTTCGCGGAATTGCGGAATCTCGGATTTACAGCGCGCCTCGGCACGCGGGCAGCGTGTGTGGAAACGGCAGCCCGGCGGCGGCGCGATCGGGCTGGGTATCTCGCCCTGAAGCGCGCCGCGCCGGCCGCGCGTCGCCGGATCGGGCTCGGGCACGGCAGCGATCAACGCCTGGGTATAGGGGTGGAGCGGCTGCGTGAACAGATCGTTCTCGCCGGCCAGTTCGACCATCTGGCCCAGATACATCACCGCGATGCGATGGCAGACATGGCGCACCACGCCCAGATTATGCGAGATGAACAGCAGAGTCAGATCGAATTGCCGTTGGATGTCGGCGAGGAGATTCAAAATTTGCGCCTGGATCGATACGTCGAGCGCCGAGACCGCCTCGTCGCACACGATGAAGCGCGGACGCAAGGCCAGTGCGCGGGCGATGCCGATGCGCTGGCGCTGACCGCCGGAAAACGCATGGGGGTAGCGCGTCATGTACTCCGCAGGCAGCCCGACGATACCCATCAATTCGGCGACCCGCTGCTCGATCCGCGTCGTATCCCAGCCCAGATTGCGCAGGGGTTCGCCGATCACGTCGCGCACGCGCAGGCGCGGGTTGAGCGAGGAGAACGGGTCCTGGAACACGACCTGGATATGTTGGCGCAACGGCCGCATCGCCTTCTCGTCGAGATGGGTGATGTCGATGCCGTCGAAGGCGATGCGCCCCGACGTCGGCTCGACCAGGCGCAAGATCAGGCGCCCGACCGTGGTCTTGCCGCAACCGGATTCGCCGACCAACCCCAGCGTCTCGCCCGGCGCGATGGCGAAGCTGAGATCGTCCACCGCGCGCAATTTCGCGCGCTGGGCCAACATACCCGGCCGCTTGATGGCGAAATCCTTGGTCAGGCCATCGATCTGGACGAGTGGTTGGGTCACGGCGCGGCCATGGATTTGAGGCCGGTCTCGAGGGCACGAAAGCAGCGCACGCGCCGCCCCTCGCCCGCCGGCTCCAGCACCGGCATGGTCCGGCGGCAGGCATCGATGGCATCGGGACAGCGCGGATGAAAACGGCAACCCGCGGGGAAATTGGCCGGCGAGGGCGTGGCGCCGGGAATCACCTCCAACCGCGCCTGCTTGCGGGTGGCCAGCGGTATCGAGCGCAGCAGCAGCCGCGTATAGGGATGGCGCGGCGCGGCAAACAGGTCGTGGACGGGCGCTTCCTCGACGATTTGGCCGGCATACATGACGATGACCCGGTCGGCGACCGTCGCGATCACGCCCATGTCGTGGGTAATCATCAAGATCGCAGCCGAGAAGGCGCGGCGCAGATCGGCCATGAGATCTAGGATTTGCGCCTGGATCGTGACGTCGAGCGCCGTGGTCGGCTCGTCGGCGATCAACAGCTTGGGCTCGCACGCCATGGCCATGGCGATCATGACGCGCTGGCGCATGCCGCCCGACATCTGATGCGGGTAGTGGTGGACGCGCTCCTCCGCCGCCGGAATACCGATCCGGCGCATCAGCTCCACCGCCCTGCCGGTCGCCACGGATTCGGACAGGCCGAGATGCTCCATCAATACCTCGGCGATCTGGAAGCCGACGGTATAGACCGGGTTCAGGCTGGTCATGGGCTCCTGGAAGATCATGGAAACCGACCGGCCGCGCACCGCGCGCATCTCCTCTTCCGGGAGCTTCGCCAAATCGCGCCCATCGAACCGGATGGCGCCGCGCTCGACTCGGCCCTGCTCGCCCAAGAGCGCCATGATCGACAGCGCGGTCACAGACTTGCCCGATCCGCTTTCGCCGACCACGCCCAGCACTTCGCCATGGCCGATCGATAGCGACACGTCCTCGATCACGGTGAGGCGGCCGTGCAGCGCCTGAAACGACACGGCGAGATTGTCGATCTGAAGCAAGGGCGCGGTCATCGGTCCCTGATTTTCGGATCGAGCAGATCGCGCAACCCATCGCCCAGCAGGTTGAAGCCGATGATGGCGAGGCCGAGCGCCATGCTGCCGAACAGCGCGAGGTAGGGATCGGTGCGCAAGCCAACCAGCCCGTCCCGGATCATGCCGCCCCAGCTCGGCTCCGGCTCCTGCACGCCGATGCCGAGGAAGCTCAGCGTCGCCTCGGCCATGACGATGAAACCGACGCCGATGGAGGCGCGCACGATCAAGGGGGCGACGATGTTAGGCAGGAGATGACGGAACAAGATGGTGAACGGCCCGGTACCGCAGGCGATCGCGGCATCGACGTAAAGCTCGTTGCGCAATTGCAGGACCAGCGCGCGGGTCAGCCGCGCGATGCCGGGCCACCATACGATCGACAGCGACACGATCACGGTCAGCTTGCTCGGCCCCATGACGGCGGCGACCAGAATGGCGAAGATCAGTTCGGGAAAGGCGAAGATGATGTCGGAGGTCCGCATGATCAACCCATCGGCCCAGCCGCCGAAATAGCCGGCGATCATGCCCATCAGGATGCCGACGGCGAGCGTGATCGACAGCACGGAGATCGCCACCAGCAGGGACACCCGCGCGCCCACGATCAACCGGCTCAAAATGTCGCGGCCGAGTTGGTCGCCACCCAGCAGATGTTCGCGCGAGGGCTCGGCCCAGGTCCCGAGCAAATCTGTATCGTCATAGGCATAGGGCGCCACGAACGGGCCGAACACGGCCACCAGCACGACGAAGGCGACGATGATCGAGCCGGCAACCGCATTGCGGTTGCGCCGGAATCGGACGGCGAATTCCGATTGCCAGAATCCAGGAGCGGTAATTTGCACCGTCACGTTGGGCCGCCGCCGAGCCGGATGCGCGGATCGATCACGCCGTAGAGTACATCGACCAGCAGATTGATCAGTGCGTAGAACGCCGTGAATAGCAGCACGATTGCCATGGTCACGGGATAGTCGCGTGAGAAAATCGCCTGGATCGCCATGCGGCCGAGGCCGGGAATGTTGAAAATGGTCTCGACCACGAAGGCGGCGGAGAGCAAGCCGCCGAAGATAATGCCGATGGTGGTCAAGAGCGGCACCAGCGTGTTACGGAGCGCGTGGCGATAGACCACGAGCCGCCGGCTCAAACCCTTGGCCCGCGCGGTGCGGATATAATCCTGCTGCAACACCTCCAGCATATAGGTCCGCGACAGCCGGGCGATATAGGCGGCGGGCGGCACGGCCAGGATGGTCACGGGCAGCACTGCCTGCTCCAACGTGCCCCAGCCGGCCACCGGCACGATGCCGAGCTTGACCGCGAAGATGAAGACAAGGAATGCGGAGAGCGCGAAATTGGGAATGGATATGCCGGCGATCAGCACCAGGATCACGGTGGTGTCGGCCCAGCTATTGCGCCGCAGCGCGGCGAACACGCCGACGATCACGCCGACCGGCACGGCCAAAGCCGTTGCCGCCAACGCCAACACTGGGCTGATCATCAGCGCATCCTTGATCACGTCGATCACGGGCACGCCGACGAAGCGAAAGGATTTGCCGAAATCGCCGGTTGCCACACCCCGGATATAGTTCAAGAATTGCTGCCACAGCGGCAGGTCCAGCCCGTATTCCGCGCGCAGCCGCGCGGCCAGTGCCTTGTCGGCGGACTGGTCGCTCAACATGATCAGAATGGGATCGCCGGGGATCGCCTGGATGGCGATGAAGGTTAACACGACCGCTACCGCCAATACCGGCACCAGGCCGAGCAGGCGGCGCATGGCGTAGGTCAGCATGGCCATACCTCCCCGGCCCTCTCCCGTTTTCGCGGGAGAGGGGTGGGATGGGCCATCACTGAATTTCGATCTTGTGGAAGCTCGAATAGCCGTAGGACGTCATGGTCACGTTCTTGACGTTGGGTTTCCGCAGCGCGACCTGGGCCGGGATCGGCAGCGGTATGGTGGCCCAGTCGTCCATCAGGATTTTTTCCGCCTCGTGGTACAGCTTGAAGCGCGCGGGCGGATCGGCCACGGTCTGAGCCTTGTCGATCAGGGCATCGTACTGACCGTTGCTGTAGCGCGCGCGGTTATATGGGCTCTTCGAGTGCCACATCTGGGACAGGTAGTAATTGGCGTCGGGATAGCCCGCCGTCCAACCCCAGGGGAAGAACGGCACTTCGCCCGCGTTCATCGCCTTGATGAAGGTGGCGCGTTCAACTGTCACCACCTTGACGTCGATGCCCAGCACGCGCTTGAGCTGGTTGGCGTAATAGGTGATCTCGTCCTTGAAATCAGGCGGGTTCGAGATTTCCAGGGGCGGCATACCCTTGCCGTCGGGATAGCCGGCCTCGGCCAACAGCTTCTTGGCACGTGCGGGATCGAAACCGACCTTGGCGATGTTGGGATTGTAGCCGGCAACGCCGGGCGTGATCACGCCGTGGAGCGGGAAGCCGGCATCGTTGAACAGCCCCTTGATCATGGCGTCGCGGTCGAGCGCGGCGGAGATCGCCTCGCGCACCCGCTTATCCTTGAACGGAGCGTAGAGATTCTGGTTCATACCCATATAGCGCGACTGGGCACGCGGCACGCTGATCAACTCCTTGGCGTAACGCGGGTCCTTCAACGCACGACGCATCGCGAGCTCGGGCAGGAAGGAGAAATCGAGTGCGCCGGCATCGTACATCGACAACACGGTGTCGCCCGAGGGCACGATCAGGAATTGCACGCCATCGATCGTGGGCGCGCCACCCCAGTAATCCTTGTGGGCGTCGAGCTTGATCTCCACGCCGCGCTTCCAATGGACGAACTTAAAGGGCCCGGTACCGGCGGACGCCTTGCTCCACCAATCCGCGCCGTGCTCGGCCGGAATCGCGGCATCCATGAAATAGAAGGGGTAGATGGGGAAGAGAACGTCGGCCTCGACCAGATTGATGTCGACCGTGTAGGGATCGACAATCTTGACCCCGGCCAACTCCTTGGTCTCGCCCTTCTGAAGCGCGTCGGCGCCCACGATCTTCTTCAGATAGGTCGTGGTCAAGCCACCCTTCATGCCCGGCGTCATCAGTGTTTCCATGGTGAACTTAACGTCTTTGGCCGTGAATTCGCGGCCGGAATGGAATTTAACGCCGCGGCGCAAGGTGAAGCGCCAGGTCTTGTTATCGGCACTAGCCTCCCATTTGGTCGCCAGCGCCGGAACGATCGAGCCGTCGTCCGCGACCTCGCTGAAGCCCTCGTAGATATTATCGAGCACGTCGCCCGCGACGATCTCCGAATAGGTGATGGGGTCCATCATCGCGGGATCGGCGCGGATATTGGTGCGGAACGTCTTGGCCTCGACGGCACCGGCGAGCGCCAGCGCCGCAGCCAGACCGATCAGGACCGCGCGCGAATTCAACATAGCGAGTTTTGTCATGGCCATCTCCTGTTCCTGCCGCATTAAAACGCACGGCTCGACGCGAAACCTCTGGGGCAAAAGCCTATGGCAATCGCCAGTCCGAGTCCATATGACGACAAATGCGAGGTGTTAAAGGCTTGCTCCGCATTCCCGCTCGATCAGCTTCTGGTAGAGCCGGCCCAACCGCCGCGTCATCGGGCCGGGCTTGCCGTTGCCGATGGTTCGGCCGTCGATTTCCGCCACGGGGGTCAGCGCGCCGAAGGTGCCGGTGCAGAACGCTTCTTCCGCGCTGTACGTCTCGGTCAGCGAGAAGCTGCGCTCCTGGGCCGGGATGCCGTTTTCGTGGCACAGTTCCAGCACTTGGGCGCGGGTGATGCCGCCCAAGCAATACATGCCGGTCGAGGTCCAGACCTGGCCCTTGCGCACGATGAAGAAATGGGTGGCGTTGCAGGTCGCGACGAAACCGTGGGGATCGAGCATCAGCGCCTCGTCGGCGCCGGCGGCGTGGGCGTGGATGATGGCGGTGATGCAGTTGAGCTTGCTGTGGGAGTTCAGCTTGGGGTCCTGCACGTCGGGATAGCCGCGCCGCACATTGGACGTGATCAACCGGATGCCGCTCTTGTAAACGGCGGGGTTGACCTGCTTGTGCTCGGCCACGACCACGATGGTGGCGGGGCCGATGCCGAGCCTGGGGTCCTGGCTCGGCGTCTTCTTCATGCCGCGCGTGACCATCAGGCGCATATGCACGCCCGAAATCATGTTGTTGGCGTGCACGACCTTGTAGAGAATGTCCGTCATCTGCTTGCGCGACTTGCCGATGTCCAGCGCGATGGCCTTGGCGCCCTCGTAGAGCCGGTCGAGATGGCGATCGAGAAAGGCGATCTTGCCGTTATGCAGCCGCACGCCCTCCCACACCCCATCGCCCAGGATGAAACCGGCGTCGAACACGGAGATCACGGCCCGTTTCCGCGGCACGAGCCGGCCGTTGACGTAAATCTTAACCCGCGCGTTGCGCGGATCGGCGAGCGCGTCGTGAGTGCCCGTGGCCATAGTGCAATACTCCAAGGCAGGCGATGGGAGCGTGTTGACCAATCCATACAGGCAGGGATCAACTGTCAACCCGCTCCACCGGCAAGGCGAACAAACAAATGGCCGCTCCCGCGCCCGACCGCCCGAACATCGTCATCTTCATGGCGGACCAGCTTTCCGCCCTGGCGCTCCGCGCCTATGGCGGTGCGGCCAAGACGCCGGCGCTCGACCGCATCGCGGCGGAGGGTGCGGTGTTCGAGAACGCCTATTGCAATTACCCGCTTTGCGCGCCCTCGCGTTTCGCCTTCATGTCGGGGCAATTGCCGTCGCGCATCGGCGCCTATGACAACGCCGCGGAGTTCGCCGCCTCCGTGCCCACCTTCGCCCATTATCTCCGCGCCCAGGGCTACGACACCTGCCTGTCCGGCAAGATGCATTTCATCGGGCCGGATCAGTTGCACGGCTTCGAGGAACGGCTGACCACCGACATCTACCCCGCCGATTTCGGCTGGACACCGTCCTGGGAACTCCAGCGCAAGCGCTCCAGCGGCGAGAATGTGGGCACCGAATCCGGCGTGTCCGGCATCGAGACCGTGATCGACGCCGGGCCGGTCGCGCGCTCCATGCAGCTCGACTATGACGAAGATGTCAGCCACCGCGCCATCCGCAAAATCTACGATTGGGCGCGCCAGCCCGCGCGCCGTCCGCTCCTGCTGGTCGTCTCGTTCACCCAGCCCCACGATCCCTTCGTGATCACGCGGGAGTTCTGGGATCTCTATCGCGACGACGAAATCCCGCCACCGAAGGTCGGCCGGGGCGACCTCAAGCAGATCGATCCCCAGAGCGAACGGATCGCCCAGGTCTACGGCTTCAACCGTGCGGAATTGACTGCCGACGCGGTGCGCCGGGCTCGGCGCGGCTATTACGCCATGATCTCGTTCGTCGACCGCGAGATCGGCGAGGTGCGCGCCGCCATGGCGGCCGCCGGCATGGCCGACAACACGGTGACGATGGTCTGCGCCGACCATGGCGAAATGCTGGGCGAGCGCGGCATGTGGTTCAAGAAGACCTTCTTCGAGCCGGCCATGCGCGTGCCCCTGATGTTCCACGGGCCCCGCATCAAACCGGCGCGTCTGGGCCAGCCGGTCTCGCTGGTCGATGTTCTGCCGACCCTGGTGGAACTGGCCGGCGGCGCGCCCGGCCAGATCGTCGATCCCGTGGATGGGCAGAGCCTGTTGGGCGCCCTGTCGTCCGGGCGCCAGCAACCGCGCGACGTTTTGGCCGAACATTTCGACGGCGGCGTCTCGGCGCCGCGCGTCATGCTCCGCCGCGGCGATCGCAAGATCGTGGTCAGCCCGGAATTTCCAACCCAACTCTACGACCTCACCCGCGATCCCTTGGAGCTGGACAATCTAAGTGGCCGGGATGCTGCGGAATCCGAATTGCTGGCGGCCGTGCGGAAGGTTTGGGATATGAACCAACTTGCCCAAGATATCGAGGCGAGCCAGCGCCGACGCCTGCTGCTCGCCCACGCCAATGCCATGGGAAATCCAACGTCCTGGGATTATGCGGCGAGCGATGGCGGAGCCGAGCGCTACGTGCGGCGCGGCCATGTTTTCCCCGATGTGGAACGCCAGGGCTATCTGCCCTATCCGCGAGGTTGAGAAACGGCAATCGCCCCTCTCCACCACGCACGGCGCTAGACCGTGATCGCGCCCTCAACCGAAACGCTCGCCTCCGCACCATCGACAAGCCGTTCGTGCCGGTCGACGGGCAATTCCAACAACGGAATCGTCGGCCAGCCCATTTCGCGCGCCACCAGGATACCGAGGCCGATGATGGCGTCGATGCGGCCAAGCACGAGCGCGGCTGGCGCGTGGCCGCCAGCCAACAGCTCCAACATCACCGCGCTGCCCGAGCTGGAGCCGCGCAGCTCCGGCAGGACCAGGACACGGCCAGCGATGCTCGTGCCGTGCCAGGTTTGGCGCGGATTGGTCAACTTGCCCGTGTAGGGGTCGACATCGCCCCAAAAACTGAGCGCCTGCGCCAAGCGCAGCACCCGGCCGGCGCCGGTACCGGTGATCACGGCGCGCGCCTGGATTACCGCCACAGGCTTTCCTCGCGCGCAAGGCGGCCGGCGACCGCGCTTTCCACGCAATCGGCCATGCTGCCATAGACTACGTCATAGCCGACCGTGCCCGGCGCATAATGGGCGAACTTGCCCGAATTGGTCATGAGCAAGCCACCCCCGGGTTTCATGATCGGGGTCACGACCACGCAGGTATCGGCGATCACGATGATTCCGGCGGCATCCAGCACAACTCGCGTACCGCTGCGTTCGATCGCCGTCATGGCATGGCGGCCGGTGCAGGCATAAAAGGGCACGGCGACCTGTCGGCCCCGGAGCAAGTCGCGTAGTGCATCGAACTCCGCTTCGGACAGGTGGGGGCTGCCGATGGCGACGGCATCGATCGGTTGGCCGGCGACGGTGGCGCCGGTGGATAGCCGGTCGCGCGCTTGGCGCAGCATGGCGGGGGTCAGCCGAATCGTCTGTTCCGGCGCGTGACCGGCGAGCGCAGCGGCCAGGCTCGGCGCCTCGGGCGTGACGCCGACGATGTGGAACAGCCCGACCGCACCGGCCGACGCCCCGGCGGCGCCGACTGCCTTCAACCGGTCCTCGGAAATCGGGCCGGGCAAGCCATCGATCGCGGCGACCGTGGCGCCGCACGTGGCGCCGAGCCAAGTGCCGAGCACGGGATAGAAGGAGTCCTCGGCGGTCAACGCGGCGGGCAGGCCGGAGGCGTCCACCACGATGCGGGCGCGGCGGTTCTCGGGCTTGTGAAAGCCGGTATGGGGTGCGCGGCCGGTGAGCGCGGCGCAGATATCGAGGAAATCCCCGTAACGGTCGGTGCGCGCGCCGAGCACGGAATTGCAGAAGGCGATGGCATTGCTTTCGCCCCAGGCGACGTCCTGGCCCTGGGCAGGGCGATGGCCCGCCTGATAGGGCGCGCAGGTCCAGCTGGGTTGGCAACCCAGCTTTTGATAGGCCGCCATCATGCGCCGGATCATGTCGTAACGTGCCGGCGTCACCTTCACCCGGTCGCCATGAACCAGGTCGAGCGCACCGACATTGAGCGTGGTCGGCACGCGCACCTGGCCGCCCGCATTCACCAGTTTTTCGGCAAACAAGGTACCGCTGTCGCCGTGATAGAGGCAGCCATCGACATGGACCGATGCGATATCGATCAGCTTGTCCGCCCCCAGCATTTCCGCCGTGCCGACCAGGATGCGCATGGCCATGGCGGTAGCGGCGCCCTGGGCGCCGTCGAGCAGGCTGCGGTCATCGGCAGTGAGATGGAGCATGGCGGTCAGGTCGTCGCCCGGTTGCGGATGGATTCGCGGTGCAGAATATAGAGGCCGCTGGCAATCACCAAGGCCGAGCCGACGAGCGTCCAGACCGTTAGAACCTCGCCCCAGACCGTGAAGCCGATGATGGCGGCCCAGGGCAGCGCCGTATATTCCAGCGGCGCCACCACCGAGACCGGCGCGCTGCTATAGGCCTGGGTCATCAAGATTTGCCCGGCGGTACCCGCAATGCCGAAGGCGAGGAGCAGGCCGAGATCGACGAGATCGGGCGTCCGCCAATTGAACAAAAGAGTGGGCGCCGTGACGATCGTGGAGAAGGCCATGAAATAGAACACAATGGTCATGCTGCCCTCGGTACGACCGATCTGACGGATGGTGTTGGCAACCAACCCGGCAATGGCCGCAGTCGCAATCGCGATCAGATAGGTCGGCTCGAATGCCTCCGTGCCCGGCCGCACCATGACCAGCACGCCGATGAAGCCGATGAACACCGCCGCCCAACGCCTGATGCCGACAACCTCGCGCAACAACGGAACCGACAGCGCCGTGGCGAAGATCGGTGCGGACAGGTTGATCGCGGTGGCATCCGTGATCGGCAAGAGCCAGTAGCAAACATAGATTCCGGCCATGCCGGTCAAGCCGAAGATGGCGCGCAGGGCATGGGCTCCGATTCGTTCGGTCCGCCAGATGGTCCTCTGCCCCTGAAAATGCGCCACCGCTAGCACGAAAATCATGCAGAGCACGGCACGAGTGAACATCAATTGCGAGATCGAATAATCCCGGGCCAGCCATTTGGTCATGGCGGCGGAGATCGAGAAGCCGAGCACGGCGCCGATCATGCAGACGACGCCGAACCACGCGCGGTCGGGACGGGCAGGTATCACAGGCAGCATTAGATAGCAGCCAAGGCCTGCTCCAGATCGTCGATCAGGTCTCGCGGCTCCTCGATCCCGATGGACAGGCGCAACAAATCGGGCGGACAGGGTGAAGTCGGCCCTTCGATGCTGGCGCGATGCTCGACCAGGCTTTCCACGCCGCCGAGCGAGGTCGCGCGTTTGAACACGGCAAGCCGGGCGGCGGCGGCCATGGCCTTGCCCGCGCCGCCCTTGACGCGGATCGATACCATGCCGCCGAACCCGCCACTCATCTGCCGGCGCGCTACGGCATGGCCGGGATCGTTACCCAGGCCGGGATAGAGCACGGCGACGAGCTTGTCGTGGCCGACGAAATGCTCGGCAACGCGCTGGGCCGCGGCGCTCTGGGCGCGTACCCGCAGGTACAGGGTGCGCATGCCGCGCAGCAGCAGCCAGGCTTCGAACGGCCCGAGCACCGCCCCGATCGAGTTGCGCACATAACGGATGCGCTGCCAGTATTCGTCGTCGCGCGCCGTGGTCAGCGCGCCGGCGATCACGTCGGAATGGCCGCCGAGATACTTGGTCGCGGAATGCATGACCACATCGGCACCGAGCGCCAGCGGCTGGGTCAGCACCGGCGTCGCCACGGTCGAATCGACGGCGATGCGCGCGCCAGCCGCCCGCGCCAACGCCGCCGCGGCGGCGATATCCGTCACCGCCCAGGTCGGATTGGCCGGCGTTTCCAGCCAGACCAATCGCGTCGTGCCGGGTCGCAGCTTGGCCTTGAGTTCGTCAAGCTGACCCGGCGCCTCATTGTCGAAAAAGTCGACCGCCAGTCCCCAGGGCGTGGCGAATTCCACCAGCCATCTGCGCAGGGCCCAATACATCATGCGCGGCGCCATCACATGATCGCCCGGCTTGAGCGCCAAAAAACACGCGGTCGCCGCCGCCATGCCCGAGCCGAACAGCAGCGCGTTCGATCCGCCCTCCAGATCGGCCAACAGTGCCTCGGCCTGGTCGTAGCTGGGATTGGCGTCGCGCGAATAGACGCGGCCATGGGGATAGGAGCCGTCGGGCGCGCGCTCATAGGTGGTCGCCAGATGGATCGGCGGGATCACCTCGCCATGGGGTTCGTGGATGCGGCCCAAGGCCTGGGCCGCCTTGGTCGCGCCGTGCAGGGATGGGGCCATGCCGGGTCTCTCCGTCGTCGTGCCTTGCAGATGGCCGCCATCCTATACAGGCGGTTTCGCCGCGTCCGCAGTTGATTTGCCT
>SHVW01000125.1 GCA_009694085.1 Alphaproteobacteria bacterium
GAGGAGTACCTGGGCCGGAAGTACGATGAAAGAACAAGCTTCGTTGATGTTGCCAAGGGGTGGATCATCAGGCACGATCCGATCTGCAACGGTCTCCTGGTCATGCGAAGAGCCGGAGCGAGGTAAACGGTCAACCGGGCCGTCGAGCTCTCCACCTCGCATAAGCCGCCACATCATCGATATCGTCGAGCACCCGGTTCAGTACCTGCGTGCGCCGCCCGCGCAGATTCTTCATCGTATCCGCCAGTGCGTATTTGCTCGACCAGCGCACCCGGTCGAACATCTCCGCCAGTTCCGGTCGGCGCCGACAACCGACCAACCAGTAGCCGCCATCTTCGGCGGGGCCGAACACGGCATCGGCGCGGCCCAGCGCGCGGAAGGCTTCTTCGATATGGGTGGATGCGATGTCGGGGATGTCGGAGCCGACGATGATCGTCGGGCCGGGCGGCCGAGAGGCGATGGCCCGAGCCATGCGCCGGCCCAAATCGCCGCGGCCTTGGTCGAACACCCGCCAGGGCCTGGGCCAGCGTGCCCGATGGACGCCGCCATCGGGGGTGAGCGCAATCCAGCACTGCCAGGGGCCGCGGCCCAACCGTCGCAGCAAGGCGAACAGGGCGTTGCGATAGAAGGCGAGGGCGGCTTGGTCGCCGATGCCGGCGGCGAGCCGGCGCTTGAGCGTACCCAGACGAGGCAGCCTGGCGAACACGATCAGATGGCGCGCGGGGGTCATCGGTAGAACCGAGCAATCCGGTCGGGCGGCACACCCAGGAAATAGAGCGCGAGGCAGACCAGGTTGCGCAGCGGCCGGCGCCAATAGCCGCCGCGCCGGTAGCGTTGAGCGGAGGTCACCGCGACGGCGTCGAGCGGGCACAGCCGGTAGCGCCCGATCCGGCGCACGATAGAAACGTCCTCCATGAGGGTTTCCAAGCCATATCCATCAATGGAATCGTAGAGGTATCTAGATATAAGTAGGGCCTGGTCGCCATAGGGTAGGGCCAGATATCGACAGCGTAGTGCCACCAGTTTTTCGAGCCGGCGAGCGGCTTGGGTGCGGTCGTCGAGGGCGAATTGGAAATAGCCGGCGCGGGTTTCATTGGCGGGGTCGGCCATATGGTGCGCCGCCGCCTCGGCCCAGCCTGACCCCAACAAGGTGTCGGCGTGCAGGAAGAGCAGCCAGTCGCCGGCAACGGCTCGGGCACCCGTAGCGAGCTGGCCGCCGCGACTAGGCGGTGCCGAGATCGCACGGGTGCCGCCCGCTCGGGCTATGGCCGTGGTATCGTCGGTCGAACCGCCATCGACCACCAGGATATCCATCGCCTCGATGGTATCGCGCCCGGCTGCGAGCGCGCTCAGGCAGGCCGGCAAGAAGGCAGCGGCGTTAAGAGTGGGGATGACGACACCAAGGGCTATGGGGCGGCACTCCAGGATTCGACAAGACTTCAAACAATACCCAGTAGGTGCCTTGAAAAACAAGGCCTTGCTAAACCCAGCGTCTCTGGTGAGTCACATCAATGTTCTTGATACGTTCCATGAACCCAAGCTATAGTGGCGCCATGGACGATGCGCTTCCCGATCGCCCGCTCAAGGGGCGCGGCGCGGTCAGCAACCGGGCCGGGCGCTATGAGCGCCATACGCGCCAAGCCATCGACGATGGCTGGCAGCGCATTGCCGCGCCGGATGCGTCGGCGATCGATGCGCCAGGATTCGATGCGCCAATATCCGACGCGGGGGACGATACCGACCCGCCCTCCAATCCGGCAACCGTGATTTCGACCGATACCAGCCGCAGTGTCATCGCGCGCAACGATTCGCCCGATATCCCGTTTGATCGCTCGATCAACCCCTATCGCGGCTGCGAGCACGGTTGCATCTATTGCTTCGCCCGGCCGACCCATGCCTATCTCGGCTTCTCGCCCGGCCTCGATTTCGAAACCCGTATCCTGGCCAAGCCGAACGCGGCGGCTTTGCTGGAAAACGAGCTGCGCGCCCGGAACTACTGGGTCCAGCCGATCGCTATGGGCACCAACACGGATCCCTATCAACCCATTGAAAAGAAAATGGAAATAACGCGCGGCATCCTGCGTGTGCTGGCCGCCCATGGCCATCCCGTGACCATCGTGACCAAATCGGCCCTGATCATGCGCGACATCGATATTTTGGCGCCCATGGCGGCCGAACGCCTGGCCCACGTCATGATCTCCGTGACGACGCTGGATCGCGATCTGGCCAGGGTGATGGAGCCCCGGGCGTCCACGCCCAAGCGCCGGTTGATGGCTATCCAGGCCTTGAACAAGGCCGGCATACCCACCGGCGTGATGGCCGCCCCCATGATCCCCGGTCTGAACGATGCCGAGCTCGAACGCATCCTGGAGGAAGCGGCCGCCCATGGCGCCCATGCCGCGGGCTATGTGCTGCTGCGCTTGCCGCTGGAGATCAAGGAACTGTTCCAAGAATGGCTGAAGGCCCACGCGCCCCTGAAGGCCGAGCGCGTGATCAGCCTGATCCGCCAAACCCGGGATGGTGCGCTCAATCAAGCCCAGTTCGGCCGCCGCATGGCCGGTAGTGGTGCCTATGCCGAGCTGATCCGCCAGCGCTTCCGTCAGGCGGCACGGCGCCTCAATCTCGATCGCGCCGACTGGAATCTGGACACCGCCCGCTTCAAACCGCCGCCGCGCGCGGGCGACCAGCTTTCCCTGATTTGACCGTAAACGACCGCCGTAGGGCCGAGTTGCCGGCAATACCGATTGAAATATAAAGGTATTTTTGGTAGTGTTTAACCCAGTTCGTATTGGTATGGCGAAGCACTCCGTCGGAAAACGGGCGCTACGCTCGCCGGTAGCGATCACGCCGCAGAAGGGGCGCAGCCCGTGCCCGATCTTGTCCTGGAACGCGCCGCCGGCGGAATCGTCGCCGGCATCGACGAAGCCGGCCGCGGACCCTGGGCAGGACCAGTGGTGGCCGCGGCGCTCGTCCTGGACGGCACTACCCTGCCGGACGATCTGGCGGTTCTGATCGACGACTCCAAGAAGCTGTCGCCGGCGGCCCGGCAAGCGGTGTTCGACCGGCTCGGCTCCTGCGCCACTTTCGGCATCGGCGCGGCCAGCGTGACCGAGATCGATCGCATCAATATCCTGGCCGCCACTTTTCTGGCCATGACGCGCGCCCTGGCGGCCCTGGCGCGCCGGGGCATGCGACCGGACCTAGCCCTGGTGGATGGCAACCGGGCGCCGCCCTTGCCTTGCCCGTGCCGCATGATCGTCGGCGGCGACGGCAAATCGCTTTCGATCGCTGCGGCCTCGATCGTCGCCAAGGTCACGCGCGACCGAATCATGGCGCGGTTGGACCCGCGCTACCCGGCTTTCGGTTGGGCGCGGAATGCAGGATATGGTACGGCCGTCCATCGAAATGCGCTATATCAGGTTGGTGTGACCCGACATCACCGTATTAGTTTCAAACCAATCGATAACATATTGAGTCAACACACAATTTAGCTTGACGGCAGGGCCGCTCTCGCCGACCATGGCGGCCATGCGTGCCAGCAAAGACCTTCCCGAATCAAGCCTACCGCTCGACCGCGTCCTGGTCGGGGATTGCGTCGAGCTGATGAATGGCCTGCCCGAGGCCTCGATCGACCTGGTCTTCGCCGACCCGCCTTATAACCTTCAGCTCGGCCAGGATTTGCTCCGGCCCAATAACAGCCGGGTCGCCGGGGTGGACGATGCCTGGGACAAATTCGACGATTTCGCCAGCTACGACGCCTTCACGCGCGCCTGGCTGGGCGCCGCGCGCCGGGTGCTCAAGCCCGATGGCGCGCTCTGGGTGATCGGCAGCTATCACAACATCTACCGCGTCGGCACCACGCTCCAGGATCTGGGCTTCTGGATGCTCAACGACATCGTCTGGCGTAAATCCAATCCCATGCCCAATTTCCGCGGCCGGCGCTTCACCAATGCCCACGAGACCCTGTTGTGGTGCGCGCGCGAGAAGGAGTCGCGCTACGTTTTCAATTATGAAGCGATGAAGACGCTGAACGACGATTTGCAGATGCGCTCGGACTGGCTCTTGCCGCTATGCGGCGGCGTCGAGCGGCTGAAGCTGGTCGATGGCGAGGGCAAGCTGCGCAAGGCCCATCCGACGCAGAAACCGGAGGCGCTGCTCCACCGCGTGATCTTGGCGGCGAGCAAGCCGGGCGACGTGATCCTCGATCCCTTCTTCGGCACCGGCACCACCGGCGCGGTTGCCAAGCGCTTGGGCCGACGCTTCATCGGGCTGGAGCGCGAGCGCGACTACGCCAAGCTGGCGCGCGAGCGCCTGGCCGATGTGCGCGCCCATGACGCCGAGGACGTGGCGGTCGCGCGCACGCGCCGGGAAGAACCGCGCATCCCCTTCGGCGCCCTGGTCGAACGCGGCTTGATCAAGCCGGGCGAGGTGATGTTCGACCCGCGCCGCCGCTGGACCGCCCGCGTGCGCGCCGACGGCACCGTGATTTCCGCCGAGGCCAAAGGCTCGATCCACGCGGTCGGCGCCGCGGTCCAGGGCGCGCCCGCCTGCAATGGCTGGATGTTCTGGCATGTGGAACGCGACGGCGCGGTGGTGCCGATCGACGTGCTGCGGTCCCAGGTGCGGGCGGAGCTGGCGGCGGGCTGAAGGCCCTTTTCTCGTTCGTCCGAGATGGCCAAGGCCGACGCGGCTAGGGAGCAATCCTTCTTCTTCAGCCACAAATTTCTCCGCCAGCATTGAAAATGCCACCTGGGGAATGTATCTCTTCCTTACATCCTTACCTGCGGAGTTCGACATGCTGGCCAAGCTGACCTCCAAGAACCAGTTGACCCTGCCGAGGCGGCGTTGTCGTCCTGCCCGGATACCAAGTATTTCGAGCCTGTCGCCGGCAGAGTTCCGGAATCAAGTCGGCGACTGACGCCGCCGCCCCTACCGCCCACCCGAAATATCCATGATCGACGAGGTGACGTAGCTCGCCTCTTTCGAGAGCAGCCACAAGATCGCGGTTGCCACCTCCTCGGCGGTCCCGGCGCGGCCCATGGGCACGGTGGGGCCGAGGCGGGCAACCCGGTCGGGCAGGCCGGCGGTGGCGTGAATGTCGGTGTCGATCAACCCCGGACGCACCGCGTTGACGCGGATGCCCTCGGCCGCCACCTCGCGGCCGAGCCCGATGGTCATGGTGTCGATGGCGCCCTTGCTGGCGGCGTAATGCACCCACTCGCCCGGCCCGCCCAGCCGCGCGGCGGCCGAGGAAATATTGACGATGCCGCCGCCCCGTCCGCCATGCCTAGTCGACATGCGCCGGATCGCCTCGCGCGCGCACATGAAGCAGCCGGTTACGTTAATGTCGAGCAGGCGGCGGAGCTGGCGCGCCGGAAGCTCGTCTACCCGGCTGGGCGTGCCGACGATGCCGGCATTGTTGACCAGCGCGTCGAGCCGGCCGAAGGCCTTGTCCGCGGCCTTGAACAGCGCGACCACGTCGCTCTCCGACCCCACGTCGCCCTGAACGACGATCGCCTCGGAGCCCGCGCGCCGGATGGCGCCGGCTACCCGGTCCGCCGCCTTCTTCTCCGTGCGGTAATTCACCACCACGCGCCAGCCCTGGCGCCCCGCCAGCCGCGCCACCGCCGCGCCGATGCCCCGGCTGCCGCCGGTCACGATCATCACGGGCTTGCCGTGGGAAGAGCGCCTTGCTGCGGTGCGTGCCGGCTTGGCTCTAATCTTTGACGCCATAAAATCAATCTCCGTCCGTTCGTTGTCCGCGCGACTTCCCTCCCCCACACGGGGGAGGGGCTCCTACCGGACGCTGTCGCCTTCTCACTCCGCCGCCGCCGGCCTTGCTTGCCGTCCGCGCGCGGCGCGGCGGTCGATGGACCGGGGCGGCCGGCGCACCGGGGCGGGCGTCGTTTCGGCCGGCGCTTCGGGATCGGCCAGCGCGGCCATCAGCTTGTCGCGGATGGCGGTCAGCTTGTGCTCGTGCTCGATCTTCAAGCCGAATACATCCTTGACGTAGAACACGTCCACCACCTGTTCGCCATAGGTCGAAATCTTGGCGGTGGAGATTTGCAGGTTGAGCGCGCTCAGCGTGTAGGCCAGGCGGTAGAGCAGGCCGGGCCGGTCGTGGCCGTTGATCTCGATCACGCTATGGGTGGCGCTGGCGGTGTTGTCGATGAACACGCGCGGCGGCACGCCCATGGTGCGCGTGCGCGTGGCCCAGCCCTTCGCCTTGGCCAGTTCCTGCAACGGGCGCAGGCGGCCGGCGAGCGATTGTTCGATCAGCACGCTCAACCTGGCCAGCCGGTCCGGCCGTTCGAAGGCGCGGCCGTCGGCGCCCTGAATCCAGAAGGTGTCGAGCGCCACGCCGTTGGCGAGCGTGAAGATGCGGGCGTCGACAATGGTGGCGCCGGCAACCGCGATGGCACCGGTCAATCGCGCGAACAGGCCGGGATGGTCGGCGGTGTAGATCGCGATCTCGGTCACCGCGCGGGCGCGATCGACGCGCCGGTCGATGGCGAGCGGCGCCGCCTCGGCCTCGGCCTGGCGCACCAGGCGGGCATGACGCGACTGGGTCTGGGTGTCCATGGTCAGCCAATAGGCGGGCGTGCCGCGCTGGGCATGGGCGGTGAAATCCCCGTCGCTCCAATCGGGTAGCGCGGCGCGCAGCGCGGTCTGGGCGGCTGATATGCGCGTCTCGCGTGCGCCGGCCAGCACGGTGCCGGATAGGACTTCCTCGGTGCGATAATAAAGTTCGCGCAGCAGCGCCGCCTTCCAATTGTTCCACACATTGGGCCCGACCGCACGGATATCGGCTACGGTCAGCACCAGCAGCAGGCGCAACCGCTCCGGCGATTTCACCAGGGCGACGAAATCCGCGATAGTCTTGGGGTCGTTGATGTCGCGCTTGAAGGCGGTGTTGCTCATGAGAAGATGGTGCAGCACCAGCCAGGCCGTCGTCTCCGTTTCCTCCGCCGTCAAGCCGAAGCGCGGGCCGACCTTGTGGGCGATCTCGGCCCCGATCTCGGAATGATCGCCGCCCCTTCCCTTGGCGATGTCGTGCAAAAGGAGCGCGACATAGAGCGCGCGGCGCGACTGCACTTTTTGGATCACTTCGGTGGAAAGCGGATGATCCTCCTTCAGCTCGCCCAGCTCGATGCGGTGCAGGATGCCAAGGGCGAAGATGGTGTGCTCGTCCACCGTGTACACGTGATACATGTCGAACTGCATCTGGGCGACGACACGGCCGAAATCGGGCAGGAAGCGGCCGAACACGCCGGCCTCGTTCATGCGCCTGAGCGTCTTCTCCGGGTTCTTCTCCGCCGCCAGCACCGCCATGAACAGTCGGTTCGCCTCGGGATTGGCGCGCAGGCGGCTGTCGATCAAATGGATGTCCTGGGTGATCAGGCGCAGCGCGCGGGGGTGAATATCCAACTCGTGGCGCTGGGCGGTTTCGAACAGGCGGATGAAATTCACCCGGTCGGCGCGAAAGGCTTCGTCGTCGGCCACGTTCAGCCGACCGCTCTCGACCGCGAAGCCGTCGATCCGGCGCCGGCCGAGGCCGAGCGCGCGGCCCAAACCTTTTGTGCGGTCGAGCCGGGGCAAGCGGATCAAGGGCTGGCGCAGATTCTCGGATTCGATGGCGGCGCACAGGATGCGCGTGAGATCGCCGACATCCTTGGCGACAAGATAGTAGTGTTTCATGAAGCGCTCGACCCCGCGCGTGCCGGCATGGTCGGTATAGCCCATGCGCGCGCCGATCTGGCGCTGCACGTCGAAGGTCAGCCGCTCCTCGGCCCGGTCGGCCAGGTAGTGCAGATGGCAGCGCAGGCACCACAGGAATTCCTGGGCCTTGGCGAAGCGCCGCGCCTCGGCCTCGCTCAACACGCCCTGGGTGACCAGCTCGTCCGCGCCATCGGCGCGATAGACGTATTTGGCGATCCAGAACAGCGTGTGCAGATCGCGCAAACCCCCCTTGCCTTCCTTGATATTGGGCTCGACCAGATAGCGCGAATCGCCGAGCCTGACATGGCGCTTATTCGATTCTGCCAGTTTGGCCGCGACGAATTCGGGCGCCGAGCCGGCCACGATTTCCTTCAGGAAACGCCGGTGCAACTCGGTATAAAGGCTCTGCTCGCCCCAGATATAGCGGCTTTCCAGCAGCGCGGTGCGGATCGTCATGTCGGCGCGCGCCTGGCGCAGATTCTCTTCCACCGAGCGCGTGGCATGGCCGACTTTAAGGCCCATATCCCAGAGCAGATAGAGCATGTCCTCGACGATTTGCTCGCCGAGCGGTGTTTGCTTGTAGGGCAGCAGGAACAGCAGATCGACGTCGGATTGGGGTGCCAACTCGCCGCGCCCATAGCCGCCGACCGCGACGATCGCCATATGCTCGGCCTGGGTCGGGTTGGCGATGCGGTGGAAATGGGCGGTGACGAAATCGTGGATGACGCGGATGAGCTGGTCGATCAGGAAGCAGCGTCGGCCGACGCAAGCGCGGCCATCATTGTCGGCCTCAAAACGCTGGCGCACTTCCGCCTCGCCGGTCTCGCGCGCCGCCTTGAGGCGGGCCAGCACGTCGGCACGCATGACGGCGCGCGACACGCCCTTGCGCCTGGCCAACGCATCGAGATCGGCGGCGAGCAGCTTGCGATGAACGATCGCGCGCGGGTTGACGATTGCGTCCATGGGCTTCTAGATGCCACTAGGGCTGAGGATTGGCAAGGATTGGGGCGGGCGGGAGCGACATGGCAGACACATGCGACATTGCGATCATCGGCGGCGGCGCGGTCGGCTCGGCTGCGGCCTATTTTCTGACCTCCGATCCCGGCTTTCGCGGCCGGGTCGTGGTGATCGAGCGCGATCCGAGTTATGCTGATTGCTCGACCACGCGCTCGGCCGGCGCCATCCGCTTTCAGTTCTCGACGCCGGAAAATATCCGGCTCTCCACCTTCGGCATGGATTTCCTGGATAGCGTGGGCGAGCGGCTAGAGGTGGAGGGCGACCGGCCCGATGTGTCCTATCGCCGCGGCCGGGGCTATCTGTTCCTGGCCAGCGCGGCCGGATTGCCCGTGCTGGCGGAGAATCATCGCATTCAACGCGCCGAGGGCGCCGATGTGGCGCTGTTCTCGCCTGTTGAGTTGAAGGGGCGCTTTCCCTGGCTCAACACCAACGGCATTGCCATGGGCTCGCTGGGTCTCAGCCGCGAGGGCTGGTTCGATCCCTATGCCTTGCTCCAGGCGCTCAAACGCAAGGCGCGCGCCCAGGGTGCCGTCTATCTGCACGACACGGTCACTGGCTTGGAGCGCGACGGCAATCGCATCGCCGCGGTGCAATTGGCCGGGGGCGGGCGGCTCGCCTGCGGCACGGCGGTCAACGCGGCGGGCCACGGCGCGGGCAAGGTGGCGGCCATGGCCGGCATTCCGCTCGCCGTCGGTCCGCGCAAGCGCTTCGTCTTTGTCGTCGATTGCCGCACGCCGCTGCCGGGTTGCCCGCTGCTGATCGATAGCACGGGCGTCTGGATCCGGCCGGAGGGGGCGAGCTATGTCTGCGGCGTGTCGCCGCCCGAGGATAAAGACCCCGAATGCGACGATTTCGAGATCGACTACAGCGAATTCGAAACCGTGGTCTGGCCGACGCTCGCCGAGCGCGTGCCGGCGCTGGAATCGCTCAAGCTCCAGCGCGCCTGGGCCGGGCATTACGACTACAACGCCATCGACCAGAACGGCATCATCGGGCGGCACCCCGAGGTGACAAACTTCCTGTTCGCCAACGGTTTCAGCGGCCACGGCATTCAGCAATCGCCCGCCACTGGCCGCGCCATTGCCGAGCTGATCGTCCATAACAAGTTCGTCGCCATCGATCTCGCGCGCTTCGGTTATGAGCGCTTCGCGGCCAATAAACCGATCCTGGAACTCAACGTCGTGTGAACCGGCCAACCCCGGTGATCGCCCGTGCCGCCTGGCTGAATAGCTCAATAAAATCATATAATTATGACAATTCAACAAATTAACGATGGCCGGTAACGGCTTATTAGGGTTTCGCTTTTAGGCTCCGCACCATCGCAACGAATTTCCGGAGCACATTTCATGACAACCGCCACCGCTTCGACCGCTCAAAGCCACACCGCCGGCCTGACGATCAAAACCGTCCTGATCTCGACCACCCTCGCCCTCGCCCTCCTATTGTTCGGCGTGCTCGGCTGGAACGGTCTGTCATCTTGGTGGGATTACCGCAATTCCGCCACCGCCCAGCAATTCGATTCCGGTGCCAATCGTTTCATCGCCGGATTGTTCGAGGTTCTGATGGAACGGTTGGCGACCAATAACGGACTCCAGGCCGCCGATCCCGCCGGAAGCGCCATCCTTCAGGAGATGGAGACGCGCCGCAAGGCCGTGCGCGAGAATTTCGAACCCGGCCTGGCCGCGCTGTCGCAGCAAGACTTCCCGAACAAAGAGGCGCTGCTACGCGACCTCAAATCCGCCCTGGACAAGGCCAACCAGTTCCGCGCCCAGGCCGATCAGGCCTTGAAGCAGCCGCGCGCCCAGCGCGATGAGCAACTGGTCAAGACCTTCGTCCCGGTTATCACAGATTCGGTCAATGCCGCGCTCAAGGTGTGGTTCTCCGCGCTGCACAGCGCGGCGGCGGCCGACCCGGTCCTGGCCCGCTATGCCACGATCAAGGAACTTGGCTGGCGTCTGCGCGATGTCGCAGGCACGGAGCGTGGGCTCGTCGCCGGAGCCATCGCGGCCGCTGCGCCGATGACGCCGGCCCAGATCGCAGGCAGCGACGATGTACGCTCGCGCGTCAATCTGCTCTGGCGGCAGCTTTAGAACCTGACCGCGGACAGCAAATCGACCCATCCCGCGATCGTCCAGGCGATGGAACAGGCTCGGCGCGTCTATTTCGGCGGCTTCATCGGCCTTGCCGACCAAATGCGCAAGCTCAGCAGCGAAGGCGCGAAATATCCGATGGCGGTTTCGCAATTTGTCGACACCACCACGCCGCAGCTCGGTTCGCTGCTGGGCGTGCTCTACGGCGCGGGCAAGGCCAGCGAGGCCTATACGGATCAGTACAAATCCGCCGCCCTCTGGAGCTTGGCGCTGAACCCGGCCGCGCTTCTGATCGCGCTCGCCGTTGCCGCCGCGTCCTTCCATGTCGTGATCCGGCGGGTATCGCAACCGCTGCAAGCCTTGTCCGAGACCGTGCGCCGGCTGGCCGACCGGGACCTCAGCGTCGAGGTGCCGCTGTCGGCTCGGCGCGGTCACCCAAGCCGCCGCGACGACCGGCACGGCGGCCGAGCAGGTCCGCTCCTCGTCCAGCCTGCTGGCCACGCAGTCCGATGCCCTGCGCCAGGAGGTCGAAACTTTCCTGAAGAAAGTTCGCGCCGCGTAGTTCTCAGGCACTCGGCGTCTATCGATCCCACCCCATCCGCCGAGCAATCGGCGGGTGGGGTTTTCTGTCGGCGGCATTACCGTCATCGTCGTCTAAGGCGTCCAAGCTCGGCAATCGCAATGCCGCCCATGATGACGGCCATGGCGATCAGCATGCGCGGCTCCAGGCGATCGTCGAGCACCAGCACGCCCGCAAGCACGCCGAGCGGCGGCGACAAGTAATTCAGG
>SHVW01000006.1 GCA_009694085.1 Alphaproteobacteria bacterium
CCGACAGATACCGCTATCCGAGAGCCGCCTACGCCGCCAAGTTCGCCATCGTCGCCAGCATCGTCAATCTCGTCACAGGCTTTTGAAGCGGTGGAGCTTCGCCCACCTCGCCGCCGCCCTACGCCAAAGCTACTTTTGCAACAGGTCTACTCTTGGACCTGGGTTTATCTGGAAACCCACTACAACTCTTGACGAAACTTGGTTGCGAGGACTTGTACCGTACCTAAAGGATCGCACGATCACGAATATTGTTCCCGCACCAGGCGGTTCGGACGAGAGTATTCGATACATGACCTTCAACATCGATGGAGCCCCTTGTGTCGGTTTCTCGATTCTTGCTGGAAGATTCGGGGGGCTTCGAACAGCGGCAGTAGCGGAGGTGTCACTGGCGTATCCGGCTATTATTGTGGCCTCAAGGGCGCATCTCAACTCGACGCTGCTACGATCAATTCGGTCATGGCAGGTTGGCGCGTAATCGAAAAAGGCGTCGTCATTGCTAGTCCTCCTGCTTCGCTTGTGGAGGCGGCCAAGAAAGTGGGTGTCAGCGCGAGTGTACCTTCATCTCCGCCGCCACAACCTACAGCGCCACCAACTGTAACGTCTCCGGTGATCAATCCAGTTACCACTGGAGTCAGCACGCCCACGCAGCAACCAGGCCGCAGCAGTGATGCCGCCGCACGCCTACCGGAACTCCAAAAGCTTCTGGACCAAAAACTGATATCGCCCGAAGAGTTCGGAACGAAGCGAAAGGCCATTTTAGACGCGCTGTAAAAGCTCTCTTCGAGCCAATGGGCGAGGCTTGGCGCAAGCATACAAAGTGACGCCTACACCTTCGTCCCCCGCCGCCGCATCAGCCACTGAATCAAAAACGGCATCGTCAGCACCACGCTGATCATGCGGGTGGCGTGATGGGTCGACACGAAAGCCGTATCGATGTCGAGAGCCAGCGCCACCAGGCTCATCTCCGCCAGCCCACCCGGCGCGAAGGATAGGACCAGGCTCTGCATGCTGAGCCCGGTCAGGTGGTGGAGCACCCAGGCGAAGACGACGGTCAGGCTGAGCAGGATCGCGGCCGATGCGCTGCCGGCCACCGCCATTCGCCTGACCTCGGCGAAGGGTACGCCGGCGAAGCGCGCGCCGACCGCCGAACCCATCACAACCTGCGCGAGGGCCACGATCTCCCAAGGCGGGCGATGGGAGCTGAGTCCGGTCAGGTGGACGATGGCGCTCAAACCCAGCGGCCCGATCAAGGGGGCAGCCGGCAGCTTCAGCCAGGTGGCGGCGAAATACCCGGCGACGCCGCAGGCGGCGAGCAGAGCGAACTCCGCAGGATCGAAAGCGAACAGGCCGAGGCCCGGGACTGACTGAACAGGCGGCACATAGCCCTCGACGAAGCGGAACCAGAAGGGCAGTACCATCACCACGATGAACACGCGGGTGGAATGGCTGAGCGCTACCAGGCGGTCATCGGCGCCGTTCGCTTGGGCCAGCACGACCATTTCACCCAGCCCGCCCGGTGTCGCACATAGCAAAGAGGTCAAGGGATCGTGGCCGAAGGATTTACGGAACAGGATCAGGACCAGCAGGGTCGCGGCCACGACATAGACGATCACGCCGATCAGGCTGATGGCCCAGGCCTCCAGGCGCGGCAGCACGTCGGGGGTGAAGGCGCTGCCCAACATGACGGCAATCACGACCACCATGGTCTGGCGCAGCTTGCCCGGCACGCGCTGGGGCACGCCGGCGATCGAGGCCGCCGTGGTCGCCGCCATGGCGCCCAGCATCCAGGGCAACGGCAGGCGCAGCCAGTCGAACAGCGCGCCGCCGAGCGTGCCGATCGCCAGCGCGGTTAGAATCGGCATGACAGCGCGGCGCCCAGGGCGCCCAGATTCTTGGAGGCTCAGACGAAGCGGCCGAGGCGCACTGCGGTCTGGCCCTTGGTCAACCAGCGCGAGGGCATGATCAGCACGCAATTGTCGTAGGGCGTCAGCACGTCGCGCCCGCTGTCGCGGCCGAGCACGGTGCCCTTGCGCGCGATCACCTCCATGCCCTTGAAGTCTTGGACGAACTGGAAATCCTCGCTCGCCACGGTGATCGCGTCGGTGATTTCGATCACTTTCTGCGGCACGTCGGCCTTCTTGCTGTGGCGCGCGATGAAGGCGGGGTCGATGATGTCGGTATGCTTGAGGAAGCGAAGCGTGGACTCGATCGCCACCTCGACGCTGTTGCGCTCCCAATGCTGGCCGCATTCGATCAGCATGGCATTGCGCTTGTCTGTGCCATCGCCGAAGAAGCGATAGTCGCGCAGCCGCTTGCCAGCGGCATGACCCTGATCGCTGACCACGATTTCGGGATAGGCCATGGCACGGGCGAGTTGACGGCCTTTCTCCAGCGGGCCGCTCAGCAGCAAGGGCACGGTTTTGTGCTGCATGGAGTGGATGTCGAAGAGGTAATCGACGGTATCGACGATCGGCCGGATCTGGCGCGCCCGGCGCAGTTCCACCGAATCGCGCGGGCCGTCGAGCACCGCCTCGGCCCAAACCCGATTGAAATCCTCGTCGACGAAACGCGAGGTCGTGGGATTGGCCGGGTCGAATTTGTTGAAGGCGGCGATATTGTTGAACCCCAGGGTCAGCTTGCCGCGCACGGGCCGCACATTGTTGCCGAATAGGAAATCGAGTGCGATGGCACCGCACAACTCGTTGCCATGGGTGACGGCGGCGATCATGACATGAGGGCCGGGCTGGCCGCTGTCGAAGGTGGTCACGTACTCGACGCCTGTGTTGCCGGCGCGATAGGCCGCGATATCGGGGGCCTTCAATTCGATCGGGTAGATGTCCTGGGGCAAATCGGCTCTCCTATTGGGCGCAGACTCTGTCCATGAGCCTGTGCAGAAAGGTTTCGCACTGGGCGAGATGGTCGAGGCTGACATACTCGTTCGGCTTATGCGCCATGTCGATATCGCCGGGGCCGCAGACGATGGTTTCGATGCCGGCTTCCTGGAAGCGGCCGGCCTCGGTACCGAAGGCGACCTTGGCGACCGCGTTGGCGCCGGTCAGCGCCTTGCCCAGCTGTACAGCTTCCGCGCTCTCATCCATAGCGAGACCCGGGATTTCCGACAGCTCCTCCCAGGTAAAGCCGCTTTCGGCATGAACGGTGCGCATCTCCGGCAGCAGCTTAACCTCGGCGAAGGATTTGACCTCGGCGAACAGGGTTTCGGGATTGTCGCCGGGGATGTAGCGGAACTCGAAATCGAAATGGCAATCGAGCGGCACGATGTTGAGCGCCGTGCCGCCCTGGATGATTCCGGTATGGGCGGTGGTGTGGGGGATGTCGAAATCGCGGTTATAAGGTCCGCGGTCGCGGAAGCGCCGCGCCATGCCCTTGAGATAGGCGACGATTTCGCAAGCCACCTCGACCGCGTTGACGCCAAGGGGGGCGAGGGAGGAATGACATTCCAGCCCGCGTACCCGGCAACGCCAAGATTTCTTGCCCTTGTGCGCGATCACCAGCTTCATGCCGGTGGGCTCGCCGACGATGCAGGTCTTGGGCCGGATGCCGGCCTGCTTGAGATCGGCGATCAGCCGGGTCACGCCGATGCAGCCGACCTCCTCGTCATAGGAAAAGGCGAGGTGGATCGGCACTTTCGGCTTGCGCCGGATGAACTCGGGCACGAGTGCCAGCACGATGGCGACAAAGCTCTTCATGTCGCAGGTGCCGCGGCCGAACAGCTTGCCGTCTTTTTCCACCGCCTTGAACGGATCGGTGGTCCAGGGTTGGCCGTCCACGGGCACCACGTCGGTATGGCCGGAGAGCACGATGCCGGGGCCGGTCGCGGGGCCCAGCGTGGCGAACAAATTCGCTTTGCGCCGGTCGTCGTCATAGGTCAGCCGGCTCTCGATGCCGAAACCGGCGAGGTAGGTTTTGACCCAACCGATCAGCTCCAAATTGGAATCGCGGCTGGTCGTGTCGTAGCCGATCAGGCGGCGAATCATCTCCAGGCTGGCGTCGGTCGGTCGTGGCACTCGGAATCTCCGCGGGGCGGTTGCATCGACAGGGCGGTAGCCTAAGCCTTGGGATGGGCGGAATAAACACCTATTCGCGCCGTCGTTCCGCCTGCAACGGCTGTCGCAAGGAGCCCGGATGCCATGCTATCTATGGCGCCGATCCATCCATCACAGGAGCATGCAATGGCCAAGGCCTACTGGATTTCCGCCTATCGTTCCATTTCCAATCCCGACGCGCTTGCCGCCTATGCCAAGCTGGCCGGTCCGGCGCTCGCGGCGGCTGGGGGCCGTTTCTTGGCGCGCGGCATGGCGGCCGAGGTCATGGAGGCCGGCGTGATGCAGCGGACCGTACTGATCGAGTTCGACAGCGTGGCGCAGGCGGTCGCGGCTTATAGCAGCCCTGGCTATCAGGCGGCGCTGGCCGCGCTGGGCGAGAACGCGGTCGAGCGCGATATCCGCATTGTCGAAGGCGTGGCTTAGCGCTTCGGCGCTTATTGCAAACCCGGCCGGACTCCTGCATCCTTCGCCGAAAGCATAAGCGCGCTGCCGGGCTGACAGGGATCCGGCGCGACGTCCATTAGGAGATCGGACATGAAGAGAATTTTCGCCGCCACGGGCGCGGGGCTGGCGGCCGCCGTATTTCTGGCATCCGCGGTTGCGGCTGCTGAGATCACTATCGGCCTTGGCGCCGATGTGACCTCTATGGATCCGCACTACCACACCCTCAGCCCCAACAACAATATCGCCACCCATGTGTTCGGCACGCTGATCGATCAGGATGAGATGCAGAAGCTGAAACCGGGCCTGGCAGAATCCTGGCGCATCATCGATGACAGCACCTGGGAGTTCAAGCTGCGCCGGGGCGTCAAATTCCACGATGGATCCGATTTCACGGCCGATGACGTGGTTGCCACCCTGGCACGCGTGCCAGCCGTGCCGAATAGCCCGGCGGCCTTCACCATCTACACCAAGTCGATCGCCGGCGTGAGCGTGGTCGATCCCCATACCATGATAGTCAAGACCGCCGGTCCCTACCCCCTGTTGCCGACCGACCTGAGCAACATCTTCATCATCTCCCAGAAGCAGGCCAAGGCGGCGACGGAGGACTTCAACGCGGGCAAAGCCATGAACGGCACGGGACCGTTCAAATTTGCCAGCTGGGCGAGGGGCGATCGCATCAATCTCGTGCGCAATGACGGCTATTGGGGCCCGAAGCCCGCCTGGGACAAGGTGACGTTCAAGCTGATCACCAACGACCCCTCGCGCGTTGCGGCGCTGCTGGCCGGGGATCTCAATGCCATCGAGATCGTGCCCACCGCGGACATGGCGAAACTCAAGACCAACAAGGACATCAATATTTTCCGCGTTGTGTCCAATCGCATCATCTTCTTTCACCTCGACACGGATCGCGATGTTTCGCCTTTCGTGACCGACAAGCAGGGCAAGCCGCTCGATCGCAATCCGCTCAAGGATCTGCGCGTGCGCAAGGCGTTATCGAAGGCGCTCAATCGCCCCGGCATCGTCGATCGCGTCATGGAAGGCGAGGCAATTCCAGCGGGTCAGCTTCTGCCCGATGGATTCTACGGCACCAGCCCCAACCTCAAGCCCGAGGCTTACGATGTCGAAGGCGCGCGCAAGCTGTTGGCCGAGGCAGGCTATCCCCAGGGCTTCGCCATAACCATCCATGGCCCCAACAATCGCTACGTCAATGACGAGAAGATCGTGCAGGCCGCAGCCCAGATGTTCGCTCGCATCGGCGTGGATGCCAAGGTCGAAACCATGCCGAGCAACGTGTTCTTCACGCGTGCCAACAAGCTGGAATTCAGCTTCATGCTGGTTGGTTGGGGTTCGGGCACGGGCGAAGTGTCCTCGCCCCTGCGCTCGCTGTTGGCGACCTTCGATGCCGCGCGCGGCATGGGCACGGCCAATCGCGGCCGCTACTCCAACAAGCAGATGGACGCCTTGCTCGACCAGGCGCTGGCAACCGTGGACGACGCCAAGCGCGAAAAGCTGCTGCAACAGGCGAGCGAGGTCGCGATCAACAATCTGGGCATTATTCCCCTGCATTACCAGGTCAATAGCTGGGCGACCCGCAAGGGGGTCATGTATGTGCCGCGCACCGACGAAAACACGCTGGCCCTCGAATTCAAGCCGAGATCGTGAGCCGCACCACCTAGTCCGGACGGGAAAGCCCGCACATGCCGGTCTATTTCATCCGCCGCATGATGCAGAGCGTGCTCGTGCTCTTCGTGATGTCGCTGCTGGTCTTCGTCGGCGTGTTCGCGATCGGCAACCCGATCGACATCCTGATCAGCCCCGAGGCGGACCAGCATGAGATTGAGCGGGCGACCCGGGCGCTCGGTCTGGACAAGCCGCTATGGGAACAGTACGGCCTGTTCGTGGTCAATGCGCTCAAGGGCGATCTCGGCCGCTCCTTCGTGTTCAACATCCCGGCGATCGACCTGATCCTGCAACGCATGCCTGCGACCATGGAATTGGCAATCACCGCCACCTTCATGGGCGTGCTGCTCGGCATTCCACTCGGCATGTGGGCCGGTCTCAGGCCCGAAAGCTTCAGCGGCAAGCTGATCATGTCGGGTTCGATTCTAGGTTTCAGCCTGCCGACCTTCTGGGTCGGGCTGATGCTGATCATGATCTTCGCGGTCTTTCTCGGTTGGCTGCCCTCCACGGGGCGCGGGCAGACGCGCGAGTTCCTGGGCGTGCACCTCAGTATTCTGACCTGGGACGGTTTGCGCCATCTGGCCATGCCAGCGTTCAACCTGGCCCTGTTCAAGCTGTCCCTGGTCATCCGCCTGGCGCGCGCGGGCACGCGTGAGGCGATCTTGCAAGACTACGTCAAGTTTGCACGGGCCAAAGGGGTTAGCTCGAGGCGGATCATCGGCGTCCATGTGTTCAAGAACATCATGATTCCGATCGTGACTGTGCTGGGGCTGGAGCTGGGCTCGACGATCGCCTTTGCCGTGGTTACCGAAACCGTGTTTGCCTGGCCCGGAATGGGCAAGCTGATCATCGATTCGATCAACCTCTTGGACCGACCGGTCATCGTTGCCTATCTCATGGTCATCGTGTTCATGTTTATCTTCATCAATCTTGTGGTCGACCTGCTCTATTCCGTGCTCGACCCGCGCGTACGTATCTCGGAGTCCAAGGGATGACCGCGCCCGATACCGCACTCGAACCTGCGCTGGCAGCGAAGCCGCAGACGCCGTTCCAGCGCTTCCTCGCCGATTTCTTCGACAGCAAAATAGCGACCGCAGGGCTCGTGGTGCTTGCCATCATTCTATTCGTGGCGATCTTCGCGCCCTGGATTTCGCCGCAGAATCCCTACGATTTGAGCAAGCTCGACATCATGGATGGCCGGCTGGAGCCAGGCACCAAGAGCATGGATGGCAAACCCTTCCTGCTCGGCACCGACGACCAGGGGCGCGACATGCTGAGCGCGATCTTCTACGGCCTGCGCACCAGCCTGGCCGTGGGCGTGACGGCGTCGTTCTGCGCCATGATTCTGGGCATGACCATGGGCCTGACCGCCGCCTATTTCGGCGGGCTGGTCGAAACGATCATCATGCGCATCGTCGATATCCAGCTCAGCTTCCCCTCCATCCTGATTGCCCTGATCTTGCTGGCGGTATTGGGGCAGGGGGTGGACAAGATCATCATCGCGTTGATCGCCGTCCAGTGGGCCTATTACGCGCGCACGACGCGCGGTACGGCGCTGGTCGAGCGGCGCAAGGAGTATATCGAGGCCGCCCAATGCTTGGCCCTCGGCGATCGCCGCGTTGTGTTTCGCCACCTGTTTCCGAACTGCCTGCCGCCGATCATCGTGGTCAACACGGTGTTGATCGCGAACGCGATCGCGCTTGAAGCGACTCTGTCCTTCCTGGGCCTGGGCCTGCCCATCACCGAACCCTCGCTCGGCCTGCTGATCGCCAACGGCTTTACCTATCTGCTCTCGGGCAAGTATTGGATCAGCTTCTTCCCCGGCGTCGCCCTATTGTTCACCATCGTCAGCATCAACCTGGTGGGCGATCAGCTGCGCGACGTGCTTAACCCGCGGCTCCAGAAATGACGGGTGGGAGCGACGCGCCGACGCTGGTCGTTGAGAACCTGCGCACCCATTTCTTCACCCGCGCCGGCGTGGTCAAGGCGGTGGACGATGTCAGCTTCACCGTGACCAAGGGCCGCATCCTGGGCTTGGTCGGCGAGTCGGGCTCGGGCAAGTCGATCACCGGCTTTTCCATTATCGGTCTGGTCGATCCGCCCGGCCGCGTGGTTGAAGGGCGCATCCTGTTTCAGGGCCGCGATCTCGCCAGCTTGGCTGAGAATGAGGCGCGCAAGCTGCGCGGCAGCCGTATCGCGATGATCTTCCAGGACCCGATGATGACGCTCAATCCGGTCCTGCGCATCGACACCCAGATGATCGAGGCGGTCCAGGCCCATGAGCCGGTTGATCGCGAGACCGCTCGTCAACGCGCACGCGATGCCCTGGGCAAGGTGGGTATCCCCTCGCCGGATGAGCGGCTCAAGGCCTATCCGCACCAGTTCTCGGGCGGCATGCGCCAGCGTGTCGCCATCGCCACGGCGCTGCTCCACAGGCCTGAACTGATCATCTGCGACGAGCCGACCACGGCGCTCGACGTGACCATCCAGGGCCAGATTCTCTACGAGATGCAGAAGCTGTGTCGGGATAGTGGCACGGCGCTGATCTGGATTACCCACGATCTCTCTGTGATCGCGGGGCTCGCCGACGAGGTCTGCGTCATGTATGCCGGCCGCATCGTCGAGGCCGGTACGGTGGATGAGGTGCTGGATCGGCCACTCCATCCCTACACGCTCGGCCTGATCGGCTCGGTGCCCAGTCGAAATGTGCGGGGGCGGCCACTGGCGCAAATTCCCGGCATGACGCCCTCGCTGCTGTCTCTGCCGCCGGGTTGCGCCTTTCGGACGCGCTGCGAGCGCGCCGACGCGGCCTGCATGGAAGCGCCCGCGATCACACTGCCGCTGGCCAACCGACCGATCCGTTGTGTCCATCCCAATCTGGCGGCCTCGTCATGAACCCGCCGGTACCGATGCTGGAGTTGCGCCAGGTGTCCAAGCGTTTCGTCAAACGCTTGGACACAGCAGCGAAGCTCGGCAACTTTTTCGGCGCCGGCATGCGCGAAGAGGTGGTTCATGCGGTCGACAAGGTCAGTTTGGCCATCAATCCCGGCGAGGTCGTCGGCCTCGTCGGTGAATCCGGCTGCGGTAAGTCTACGCTGGGGCGCATCGTCGCCGGCATCCATCAGGCCAATGAGGGCGAGCGTCTGTGGCATGGCCGCGTGATCGCCGACATGCCCGCCGCGGAGGCGCGCGCGACCGAGTTGAAGATCCAGATGATCTTCCAAGACCCGTTCGCTTCGCTCAATCCCCGCATGCGGGTGGCCGACATTATCGGCGAGGCTCCCGTTGTCCATGGCATGGTCAAGCTGGACGAGTTTGACGACTATCTCGACCAAACCATGCGGCGCGTTGGTCTCGATCCCGGTTTCAAGCGGCGCTATCCTCATCAGTTCTCCGGCGGCCAGCGCGCACGCATCGGTATTGCTCGCGCGCTGGCGGTCAAACCGGAGTTCCTGGTGTGCGACGAGGCGGTCGCGGCGCTCGACGTATCGATTCAGGCTCAGGTGCTCAACCTGTTTATGAAGCTGCGCGCCGATCTCAGCCTGACTTATCTGTTCATCAGCCACGATCTCGGCGTGGTCGAGCATCTGTCCGATCGGGTCGTGATCATGTATCTCGGCCGGGTCGTCGAGATCGCGCCCGCCGACGACCTGTTTCGCGGTCCCAATCATCCCTATGCCCAGGCCTTGCTCGCCGAGGTGCCGCGGTTGGAAACCCGGCGCCGTCGCTTCGAGCCGGTCAAGGGTGAGATACCCTCGCCACTCGATCCACCTACGGGTTGCCACTTCCATCCGCGCTGTCCACATGCGACGGAACGCTGCAAGCGCGAGGCGCCGGTCTTGCGGGAGATCGCGCCCCAACGCTGGTCCGCCTGCCACCTCAACGACGCAACGTGATCATCCGCGATGCGCCATGAAACCCCGGGCGTGCTGTTCCGCCACGATCCCCTGACCGAGCCGCTTCCCCTGGTGTTCGACTCGCCCCATAGCGGGCGCGTCTATCCCGCCGATTTCCGTTTTACCGCACCCGACTATGTGGTGCGTACGGCGGAGGACACCCATGTGGACGAGCTGCCCGGCCACGGCGCCACCTTGATCGGCGCGCTATTCCCGCGCGCCTATATCGATCCCAACCGCCACCTCGCCGACATCGATGCCACGTAGCGTAACGGTCGGAGGGTTCGTGCGCGCAAAAATCCGCGATACCGAAATCTATTTCGACATCGAGGGCGCCGGGCTGGTGCCGGATGGGCCGGTCATGCGCGAGCGGCCGGTTGCCTTCGTCATCCATGGCGGACCCGGCGGCGACCATAGCGGCTTCAAGCCGTCGCTGTCGCCGTTGGCAAACCGGATGCAACTCGTCTATTTCGACCATCGCGGCCAGGGGCGGTCGGCCCCGGGCGATCCGGCCAAGTATACGCTCGACGAGAACGTCGAGGATATGGAAGCGCTGCGCCGCCATCTCGGCCTCGGCCCCATCGTCAGCATCGGCACCAGCTATGGCGGCATGGTCGGCATGGCCCATGCTGCGCGTTATCCCGAGGCGGTCTCGCATTTGATTCTGATCGTAACGGCGGCCCATTCCGGCTTCGTGGCCCGTGCGCAGGCGATCGTCGCCGCGCGCGGTTCGGCGGAGCAGAAGCGCGTCTGCGAAAACCTGTGGGCCGGCGCATTCAAGGATGCGGCGGAGATAAAGCACTACTACGCGGTCATGGGGCCGCTCTATTCCGTTCGCCATGACGAGGCGGCGGTAGCGCCCGGCCGGGCGCGCGCCATCCACAGCCTGGAGCCGCTCAACCGCGCCTTCCGGCCCGGCGGCGTATTGCGCACCTTCGATCTGCGGCCGGAGTTGTCGCGCATCGCGGCGCCGACCTTGATTTTAGGCGGCCGGCACGACTGGATTTGCCCACCCGAGTTCCAGGAAGAAATTCACCGCCTGATCCCGGGCTCCGATTTGCGTATTTTCGAGAACAGCAGTCACTCGATCCGCGGCGACGAGCCCGAGGCCATGCTCGACGCCATTGCCGGCTTCGTTGTTTACAAGGGCCGGGCGCCTATGGCGTGAATTGTTCCTTGAGGATGCGTTCCTCAAGCTTCTGAGCTGGATCGAACAGCAGTCTCAGGGTAATCGCGCGATCCTCGCGGATCGCGACCTCGGCCACGTTGCGCACTTCACGATCGTCCGCCACTGCGCTGACCGGTCGCTTGGCGGCTTCAAGAATCTCGAAAGTGACTTCGGCCTTGTGCGGCACCAGCGCGCCGCGCCAGCGCCGGGGCCGGAAGGCGCTGATCGGAGTCAGCGCCAAAACGCCGGCGCCGAGCGGCACGATCGGCCCATGGGCCGATAGATTATAGGCCGTGCTCCCCGCGGGCGTGGCGACGAGCACGCCATCGCAGACCAACTCGTCCAACCGGACGATGCCGTCGATACGCACCCTAATCTTGGCTGCTTGCCGCCCCTCGCGCAGCAGAGAAACTTCGTTGATCGCAAGCGCATCGACGGCATCGCCCTTGATGGTGCGGGCGCGCATGCGCAAGGGATGGAGGCTAACCTCGGCGGCGCGCTCGACCCGCTCGACTAGGCCATCTTCGGCATAACCGTTCATCAGGAAGCCGACTGTACCGCGATTCATGCCGTAGATGGGGACCCCTTGCGCGACCGACCGGTGCAGGGTCTCCAGCATGAAACCGTCGCCGCCGAGCGCCACCACTACCTCTGCTTGGTCGAAGGGAACGGTGGGATATAACCGCTCTAGCCGTGCTTGCGCCTGAAGCGCGGGTTCGGTATCTGCGGCGACGAAGGTAAGTTTTGGCGCTGGCATGTCGATTCCGATCGTGGACGAGGTGCCGAGTATAGCGCGAGCCCCGCTGCATGCCAGGACTGGCTTGCCGAACCGATCCGCCCGTCTCATCGTGGCGTCGAAGCAAGCGGAGGGGCGGGAATGGTAGGGCATAGGCTTGGCATGGCCGTCATGCTGGTGTTGACGTGGCTGCGCCCTTGGCGGGGAGCGCCGACGAGGTGCCGACCGACCGCCATGTCGGCTACTACTACCCCGCGCCGACCAGCGGCGAGACCTATGTGGCGCGCTCGCGCGTGCTTGACGACAGTAACCGCGCGCGCCGAATCGGCTTTGTCACCGTGCTCACGAACCAGATGCTCCAGGCGCCCTATCCACCGCAATTCGCCATCTATGCCAAGGGCGCGGAAGCGGAAAAGTTGATCATCGTGGGGCTGAACGACAATGGCTTCAATTCGATCTACCGAGCGCGCGCCTTGTTGGCCATGCTAACGGCCCAGGCGCGCGTGACGCTGCTGTTTCGGGACACCGATCTAGCCGAGGTCTTCACCTTCCTCGATCTGGCCAAGTTGCTTGGTTTCCAGTTGATCACGGTCAGCGACGGCCGCGAATTCGCCCACCAAATCGTGATCGAATGAGCGCAGGCGCCGACGGCTACGTTCGCGATCTCGACTATGTCGACGTCGTCCACCCCCGCATGGCGCCTGTTTGGCTCGACTATGTGGCGGCACTCCAGGGCGTGGCGCGACCGCGGCCGGTCGATGGTTACGATTATTGCGATCTCGGCTGCGGTGCCGGGTTGAGCCTGAACATGCTCGCCGCGAGCGATCGGCGCGGCCGTTTCGTCGGTATCGACGCGAATGCTCGCCACGTCGCGCGCGCCGAAGAATTCCGCCAGGCTGGGGGCCTGAACAATGTCCGCTTTCTCGCGGACGATTTCGCCGCCGCCGCCGCGCTCGATCTGCCGAAATTCGACTATATCGCGCTTTACGGCGCTATGTCCTGGGTCGGGCCGGAAGCGCGGCGTCAAGCGCTCGATTTCGTGCGTGCCCGGCTCAAACCGGGCGGGCTGGTTCTGGTCGCCTATAACGTCATGCCCGGCAGTGCCGCGCTGGCACCGCTACGCCGCTTCATGCTTGCTGCGTCGAGCCCGGAGCAGCCCGCGACGGCGCGCATCGTTGCTGCGCGCGAAGCACTAGCCGCGCTCAAGGCCAGTGGGTCCCAGTTTCTGCGCGATCACGCCGCAGCGACACGCGCGCTCGATGCCGCGATCGACGGCGACCCGGGCTACCTCGCCCATGAATATTTCAATGCCCATTGGCATCTGCCCTATTTCGCCGAGATGCGCGCCGACGTGGCCGCCATTGGCGCGGACTTCGTCGGCAGCGCCACGATTGAGGCCAATTCGGCACGCCTGTGTATCCCGAGGCCGCTGCGCTCGCTTTACGACCGCACGCAAGGACTGAATGAGCGCGAGTTGGTCAAGGACATGGTGTTGGGCCGCAAGTTTCGCCTCGATGTGTTTGCGCGCGGCGGCCGGCATGTGACAGGCGATGCTCATTTCGGTTTGTTCGATGGGCTTGCCTTTGCTCTGCCAACGCGTTCGGCAGCGAGCATGCCTCAAAATTTCCGCTTTCCGGCGGGGCGTACAACTTTACGGTCCGCGGTTGCCGTGCCCCTGATCGCCGCGCTAGCGGGCGGACCGGTCACGCTGGGCGAGCTAGTTCGTCAACCAGGCCTGGCTGATCATCCCGTGGCAGAAATCATCGGCGAGCTGAACATCCTGATCGCCGGACGCGAGGCTCAGCCGGCGCGCGGGCCGAAGCATGCGCTAGGACAAGATGGAGATCGCTTTCGCTTCGGCGCGCCTTTGAGCGGCCGCACGCTCGATGCATTCCTTGCCGTCGACCGCGCCCGTTTCGTCGCCGCGCCTGCACTAGGCACGGGCCTACACCTCAACGCGACCCCTGCTCGGGCTGGTCGAGGCCGGCTTGTCCGGCGCTGCCCAATGGGCGGCCGATCTGCTGAAACGGCGCCGATTGGGTATCGCCAATGAGGGTGGCCGTCTGACCGAACCGGCGGTGCTGGCGCGCCATCTTACCCAGCGTATCGACGCCATTTGGCGGCCGTTTTTTCTCGATCGATTGACGGCGTTCGGCGTGATCGAGTCCGCAGATTGAGGGGATTATCCCCCGGTCACGCTCATATGGCGCTCGACCGCCGGGCCGCCGCGGCGCCGGTCGATGACGAAGTCGTGTCCCTTGGGCTTGCGCCCAATCGCCTCGTGGATTGTAGCCATCAATGGCCCATCGCTCTCGCTGGCGCGCAGCGGCTCGCGCAGATCGGCGGCATCGTCCTGGCCCAAGCACATATAGAGCGTGCCAGTGCAGGTCAGGCGCACGCGATTGCAGGATTCACAGAAATTATGAGTCAGTGGCGTGATGAAGCCGAGCCGGCCGCCGGTTTCCTTGATGCGGACGTAGCGTGCCGGCCCACCCGTGCGATAGTCGATATCCTCGAGCGTCCAGCGCTCTTGCAGCTTGGCGCGTACCAGGGATAGCGGCAGGTATTGTTCGATGCGATCGGTGCCGATCTCGCCCATGGGCATGACTTCGATGATGGTGAGGTCGAAACCCTCATCGCCGCACCACTGGATCATGCGGTCGAATTCTCCGTCGTTGACGCCCTTGAGCGCCACCGCATTGATCTTGATCTTGAGCCCGGCCGATTTGGCGGCCGCGAGCCCGGCCATAACCTGATCGAGCTTGCCCCAGCGCGTGATCGTCGCGAATTTATCCGGGTCCAACGTGTCGACCGACACGTTGATGCGGCGCATTCCGGCGGCGGCGAGATCGCCGGCATAGCGTGCGAGCTGGCTGCCATTGGTGGTCAGGGTCAGTTCGTCGAGTTGGCCGCTGGCGATATGCCGGCCGAGGCTGCGGATCAAACCCACAATATTGCGCCGGACCAGAGGTTCGCCGCCGGTCAGCCGCAACTTGCGCACGCCCAGCGCGACGAAGGCGGAGCACAGCCTGTCCAATTCTTCCAGGCTGAGCACGTCGGCCTTGGGCAGGAAGGTCATGTCTTCCGCCATGCAATAGACGCAGCGGAAGTCGCAGCGGTCGGTCACCGATACACGCAAATAGGAAATGGGACGGCCGAACGGGTCGATCATGGCGCCGATCATAGCGCGGGGCCGATGGAATATCTTCCCCAACTTTGCTATGGCTTTGGGCCGGCGCCCTGAGATGGCGACCGGGCGAGGGGCGCTTATGGCAGAACGCAAACCGCATATATTGGATGGCCTAGGCGCCCGGCTCGTTGCGGCGCTGGTGTTCCTGTCGGCGTTGAGCGGTCTCGCCTACATTCACCGCGACGATCTCATCCCCGGAAGCAAGGTCGAGGCGGCGGCGGCTGATCCAGTCCAGCAATGCATGGTCAAAAGGGCGGCCGATATCGACGGCATGGCCAAGGAGGGGACGATCAACCAGTCCCAGGCCGAGTTATTCAAATCGCGTGCTCTTGCACTCTGCCAGGCTCAATCTCAGGGCAAGGCGCCGCAATAAACCGGAACGCGAAGTTTAGGCGCTGGTGTCGACGTTCTGACCGTGCGAGCTTTCGCGGGGCGGCGGCGGCGTCTGCTCGCGTGGCGCTGGCGCGGAGGCTGGTGCTCTGGTGAATTCGATAGCCATGTGACACTCCTGGGCCAGCAGTTCTGCTGGCTAAACTTAACTATAGTTCTGCTCGGCGGTGTTGGCGAGTCATAAAATTAGGTTAAAACCCGGTTAACTATCTGGTTTTGCTTGGCGTTCCGCTAATAGTTTGGCTCGGGCCTCCTCGATTTCGCGTTCGCGCAGGTCGTCGTCGGTCGTGCGCATGATCGGGCGAGGCGGGCCGGCATAGGGGTCTGCGCCCGAGGCGAACTGAGCTGTGACCCGACAGGCCTCGCACATCTTGATCCGTTCGATCGCTGGGCCGCCCTTGAACATCCAGTGCTTGTCGGCGAGTTTGGCGACGATTTTCTCGATCGAGCTCTTGGTGCCAAATGGCTTGCCGCAAGACACGCAGTGGAACGGTTCTTCCTCCTTGATCAACACCGGCGCGCGCGCGGTGTCAGCCAAGTTGAGCCGCGGTTCCAGAGTGATGACCTTTTCTGGGCATGTGGTTCGGCACAGCCCGCATTGGACGCAAGCATCTTCCACGAAGCTGAGCGCCGGCTTGTCCGTGCCATCGATCAGCGCACCGGTCGGGCAGACGCCGACGCAGGACAGGCAGAGCGTGCAGCCCTCGGTGTTGACCGCGACCCTTCCGAACGGCGCACCCGTGGGCAGGGGCAGTAAATCGACCGGCGCGGGTGCATGGGCGTGCAGGTGACGCAGGCCGAGCATCGCGATCGTGCGCTTGCCACCCATGGGCAGATGGTCGCTGGCGCGCGGCGCGGCCATGGGGGCCAGGCCATAGAGCGCGGTTTCGACGGCGCCGGGCTCTTCGGCATCGATGATCGCCACGCGGCCGGCACCATAACCGAGCCCGCTCATGGCGGTTTCGATCAAGCCGATCTGCTGGGCAAGGCCGGCCAGTTCCTCGCGCTTCGTCGGTGGCACCAGAATACGGATTTGGGCCGCGCCATAGGCCAGCGCGGAGGCAAAGAAATCGAAGCCGATTTGGGTAACTTCGTTGAGCGCGAAGGGCAGCACGCGGGCCGGCAGGCCGCGGCCATAGCGCGCCATGGCGGCGATCAACTCGTCGCCGCGCCGCTGATCGTGGATCAACAAAGTTGCATCGGCGCCGCCGGCACGGCGATAGGCGCCGAGCAGGGTGCGCAGACGTTGCAGCAGGGAATCGGCGGCCGGCATGTCGTAGGCGGCCGCACCGGTCGGACACACGCTGGCGCAAGCACCGCAGCCGGCGCACACGAAGGGATCGATAGCGACGCGATCGCCCGCCGGCACGATGGCGCCGGTCGGGCAGACGTCCAAGCAGCGCGTGCAGCCCATGCGCCGGTTCCGGCTATGAGTGCAGATGTCGGCATTGTAGGCGACATAGCGCGGCTTCTCGAACTCGCCGATCATATCGGCCAAATCGTAGAGCGCCTTCTGCACTTGGGCGGGATTGCCGGGGTCGGGCCTGATATAGCCGTCGCGCTTTTCGTGGGCGGTGAAGAGGGGCGGGCCGCCGGAGAGGTCGAGGATCAAATCGCATTTGGACGAGGCGCCGTTGCGCGGGGCCTCGAATCCGAGATGACCGCGGCCAGAGGGCGCGGCCGGCGCGTAATCGTCGACCACGATTTCGAAGGCGCCGAGATGGCCCTTGGCAGCATTGATCGTGCCCCTGAACACGGGCACGTCCATGACCGCGGGCGGCATCACGTCGCCGGGCCGCGTCAGCAACACGGTCACATCGAGCCGGCTGGAAAGTTGCTTGGCAGCTTGGATCGCAAGCTCGTCGCGGCCATAGACCAGCACGACGCCCTCGGATTTGAGCGTAACCGCCGGTGTGGGCGGCAGGTCGAGCGCGGCTTCTGCTATCAGCGCCGCCATTTTGGCCGTGGCACCCGCGCCTTGGTAGGACCAGCCCGCGCGCTCGCGAATGTTGACGAAGGCGATGGGCGCGCCGGACTCCGCATCGCCGCGCGCCTCGATCATGGTTTCCGTGAACAGCGGGGCTTCTTGCGTGCAGGCAACGAGCAGTGGCGCGTCCGCGGCGAGCGCCTGCTCATAGCGCTGAATTTCGCGCCGGCAGAGCTGGGTTGCAAGCTGGAGATCGCCGGTGGCGCCGCTGGCCGCGCAGGCCTGGGCCAGCGCCTTGCCGTCCAGCGCCATGGTGCCGGCGCAATCGCAGACCAGAACCGTCTTACCCTGGATTTCCATTGCTCTCTATCCCCGTCCGCGCCCGCCTTGTCTTGGCGGCTCGCTCGGCTTCTTCATACACCGGCCGGGCGACCGTTGGCGAAGGGTTTGAGCGCCGCATAGACCGCCCGATGCACCGGTGTCGGCACGTTCGATTGGCGGCCCAGGCGGACGATGGCGCCGGACAGGCCCTCGATCTCGATCCGATTGCCCTTGTCGAGATCGAAGGCGAGCGAAGCCTTGGACGCAGGCGGCAAGGTGGCGCCGAACGCCATGGCGCGGTCGACCGCGTCGGGCGCAAGCTTGATGCCCTTGGCCGCAGCGACCGCCACGGCCTCGGCTATGGCATCGCGCAGCAGGGGCCGCATTTCGTCGTCGGCCAGGATGGGGCCGATGGGTTGGCGGGTGAGCCCCGTGGTGGCGGCGAGCGAGGCGAGGAAGACGAATTTCGACCAGATCGCGTGATTGATGTCGGCGCTGAGTTCGGCGTCGAAGCCCGACGCCGTACAAGCCGAAACAAATGCGGCGAGGCGGTCGGAGCGCGGCTTGTCCAACTCGCCGACGATCAGTTTGTGGATCTGGTTGTTGTGGCGAATGACTCCCGGCCCGTCGATCTGGGCAAAGATATAAGCGAGGCCGCCGGCGACATGGCGCTGGCCGACGATGGCGGCGATACGCTCCTCGCTGTCGACACCGTTTTGTAACGAGACGATTGCGGTATCCGGGCCGGTCAGCGGGGCGAGGCGGCGCGCGGACTCCTCGGTATCGTAGAGCTTCACGCAGAACAGCACGATATCGGCCGCGCCGAAAGCGGCGGGATCGTCGCTTGCCCTAACTCGCGGCAAGTGAAGGTCGCCCTTGGGACTAATGATGCGCAGACCGTCGCGCTGGAGCGCGGCAAGGTTCGCGCCGCGCGCGATGAAGCCGACATCGTGGCCGGCGGCGGCGAGCCGCGCGCCGAAATATCCGCCGACCGCGCCGGTCCCGAAAACGACTGTTTTGAGGGTCACGACGATTCCTTCTTGGCATTGGGGAAGAAAAGCTGTTCGCCGCCGATTTTGTAAGTGGCGATGGCGGCCTGACCGCCAGGTGTGATCAGCCAATCGACGAAGGCCTGACCGTCGCGCGCTTTGACATGGGCGTGACGCGCCGGATTGACGGGGACGACACCGTATTGATTGAACAGTCTGGTATCGCCTTCGACCAAGATCGTCAATCCCTGCCGGTTCTTGAAATTTGCCCAGGTCGCGCGGTCGGACACGACATGGGCGTTCATGCCGGCCGCCGTGTTGAGCGTCGGCCCCATGCCCGAGCCGAGCGAGCGATACCAGCCCGTGCTTGCCGCCTTCGCGTCGATGCCGGCCGCCTTCCACAGGTCGAGTTCGGCCAGGTGCGTGCCGCTGTTGTCGCCGCGCGAAGCGAAGGGTGCCTTAGTCGCTGCAATCTTCGCCAATGCAGCGGCGATATCGCGCCCATTCTTGATGCCGGCAGGATCGGCGGTTGGGCCGATCAGGACGAAGTCGTTATACATGACATCCAGGCGCTTCACGCCGAAGCCATCGGCGACGAATTTTTCTTCCGAGGGCTTGTGGTGGACGAGCAACACGTCGGCGTCGCCGCGCTCGGCGAGCTTGATCGCCTGGCCCGTGCCCAGCGCCACCACGCGCACCTCGATGCCGGTCTTGGCCCGGAAGAGCGGCAGGATGTGGCCGAACAACCCGGAATCCTGGGTCGACGTGGTGGAGGCGACCGTGATGAAGCGGTCGGCGGCGGCGGTAGGCAGCGCAACAATGAGCAGGGCAGCGATCAGCAGGGTGCGTCGGACCATCGATCCCTCTCAGATCGGTAACAGTTCGCCACGCACGAAGGCTTGGGCCTCGCGCGTGCGCGGGCGGGCGAAGAATTCGTCGACCGGCGCGCGTTCGATCAGCCGACCCTGATGCAGGAACAGAATTTCGTCGGCCATGCGCCGGGCCTGGCCGAGATCGTGGGTGGTCATGACGATCTTGGTGCCGGCGGCGTCCATGGCGTTGACGATCGCCTCGACCGCGCGCGTCGCGCCGGGATCGAGGCTGGCGGTCGGTTCGTCCAGGAACACGATCTCGACCTGGAGCGCCCACACCCGCGCCAGCGCGAGGCGCTGCTGTTCGCCGATCGAGAGCACGCGGGCGGGCCGGTCGGCCAGGTCGGCGAGCCGGGTCTGCTCTAGCGCGTCGGCAATGCGCGCGCGCCGCTCCGCCGCCGCCACGCCGGCCAGCGCCAGCGCGTAATCCACATTGGCCGCGACCGAGCGGCGCAGCATGACCGGGCGCTGGAACACCATGGCTTGCCGCCGCTGCGCGCTGGCCGAGGCGGCACCTTGCCAGACTATTCGGCCGGTCGTCGGCTGGATCAGCCCATGACACAGCCGCAGCGTCAGGCTCTTGCCCGCGCCGTTGGGCCCCAGGATGACCGTGCGCGGCCCCTCCTCGAACATGACATCGAGGTCATGGACCAACGTCTTGCCGCCGGCAGCGTAGCCGACGCGTTCGAGCCGGAGCGGCAAGATGCGGCTCATCCCTGGCGCTCGCGCAGCACGAGATTGATGGAGAAGGCGGTGGCGTTGATGGCGAGCGCCAGCGCGATCAGGATGATGCCGAGGCCCAGCGCGAGGGCCAGATCGCCCTTGCTGGTTTCCAGTGCGATCGCGGTCGTCATCACGCGCGTGACCTGGTCGATATTGCCGCCCACGATCATGACCGCGCCGACCTCGGCGATGGCGCGTCCGAAGCCGGCGAGTACGACGGTCAGGAGCGAGAACCGGCCGTCCCACAACAGCGTCCACAGCGCGCGGCCGGCCCCGGCGCCGAGCGAGCGCAATTGCTCCTCGTACTCCGCCCACATGTCCTCCACGAGCTGGCGCGCCAGCGCGGCGATCAGCGGCGCGATCAGAATGGCCTGGGCGATGATCATGGCGGTGGGCGTGAACAGCAGCCCGAACACGCCAAACGGCCCCGCGCGCGACAGCAGGAGATAAACGATCAACCCGACCACAACAGGCGGCAGCCCCATCATGGCGTTGACGGCGATGACGATCGCGCGCCTTCCGGGAAAGCGGAACACGGCGAGCGCGGCACCCAAGGGCAGGCCGATGATTGCGGCAATCGCGACGGCGCTGAGGCTCACGCGCAGCGACAGCAGCACGATCCGGCCGAGATCGGCATCGAGGCCGAAGACGAGGGCGCTGGCGAAGGCGGCGGTGAGATCGGACATGGCGCGATGAAATCAACCGAACGCGCGGTGTGATGTCCATCGAGAACTGACGGGAATTCGGTTGGCGGCCGTTATTTTTTCGACTGATCTCGTTCGGCGCTTCTCTTGCGCGCTGCGCAAGGGCAATTCTTGCGCGATGCGCAATGGAGATGATCGTCGATGAGATGGATTGCGATCTTTCGGGCTCGCCCCCATATTCCTCCCATGCCCCTCGCACCCGCCGCCACCGACTTCCTCATCGCGCCCAACCCGGCCGATCCGCGGCTGTCCCAGCGCGTCGCCGGCACCGATCACGAGGGCAAGGCTATCGAGACCTCGGTGCCGATGGAGCGGCCGTTGACGCTTTATCTCAACGGCCAGGAGATCGTCACCATGATGACGATCGGCGATTACCCGGATTGCCTGGCCGTGGGCTATCTGCTTAACCAGAACATGCTCAAGGCGGACGACGCGATCACCGCCATCGATTTCGACGCCGAGATCGACACCGTGGTGGTGCGCACGGCCGGGCGGACCAATTTCGAGGACAAGCTGAAGAAGAAAACGCTGACCTCGGGCTGCGCCCAGGGCACCGCGTTCGGCGACCTCATGGAGAAGTTCGACGAGATCAAGCTGCCCGAGGACTCGCGGTTGAAGACGTCGTGGATCTACGCGCTGTCGAAGAAGATCAACACGACGCCGAGCCTTTATCTCGAGGCCGGCGCCATCCATGGCTGCGTGTTGTGCGAGGAGGACCGGCCGTTGATCTACATGGAGGATGTCGGCCGGCACAACGCGATCGACAAGATCGCGGGCTATATGTTCCTCAACCGCATCCCGGCCCAGGGCAAGATTTTCTATACCACGGGGCGGCTGACCTCGGAGATGGTGATCAAGACGGTGCAGATGCGTATCCCGATCGTGATCTCGCGCTCCGGCTTCACGGCCTGGGGCGTCGAGCTGGCGCGCCAGGCCGGGCTCACCCTGATCGGGCGCGCCAAGGGCAAGCGTTTCATCGCGCTCTCGGGCCAGCACCGCATTATCTACGACGCCGATCCCCACGCGGTGGCGGAGGAGGGCGTCCGCCACGCGCGCAAGGCCGGTGCGGACGACGATGGGAATTAGCCGCCGCTTCGGCCGGCGGCCGTGATCGTCGCCGGCATTCTGCTCGCCGGCGGTCAGTCCAGGCGCATGGGCGGCGGCGACAAATGCCTGCGCCTGCTCGGCGGTCGCACCATCCTTGCCCGCATCGTCGAGCGCGCCCAGCCCCAGGTGGCGGCGCTCGCCGTCAATGCCAATGGCGATGCCGCGCGTTTCGCCGATTACGGGCTTCCCGTGGTCGCCGATAGCGTCGCGGGCTTCGTCGGCCCCCTTGCCGGCGTGCTCGCCGGGTTGGATTGGGCGGCACTCGCCGTGCCCGCGGCCAGCCATGTCGCCAGCTTCGCCACGGATGCGCCGTTCCTGCCGCTCGATCTGGTCGCACGCCTGAGCGATGCCGTCGTCTCCGGCGCCGATCTGGCCTGTGCCGCGTCTGGTGGCCAGGCCCACCCCGTGTTCGGCCTGTGGCCGGTCCGCTTGCGCGAAGCACTGCGCCGCGCGCTCGTCGAGGACGAGATACGCAAGGTCGATGCATGGACCGCGCGCTATCGGCTGGTCCAGGTCGGTTTTGCCGCCGAACCCGTCGATCCCTTCTTCAATACCAACAGGCCGGAGGATTTGGTTCAGGCGGAGCGGCTGCTGGCAAGGGAAATTGGGACCCCTCCGGCCAAATTCGCGACTTGAATCAAATGCTAGTCAAACATGGCCCATGGCCATGGCTGATGGGAACTGCTAAAATATTTCTGCCTTAAGCAACAATATCCCCTCGAGGGTAAAATGCGATACGTCTTTATGGCCTTAGCCGTCTTGAGCGCGTTGATCGTCGGCGCGATCGATTCCAGCCAAGCATTCGCCCAGAAGAAGGTTGAGGAATGCCGCGACGAGCGCCGCAAAGGCGGTCAGGGCCCGCTAGCAGGCCCAACAGATCTCATTTTTGTCCAGAACGAGGTTGCCGTTCCCGTCTACTACCGCGTCTGCAATTGGGAACACACGATGAAGCAGGCCGAGCTGCCCAAAGCCAATGCCGGCAAGTGCATCCGCGTGCCGTTTCCGGCGACCTTCGAGAAGCTGCGCAGCATCTCGGTTGAAATATCGGTCAAGCTGGATGACCGGGATAAATGCAACGTCAACATCCCGATCGGCTAAAAAATCATCGTCGAAGGCGAGCGCGAGCGCATCAAATGCCGCATCGCCAAGCACGAAGAGGGAAAGTGAATCGAGATCCCTTAGTTTGTTTTAGCGGCTTAGACTTGAATGCCGATGGCGTTCAGTGAGCACTTGCCTATCGGCATCGTCGTCGAGCGGCGCAAGCTAACCAATCCGTGGCAAGAATTCGGCTGGAGCACGGCCGCTGTCGTGCTCGATCCGCCGGAGAGCCTGGATTTCGGCAGATTGCTGGAGCAGGGCGAGGGCTGGGCGCGATTTTATGCCGGCCTCCTGCCGATCGAATTGCATCGCCGCCACACCGCTAGCTATCGCGACAATATGATGACCGGCCGGCCCCAGGTTTACGTGGTTCTGCGCAAGAGCGAGAGCGCCGGCGAACTCGCCTATCACCCCGTTCTTGCCACGATCGCACCGGACGAGGCCCAGATCTACCTCGACACGGGAGAAGACCTGGTCGACACCGTCGTCATGCCCGAACCGGTTCAAGCCTGGGTCGATCGCTTCATCGACGCCCACCATGTCGAGGCGCCGGTCTATAAGCGTCAGCGCAAGCCTTACGATCCGCGCAAGGGCGGCATGCCTGGACAGGGGCCAGGGCGGGGTGGATCATGAGCGAGGATGGCTTTCTCGGGCGATGGTCGCGCCTGAAGCGGGCGCAGGTGAAACCTGCGCCGCCGGCCGTTGCGGTCGAACCGGCACCGGTTCCCCACCTACCGGCAAAGTCTGACGAGGCCAATCCGCCAAAGCTGGCGATCCGGGCGGAGGATTTACCGCCAATCGATGGCCTGACTATGAAGTCCGACATATCGGCTTTTCTTCAAGAGGGCGTGCCGGAAGATCTGAAAAACCTGGCGCTGCGGAAGATATGGGCGAGCGATCCGTTTCTGGCCAATCCCGATCCGTTGGACATCCATAACCTCGACTACACCATGCCCGTGCTGACCGAGGCGGTGAAGACTTTGTACCAGGTGGGTCGCGGCATGGTGCTACCCGAGGATGAAAAGAAGGCCCCGACTGCGCCCGGCGAATCGGAGGCGATGCCAGCGCCCGCCGCGGTGGCGACTGCCACGGAGCCTGTTGCCGAATTGCCGCCAATGGCGGTGCCCGAGGTTCCGATTTCGGTTGCCGTCGCACCTCTACCGGTGACAGACCCGGCAAAATCGGGCTGATTTCCGTTCATCCCGTGGCTATCGACAATGGCCACAGGAACTTTGTTATTTTTCTAAGCTTTAAGCCGTCTTGCAAGCCATGCATGGGGCTTGACGCTGCATCGCGCCCGATGCAAGCTTGGCGGGTATGAAACTTAAAGAATACTTTGCGAGGGAGGGAATGACGGCGTCGCAGTTTGCGGCACGCATCGGTCGTGCCGTGTCGACCGTAACCCGCCTCGCCAATGGCGAAACCGTCCCGGAACCAGAAACCATTGCCAAGATCGTCGAGGCAACGGGCGGTGCCGTGCAGCCCAATGATTTTTTCCTGACCCAATCGCCGCTACAAGCAGCCGACAATGCCGACGTGGCCGAGGAAGACTTGTTGCGCGCCCAGTGCTATCGCCTGCTGGCGCGACTATTGGCGAGCCCACCCGATGGCGAGACGCTGGGTGTGGTCCGCGCGCTCCAAGGCGACGGCTCGCCCTTCGGTCAGACGTTGAATGCGTTGGCCGCGGTCGCGCGACAGACTGGCGCCGAAGCGGCGGCGGAAGAATTCCATGCCCTGTTCATCGGCATGCCCCAGGGCGAGTTGACGCCCTTCAGTTCCTATTACCTCACCGGCTTCCTGCACGAAAAACCGCTGGCGGCGTTGCGCGGCGATCTGGCGCGGTTGGGCCTGGCGGGTGCGGCGGATAGCCATCAATCGGAAGACCACATGGCCGCGCTGTGCGAGGCGATGGCGTGCCTGATCACCGGGGCCTATGGCCGGCCGGTCGATCTGGCTGCCCAACGCCGCTTTTTCGACGCCCATCTCGGCTCATGGGCTCACCGCTTCTTCCAGGATTTGGAGGGCGCGAAATCGGCCGTTTTCTTCATGCCGGTCGGCCGCCTGGGCCGGCTGTTCATGGACGTGGAAACGCAGGCATTCGACATGGCGGCTTAAGGCTGCCAGGTCGCGTCGTTTTGGATAGGGAGATTGACCCATGCAGGACAAACCGAAATCGAAACAGATCGCGCGCCGCGCGTTCTTTCGCACAGCCACGGTCGGCGCGACGGCAGCCGGCGTGGCCGCCCTTGGACTGAGCGCGCCCAAGGCCCAGGCCCAACCGGGCACGGAAGGTTCTTCGGCGGGCTACCGCGAGACCGACCACGTCAAGCGCGTTTACGCGCTGTCGCGCTTCTAGCGTCATTCGAGAGCAAGGAGACATCTGATGCTCACCAAAAAGAGCAACGGGTCGGCCGCCGGCCCACGCATGACGAAGGCGCTGACTGCCTTGACCGGCGCGGCGATCGATCGTCGTAGCTTCCTGAAGCGTTCCGGCCTCGCCGCGAGCGGTCTTGCCGCTGCCGCCGGCCTCAAGGCCGGGCTGGTCGGTCAGGCCGACGCCGCGACCGCAGCCGCCAATTCCGGCGCGGTCAAGCTGGTCAAGAACATCTGTACCCATTGCTCGGTCGGCTGCACGGTCACCGCCGAGGTGGTCAACGGCGTGTGGATCGGCCAGGAGCCGAGCTTCGACAGCCCGTTCAATCTGGGCGCCCATTGCGCCAAGGGTGCCGCCATCCGCGAGCACGCTCATGGCGAGCGCCGGCTGAAGAGTCCGATGAAGCTGGTCGGTGGCAAGTGGCAGAAGATCGGCTGGGATCAGGCAATCAATGAGGTCGGCGACAAGATGCTGGATATCCGGCAGAAATCGGGACCCGACTCGGTGTACTGGCTCGGTTCGGCCAAATTCTCTAACGAGCAAGCCTATCTGATCCGCAAATTCGCCGCCTTCTGGGGCACCAACAACGTCGATCACCAAGCGCGCATTTGCCATTCGACCACGGTCGCCGGCGTGGCCCAGACTTGGGGCTACGGCGCGATGACCAACTCGTACAACGACATTCATAACAGTCGCGCGATCTTCCTGATCGGCGGCAATCCGGCCGAGGCTCATCCGGTCTCGCTGCTTCATCTGTTGAAGGCCAAGGAGCAGAATGGCGCGCCCCTGATCGTGTGCGACCCGCGCTTTACGCGCACGGCCGCCCATGCGACGGAGTATGTGCGCTTCCGCCCGGGCACCGACGTGCCCCTGATCCACGGCATCCTGCACCACATCTTCGCCAACGGATGGGAAGACAAGGAATTCATCCGCAAGCGCGTGTGGGGTATGGACCAGATCAAGGCCGAAGCTGCCAAGTGGACGCCGGAGGAAGTCGAGCGCGTCACCGGCGTGCCCGGCTCGCAGCTTCTGCGCGTCGCGCGCACCATGGCGACCAACAAACCCGGCACCGTGATCTGGTGCATGGGCGTGACTCAGCACCATGTCGGCAACAACAACACGCGCATCCTGTGTGTGCTGCAATTGGCGCTCGGCAATGTCGGCGTCGCCGGTGGCGGCACCAACATCTTCCGCGGCCATGACAATGTGCAGGGCGCCACCGACCTCGGCCTCGATGTCTCCACCTTGCCCGGCTATTACGGCTTAGTCCCTGGCGCCTGGGCCCATTGGGCGCGGGTGTGGGACGTCTCGGTCGACTACCTCAAGGGCCGCTTCAAGGACGACAAGCATATGGAGAAGCCGGGCATCCCGGTCTCTCGCTGGGCCGATGGCGTGCTCGAGGCGAAGGAGAATATCGATCAGCCCGATAGTCTGAAGGCCATGGTCTATTGGGGCCACGCGCCGAACTCTCAGGCTCGCTTGCCCGACTTCAAGAAGGCCATGGACAAGCTCGACCTGCTGGTGGTGATCGATCCCTATCCGACCATGACCGCGGTCATGCACGACCGTAAGGACGGGGTCTATCTGCTGCCCGCTTGCACCCAGCTTGAGATCGACGGCTCGCGCACCGCGTCGAACCGCTCGCTCCAATGGGGCTACCAGATCATGAAGCCTCTGTTCGAGTCGAAATCGGACCACGAGATCGCTTATCTCTTCGCCAAGAAGTTCGGCTACGAGAAGGAGATGTTTAAGAACATCAAGGTCGACGGCACCGTGCCGTTGCCGGAATCCATTCTCGGCGAGATCAATCGCGGCGTGTGGACGATCGGCTATTCCGGCATCTCGGCCGACCGCCTGAAGAAGCACTTGGACAACCAGGCGACCTTCGATCGCACGACACTGCGCGCCAATGGCGGGCCGTGCGATGGCGAGTTCTATGGTCTGCCTTGGCCGTGTTGGGGCACGCCGGAGATGAAGCATCCGGGCACGCCGAACCTGTACGACAATTCCAAGCCGGTGGCCGAGGGCGGGCTCGCCTTCCGCAACCTGTTCGGGGTTGAGCGGAACGGTGAGAACCTGCTGGCCGACGGCGCCTACAATGTCGGTTCGGAGATCAAGGACGGCTATCCTCAGTTCACCCTGGGCGTGCTCAAGAAGCTCGGCTGGGACAAGGATCTGACGGAAGCCGAGATGGCCGCGATCAACCGGGTCGGCGGCAGCGCTCCCGATAACGTGTCCTGGGCGAACGATTTGTCCGGCGGCATCATCCGGGTGGCGATCAAGCATGGCTGCGCGCCGTTCGGCAATGCCAAGGCCCGTGCCGTGGCGTGGAACTTCCCGGACCCAGTGCCTTTGCATCGCGAGCCGCTTTACACGACGCGGCGCGATCTGGTCGAGAAGTACCCGACCTGGGACGACCGTAAGAGCTTCAATCGCCTGCCCACGCTCTACAAGAGCATCCAGGCCAAGGACGTGTCGAAGGAGTTCCCGATCATCCTGACCTCGGGACGGTTGGTCGAATACGAGGGCGGCGGTGACGAGACTCGGTCTAATCCGTGGCTCGCCGAGTTGCAGCAGGACATGTTCGTCGAGATCAACCCGTTCGACGCCAACCAGGCCGGCATCAAGGACGGCCAGATGGTGTGGGTGCATTCGCCGAACGGTGCGGATACGCGGCTGAAGGTCAAGGCGATGATCACCGAACGGGTCGGCAAGGGCGTCGCCTTCATGCCGTTCCATTTCGGCGGCCATTGGATGGGCAAGAACCTGCGCGATCGGTATCCCGCCGGCGCCGACCCCTATGTGCTGGGCGAGGCTGCCAACACCGCAACCACCTATGGCTACGATTCGGTGACCCAGATGCAGGAAACCAAAGTCACCCTCTGCCGTATCGAGAAAGCGTAAGGAGTCCGAACCATGGCCCGCATGAAATTCCTTTGCGACGCCGAGCGCTGCATCGAGTGCAACGCCTGCGTCACCGCCTGCAAGAACGAGCACGAGGTGCCGTGGGGCGTGAACCGACGCCGCGTCGTCACCATCAATGACGGCAAGCCCGGCGAGCGCTCCATCTCGGTCGCCTGCATGCATTGTTCCGACGCGCCCTGCAAGGCCGTCTGCCCCGTCGATTGCTTCTACACCACCGACGAAGGCATCGTGCTGCACAACAAGGATCTGTGCATCGGCTGTGGTTATTGCTTCTACGCCTGTCCCTTCGGCGCGCCGCAATATCCGCAGGCCTCCAATTTCGGTAGCCGCGGCAAGATGGATAAGTGCACCTTCTGCGCTGGCGGCCCCGAAAAAGCCCATTCCGATGCCGAATACAAGAAATACGGCCGTAACCGTATCGCCGAGGGCAAATTGCCGCTATGCGCGGAGATGTGCTCGACCAAGGCGTTGCTGGGTGGCGATGGCGACGCCATCTCGGCGATCTATCGCGAGCGTGTGGTTGCACGCGGCTTCGGCTCCGGCGCATGGGGTTGGGGCACGGCCTACCAGGCCAAGTCGGGCTCCTAGCGGGGACGGAGGCGCGACAAGGTTATGTCAACGACGGGGGCGGTGGGTTGCCGCCCCCGATCGTGAACAGCCTTGGATTGAGAGCGAGCCCGGCAAGCCGGCCTGTCGAGCCGGTGCGGGACGAGTGGGAGGAGCAGGTCATGCGGCCAAACCGAACATCGTTGATGGCGTTCGCAGCCCTTGGGCTGGCGTGTCTGGCGCTCGGCGCCTGCCGGGAGGAAGAGCAGGACCGCATCTTGCGCTTCAAGCCCGGCGTTTACTTGGGCGCCCCGCAAGACCCAGTTCCGGCCGACAAGAAACAGGCGCTGGTCGACCGCGCCAAGACGCAGCAGTTTTGACGCGGGCGGCAGGAGGGAGGCCATTATGACGGCACGTACATGGTTCGGCGCGGTCGCGCTGTCGCTGCTACTGGCTCTCGGCTTTGCCGGCGAGGGCGTCGTCGTGGCTCCGGCGTTCGCCCAGCAGATCGGCACGGCCACCACCCAACCTGGCACGGATGTCGAGGGCAACGCGGCCATGTGGCGCGCCATCCGCCAGGGTGGCCAAGGCCAGGTCAGCATTCCCGACACCCAGGCCGGGCGTTTGATCCAATCCCAGGGCGAAAGCTGGCGCTCCATCCGCAACGGACCCTTGTCGACCTATGGCGCTTGGGCCCTGCTCGGCATGGTCGTGCTGCTCGCCCTGTTCTTCGTGATCCGCGGCCGCATCCGCATCGAACACGGTTGGTCCGGCCGGACGATCGAGCGCTTCAACGGCATCGAGCGCTTCGCTCATTGGCTGACCGCAACCACATTCATCGTGTTGGCGCTAACGGGTCTCAACTTGCTCTATGGCCGCTACATTCTGCTGCCCCTAATCGGTCCCGGCCCATTCGCCACCATCTCCATGTGGGGCAAGATCGCGCATAACTACGTTGCCTTCGCCTTCGCGCTCGGCGTGTTGATGATGATTGTGCTGTGGATCGGCCACAACATTCCCAACAAATACGATCTGGAATGGATCATGCGCGGCGGTGGGATGTTCACGCGCGGCAGCCATCCCCCCTCGCGCAAGTTCAACGCGGGCCAAAAGGTTCTTTACTGGTCGGTCGTATTGGGCGGCATCGCGCTGACCTGGACGGGGATCGCCCTGATGTTCCCGTTCGAATTCGGCGGCATGCGGGACATGCAGTTCATGCAGCTCGTTCACGCCGCGGTCGCCGTTGCCCTCATCGCGATCATCGTGGCCCATGTCTATATCGGCACGCTTGGGATGGAAGGCGCCTTCGACGCAATGGGAACCGGTATGGTGGACGAGAACTGGGCGCGCGAGCACCACAATATCTGGGTTGCCGAGGTGCGCGGCGAGCGCCTGCCGGGGCACGGCCATGACGATTAGGGCCGTCACTCTTCTCGGCCTGGCGGCCTTGCTGCCGGCCGCCGCCGAGGCGGCCATGAGCGAGGCCGACATCAAGGCCGCGATTGAGAAGCAGTATCCCGTTCAAGTCCTGCGCCAGAGCCAGACCGACTATGACGGCCGGGCCGCCATTGCGGTCACCGTCATGAACAAGGGCGCCAATTCCGCCACCGCCTTCCAGGTCAACACGCTGCTGGTCGATCCGGACACGGGCAAGCTGCTGCCGCAGTTCCGCCACAAGGCGGCGGGTTATGAACTGGCGCCGCGCCTCGGCGGCGCGCCCCCCAGCGAGGGGCAGGAAACGCTGACGGTCATCGGGCGGCAGTAGAGAGCATCCGGCGTTCGCCGTCGCGGACAAGTATATTTTCCGACGTGTAAGGCCAACACTTCGCTGCTGGATTGGCGGGGCGGAGGTGTGCGACTATTTCCCCAGCGGGAACCCGATCTCGGCCGTTTTGGGATTCGCCATGAAGCTACAGGTAAGTCAGATACGCGAGCGGGCCTTGGACTATCTAGACAAGGCGCCTCAAGGCATCCGCTACATGGCGCTTGTTAAGATGGTTCACGATTCCGCGCCTGAGACGCCGATCAACACCGTGCATGGTGCATTTCAAACGCTGATATCGAAGACAAAGGAGGTCGTCAGGCCGAGCAAGGGGCTGTGGGTTCTCAAGAAGCATGCAGATGCCGACGTCATTCCTCAACCAGAGATACTGTTGGCAGATACAGAGACTCGAAGGGGAAGCGGCGGGAAAAAAGCAAAGTTTTTAGAAGAGGATTTCTACGCGCCGTTCTCGGAGTGGCTGAAGACAGAAGTTGAAGAAGTCGTTGAGACATTGGTAATGGGAGGATCAAGGCTCAAGAGCAAATGGGGAACGCCAGACGTAGTTGGGATCAATAAGCCTCGGCAGAGCGATTTCTATAAGTTCCAGATTGAAATCGTTTCCGCTGAAATCAAGATCGATCCCACTCAATCGATTGTCGCGTTCGGGCAGGCTTGCGCGTAAAGGCTATTTTCGCACAAAACCTATGTCGTGATGCCTAACTCAATCGTGCCGGATGATCGGAGTCGCCTCGACGCTCTGTGTTCCATCTATGGGGTAGGATTGGTTCTTTTCGAGATTAGCACGGAGGAGCCGCAGTTTGAGATGGCGGTGAAGGCGCAACGCTTCCAGCCAGATACGTTCTACGCCAACGAGTTTGCGCGCCGGCTATATGATTATTCCAGGGGTGATTTTGATCGGCTTTTCGCTCGGTGAGGAGGACCCATGGTGATCGCCACTGTTCCAGAAGCCTTGCTCGGTCCGGTCGTTGCCTATTTCGATCCGGTGAAGGTGATTCTTTTCGGCTCAGCCGCCCGCGGCGAGGCTAGGCCGGACAGCGACTTTGATTTGCTTGTCGTTCTCGATGACGACTCGCCTGCGGACAAGATGAATTGGCGCGCGCTGGACGAAGCTCGCCGAAGTTACAAAGGGGCGGCCGATTTGCTCGCTTGTCGGCATTCCATCTACGAAAGAAAGTCGCAGGTCCCAGGCACTTTTGCCCATGCGGTCGCCTTGGAAGGCGTTGTTGTCTATGAGCGATCGTGAGCGTGAGCAATGGAACGAAGCGCGCGCCTGGATCGGGAAAGCCGATGAGGATTTGCGGGCCGCCGCGATTGTTCTGGGCGTGACATCACCATTGTCCGGTATTGCGGCTTTTCATTGCCAGCAGGCGGTCGAGAAATTGATGAAGGGACTGCTTGCGGCGGTTGGAATTGATCCGCCGCGCAGCCATGATCTTGGCTTGCTTGCCGATCTGGTTGGACCGCGCTACCGTCTATTGCCGGCGACCTCGAACGGCTCATCGGGTTGCGAACGTGGTATGCCGTGCGCGCTATCCGGATCTGGGGGCTGAGCTTGGGCCGACCCTGGAGTAGGTTCGCGGCGCGCTGGTGCTCGCGGAGAATCTGCGGAGGAGCGTTGAAGCGCTTGCCCGCCCTGGATCGTGAGTCCTGAAAAGCGGACCCCCCGCCGCTTGGCGCCGTGACGCGATTGGATTATGTTGAGCGAGGAATTCTTCGGAGGAACTTGTATGCCGGGTATCAGGCAGGACTTGTGGCGCATCCTCGTCCCAACCGTTCTTCTCGCGCTATCGGGGTGTGGCGATTTGGTGTCCACCATGCGCTATTCCTTCGGTTATACCGGACAAATCATCGTCGGTTTCCTGGGCTATGCCGGGGGGGCCGGGCCGATCCATGTTCGCCTGCTCAACAACCCGTTCGGCGATCCCGGGATTGCCGGCATGGTCGCGGCGGAGTCGGATGCTGCCGTGCCGATTCGAGTCAAATTTACCGCCGATGCCGCGGCGGCGGGCCGGCCAGACTGGCGGCTGGTCGTCATGTTCAATCCGCCGGCCGGCGCCAATGTCCGCGACGCCTGCGAGAGCCCGGACGCTATCGTTGCGGTCGCTCCCGGTTCGGGCACTGAGTTGATGGCGAGTTTCTGCAACGATCGGAAGCTGATCGCAGGCGTGCGCGCCGTGACGGGAACAATTGCCAACGCGGCCGACCCGCGCCTGAAGCGCTTGGTGCGCGGCGCCATCGGCGACCTATTCAGCCCAAGCAACTTCGATAACAATAGCGATAACGAAATCTTTACGGGTCAGCTTCGTGGTCCTAAGGTATTGTCGCGTCAACCCGGCAGCGGTTGATTGGGATTTTGGGAACCGCGGTCTTCGAGGGGGGACAGTCATGACATCGATCATCTTGCGCGCGATGGCCGCCTGCGGACTCGCGTTCGCGTTGTCCGGCGCGGCCGTCGCCCAATCGGGCAAGATCACGCTTTATACCTCGCAGCCCGATAAGATCGCGGCCGAAACCGTGGCCGCCTTCCGTGCCAAGCATCCCGGCGTCGAGGTCGATATCTTCCGCTCTGGCACGACCGAGGTGATGAACAAGCTGCAAGCCGAGTTCGCTGCGGGCGATCCCCGGCCCGACCTGTTGTTCGTCGCCGACGCCGTGACCATGGAAGCGCTCAAGGCCCAGGACCGGTTGCTCGCATTCCCCGAGGCCGATCTGGCGGCATATCCCGCCGCTGCCTATGACCGGGACCGCACCTATTTCGGCACCAAGCTGATCACCACCGGGATCATGTACAACACTGGGGCCAAGAAACCGACCTCGTGGAAGGATCTGGCCGACCCCGCCGCCAAGGGCCAGGTCATCATGCCGAGCCCGCTCTATTCCGGTGCCGCCGCCATCCATATGGGCGCGCTGACAGCCGCGCCTGGCTTGGGCTGGGATTACTACAAGGCGCTGTCTCAGAACGGCGCGGTCGCGGTCCAAGGCAACGGTGCCGTCGCCAACGCCGTGCGTCGCGGCGAGAAGATGTATGGCGTGATCGTCGAGTTCATGGCGATCGACGCGAAGGCCAAGGGCAGCCCGGTCGATTTCGTGTTCCCGGCCGAGGGCGTGACTGCCGTGACCGAGCCGGTCGCCATCCTCAGGAGCGCCAAGAACCCGGCCGCGGCCAAGGCCTTCGTCGCGTTTCTGTTGTCCAAGGATGGGCAGCAGCTCGCGGCTCGCCAAGGATTTCTGCCTGGTCACAAAGAGGTCGACCCGCCCGCCGGATTCCCCAAGACCTCCGACGTCAAGATCATGCCGATCGACATCAAGGCTGTGATCGAAACGGACGCGGCCAACAAGCGGCGGTTCACCGAGCTATTCGGCGGGTGACGGTTCGCGCCGGACGGATCGACCCGGGGCTTGGCCGGCGGCTCAGGCGCGCGGAACCCGCGCTGCTCTACGGCTTGCTCGCCGGCTTCGTCGCCATCGTCTGCCTGTGGCCGCTCGGCCGCCTCCTGGCGGAAGGGTTGAGCGCAGGCGGCGTTCCCAGCCTCGATGCGCTTGCCCGCGTGCTCGATGCGCCTTCGACCTGGCGCGCGCTCGGTAATACGCTGACGGTATCGACCGCGGGTACCGTATTGTCGCTCGTGATCGGCGCTACGACGGCGTTGATCGTCGGCCTCACCGATGTGCGGGCCAAACCGGCACTCACCCTCTGTCTGATCCTGCCCCTGATGATTGCGCCCCAGGTAACCGCGCTGGCATGGTTGCAGGTGCTGGGGCCGTCGAGCGCGCTGCTTCAAACGCTAGGGTTGGCGCCGCCGCCGGGTACGCGCAATCCGCTCTACTCCGCCGAGGGCATTATCCTTCTCTTCGGTATTCAGCACGCGGCCTTGGTGTTTCTTGCCGTGCGGGCCGGGTTGCGCCGCTTGCCGGCCGATCTGTTAGAGGCGGCGCACGCCGCTGGCGCCGGGCGCATTCAGGCGATGACCACGGTGGTGTTGCCGCTTCTGGCACCCGCTCTGATCGCGGGCACGGCGCTTGCGTTCGTTTCCGCCATCGGCAATTTCGGCATTCCTGCTCTACTCGGGATTCCCGGCCGCTATACCGTGCTGACCACGCTGATCTACCAGCGGCTCGCCGGCCTGGGGCCGAGCGCGCTATCAGAAACGGCGGCGCTTTCCCTCGTGCTCGGCACCATCGCGGTGGTCGGGCTCGCGGTCCAGGGCTGGATGGGGCGGGGCAGCGATGTGCGCGCCAGCGGGGTTAGCGGTCCTAAACCTTATGCGCTCGGACCCTGGCGTCTGCCGGCGGAGGTGCTGTGCTGGGCCATCGTGTTTTTCGTGTTGGTCCTGCCCCTGAGCGCGCTGGTCGCCACTTCGGTCACGGGTGCCATCGGCGTCAAGCTGACGGCCGCCACGGCGACGATGGCCAACTATGCCTTCGTCCTGTTCGACCATGCCGTGACAATCCGCGCCTTCCGCAACAGCATCCTGTTGGCCGGCGGCGCGGCCGTGCTGCTGGCGCTGGTGGCGGTGCCGCTTGCCTATTTCATCGTCTGGCGCGGCGCGCGAGGCTTACGCTTGCTAGCCGTCGCGGCGGAATGCACGTATGCGCTGCCCGGCGTGGTGTTGGCCATCGCCTGCATCCTGATCTTCCTCAAGCCGCTGCCCCTGCTGGGTTGGGGGCTCTATGGCACGGTCTGGATCATTCTGGCGGCCTATCTGTCGCGCTTCCTAACCTTGGCGCTCAAACCGGCAATCGCGGGCATGCAACAGGCCGAGCGGACCTATGAGGAAGCCGCCATCATCCTGGGTGCCGGATTCCTGACGCGCCTTGTCACCGTCGTGATGCCCCTGGTGGCGCCGGCAGCGGCGGCAGGCGGTTTGCTCGTGTTCCTAACCGCATTCAACGAATTGACCGTCTCGGCGTTGCTGTGGTCGAGCGGTGCCGAAACCCTAGGCGTCGTCGTGTTCTCGCTGGAACAATCGGGGGAATCGACCTACGCCGCCGCGGTCGCGGTGCTGACCGTGCTGGCCACGATCGGTTTGATGTTGCTGGCCCAGGCGTTTCAGCGCCGTTTGCCGCCAGGTACGCTCCCCTGGCAGGCCTAGAACTGATCCTCGTCGAGCGCCATCACCGTGCCACCGCCCTCCATGATCGGGGTCAGTAGCGCGTTCGCTTGGGACAGGATGTGCTCGGCATAGAAGCGGGCCGTGATCAGCTTGGCTTCGAGAAACGCGGCGTCGCCATTGCGGCGCTTGAGCCGCTCCGTCGCCGCGAGCGCTGAAATCGCCATGACCCAGCCACCGGCCACGATCCCCATCATGCGTAGATAGGGCGTTGCGCCCGCGCTGGCGCGGCGGACGTCGTCGCCCCAAGTCTGGATCAGCCATGCCGTCGCGCGTTCGAGGGTATCGATACCCGCTATCAGGTGGCGCCGGATCGTGGCGAGATCGTCGCCGGGGCCGGTGGCAAGCCGGTCGGCCGTGGTGCGGAACTGGGCGATGGCGCCAGCCGCCGCCACGCCCTTGTCGCGCATCAGTTTGCGGCCGAGCAGGTCGTTCGCCTGGATGCCGCTGGTGCCTTCGTAGATCATGGTAATGCGCGCATCGCGCAGGTGCTGGGCGGCGCCGGTCTCCTCGATGAAGCCCATGCCGCCATGGATTTGCACGCCGGTGGACGCGATTTCGAAACCGAGATCGGTCGACCAGGCCTTGACCACGGGGATCAAAAGATCTGCCGTCGCCTGGGCGCGCGCGCGCCCGGCCGCGTCGGGCAGCGCCTTGGCCCGGTCGAGCGCGCTGGCGGCGTAGTAGGCGAGGGCGCGGCTGGCCTCGGTCTGCGCTTTCATGGTCATCAGCATGCGCCGTACGTCGGGATGGCGGATGATGGCGGCGGGCGCGACGTCGCGGCTGCCGAGTTCGCGGCTCTGCACGCGGCTGCGCGCGTAGGCGCGGGCCTGCTGATAGGCGCGCTCGCCCATGGCCACGCCCTGGATGCCGACGGAGAGCCGGGCGTTGTTCATCATGGTGAACATGTATTCCAGCCCGCGGCCTTCCTCGCCCACCAGCGTGCCGACGGCACCGCCATTGTCGCCGTAGGACATAACGCAGGTTGGGCTGGCACGAATGCCGAGCTTGTGTTCGAGCGACACCACGCGCAGATCGTTGCGCGAGCCCATCCGCCCATCCGCCTCGACCATCAGCTTGGGCACCACGAATAGCGAGATGCCTTTGACCCCGGCAGGCGCGTCGGGCAGGCGCGCCAGAACCAAATGGATGGTGTTTTCCGTCAGGTCGGTGTCGCCATTGGTGATGAAAATCTTTTGGCCGGTGATGCGATAATGGCCGTCGGCGCGCACGGCGCGGGTGCGCAGCGCGCCGAGATCGGTGCCGGCCTGGGGTTCGGTCAGGTTCATGGTGCCGTTCCACACGCCGGCAACCATCTTGGACAGATAGAGTTTCTTCTGCTCCGGCGAACCATGCCGCGACAGCGCCTCGATGGCGCCCTGGGTTAGCAACGGATACTGGCCGAACGACAAATTGGCCGCCTGCCAGATCTCCTGAACCGCGCACGATACCGCCCAGGGCAAATTCTGGCCGCCAATGTCCTCGGCGAAGGGCAGGCCGTTCCAGCCCCCGGCGATGAACTGGGCATAGGCTTCCCTAAAGCCCCGGGGCATACGCACGATGCCATTCTCCAGCCGCGCCCCTTCGATATCGCCGCTCCGGTTGATCGGCGCGATCACATCGCGGGCGAGCTTACCGGCTTCCTCCAGCACGCTGGCGATCAAATCCGGCTCGGCTTGATCCCAGCCGGGCAAACCGGCGAGTTCGGCGAGGCCGGCCACTTCCTCCAGCGCGAACCGCATGTCCTGAACGGGGGCGGCGTAGCCGGTCATTTAGAGAACCTTGCCCGGGTTCATGATGTTCTGCGGATCGATCGCCGCCTTGATCCGACGCATGACGTCCACCGCAGCTGCCGATTTGTAGCGCACGAGTTCGCCGCGCTTGAGCTGGCCGACACCGTGCTCAGCGCTGAAACTGCCGCCCATCTCATGGACCAACTCGTGGACGATGCTATTGAGCCCCGGCCGCTCGGCCGCGAAGATTGCGCCATCGGCGCCGATGGGTTGGCTAAGGTTGAAATGAACATTGCCGTCGCCGACATGGCCGAAGGCGACGACGCGCAAACCGGGCAGCGCGCGCTCGACGAGATCGGTGGCACGCGTAATGAACTCGGGCACGCGGCTGACCGCCACCGAAATATCGTGCTTGATGCTGGCGCCCTCGTGCTTCTGCGCTTCCGGGATCGATTCCCGCAGCTTCCAGAGTTGTCGGCTCTGCGCCTCGTTCTGGGCGACTGCGGCATCCAGGATCAGGCCGTCCGCCAGCGCCTGTTCCATCAGCGCCTCGAAGCGCTCGCCGAGCGATGCGTCGCCGTCCGCCGTCGTGGTCAGCTCCATTAGAAGATAGTGCCGATAGCGCTGGGCCAAGGGATCGACCGTGTCGGGCGTGTGTTTGAACACGAAATCCAGGCAGATCCGGTCGATATACTCGAACGCCGTGACGGCATCGCCGGTCGCCGCCCTGGCCTTGGCAAGCAACGGCACGGCGGACGCGATGTCGGGCAGCGCGATCAGGGCCGTGCGCTGGTCCCGGGGCTTGGGGAACAGCTTGAGTACGGCGGCCGTGATGATGCCCAGCGTGCCCTCGGCACCGCAGAACAGGTGGCGCAGATCGTAACCCGTGTTGTCCTTGCGCAGCCGGCCGAGTCCGTCGATCACGCTGCCATCGGGCAGCACGACCTCCAGGCCGAGCACGAGATCGCGCGCATTGCCGTAGCGCAGCACGCCGGTGCCGCCCGCATTGGTCGACAGATTGCCGCCGATCTGGCAACTGCCCTCGGCTGCCAGGCTGAGCGGGAACAGGCGATCGGCATCCGCCGCCGCGCGCTGAAGGTCGGCCAGCACGCAACCGGCCTCGACCTCCATCGTATAATTCATGACATCGATGGCACGCACCCGATTCATGCGGCCCAGGCTGAGCACGATCTGTTCATCGCCCGGGCCGGGCACGGAGCCGCCGCACAGGCTGGTATTGCCGCCCTGGGGCACAATGCCGATGCCGGCCTCGGCGGCGGCGGCAACGATAGCGGCGACCTCAGCGGTTGAAGCGGGGCGCACCACAGCGCTGGCTTGGCCGCGATACATGGCACGCTCTTCCGTCACATAACGTTCCATGTCAGCAGCACCGTCGATCCAGCCCTTGGGGCCGACGATATCGCGCATCCTTGCGAATATGGCAGCGCGATCGGGCCGGCGGGGCGCATGGGCGACGGTCATGTCGGGTTGTCTCCTGGCATGGCTAGGATGTAGCGCCTTTGCCTGGGGCGGACAAGCCTAGCCCCCGGCCTAGCCGCGCGGCGCGGCGGCACGACGCAGTCGGTCGTTGATCGCCTGGCCTAACCCCTCATCCGGGACTGACATGACCGCGATACCGGCCAGGTCCGGGCGGTCCAGAGCGCGCAACATGGCGAAGAGATTGGTCGCGGCCTCCATCGGATCGCCGGAGGTACTGAGATTGAGCATCGTGGCGGCGCCAGGCGGTACGCGGGCTCCGAAGGCAAGCAGTGCCTCGTCGGCGCGGACGTCGATCGCGTCGAGGCGCAGGGGTAGTGACGGCGCATAGTGACTGGCGAGCATGCCGGGGGAGCGCATTGGCTGTTCTGGATCGCTATCGGGAAGCGCCACGGGCCCGATCATGGCCTCGATCTCTGCGAGAGTCATACCGCCCGGACGAAGCAGCGCCGCCTGTGGGCGGGATAAGTCGAGGACGGTCGATTCGAGGCCGACCGGGCATGGGCCGCCATCGAGGATGAGGGCAAGAACGGTATCGTCGAAATCGTCGGCGACATGGGCGGCGGTCGTCGGGCTAACCCGGCCGGAGGGATTGGCGCTGGGACCAACGATGGGGCGGTCGAACAGGCGGATCAGGTCCCGCGTGTCTTCCCGCGCGGGCATGCGCACGGCCAGCGTATCCAGCCCGGCGCCGGCCAGCAGCGATACCGGACAATTCGGCTGGCGCGGGAGCACCAGCGTCAAAGGCCCCGGCCACAGCCGAGCCACCAGAAGATCGGCGCGGTCGTCGAACCTGACGAGGCGGCGTAGGCTCTCGGCGTCGGCGCCGTGAACGATCAAAGGGTTGAAGGTCGGCCGGCCTTTGGCGGCATAGACGGCCGCCACCGCCGTATCGCTCGTAGCGTCGGCGCCAAGGCCATAGACCGTCTCCGTAGGGAACGCGACCAGCCGGCCGGCGCGCAGTAGCGCCGCGGCCCGGGCCAGGGCGGGGCCGTCGGCGCGGACGATCGGCGGTGATGTCATGCGGCGAACTCCTCGGCGGGCGCGCAATCTGGGGCCCAGGCGCGTCTGGGTCAATTGCCCCAATTGCGATTCGATGCCGGTCTCTTTAGAGTGACCTTACCCCCGTGGACTACCTGGGGATCAGGAGAATATGTCGAAAAAACCCGAATCCGGCGGCGTCGTATCGCGCGTCTTCAGTTTTCTGACGTCTGATGAGCCGTCCAACAAGCCCAAGCCGAAGCCGGCGACAGCGCCATCGACGGCGCCGGTTGCGACAGCAACCGCAACGCCTGCGCCGGCCGATTCCGGGCGCGCTGAAATCGCACGCCAAGCCGGCCTAAAATCGGCGCGATCAGCGGCGAAAAATCAAGATCGTCAACCTGAACGCGGCGAAGACCGGATTGTCCAAGCTGTGGTCGTCCTTCCGCAGCAAGTTAATGGATTCGACCGAGCAGACGATCAAGAGCCAGCTTGGGCCCGGCGACAAGGTCGTTAAAACCGGCGAGGGCGAATATCTCGCAACCTTTGCGGAAGCCGACCAAGGCGATGCTCAACGTGCGACCGATGCTATTCTTCGCAAAGTGCGCGGCCAGCTCGACGAAGGCGGCGAGGGTAGCGAAGACGCCTGGGTGCGTGGCGCTGCGGTGGAGTTGCCGAAGCGGCCGGATGCGGCGGTGCCAGCGAGCGAGACAATTCCCGAAAAGCAAACCGACTTCGGTCAGAGCCAGACCAAAGCCGAGCAGCAGGCGGAGTTTGGCCGGAGCCAGACCAAGGCAGAGCAGCAGGCGGAGTTCGGCCAGAGCCAATCCAAGGCAGAGAAGCAGGCCGAGTTCGAGCGGTCTCAGACCAGGGCGGAGAAGCAGGCTGAGTTCGAGCGGTCCCAGACCAGGGCCGAGAAACAGGCCGAGTTCGAGCGGTCTCAGACACGAGGGGAGAAACAGGCCGATGTCGGCCGCGGGTTGGCGCAGTATCCGCGTTTATCTGTACGCCCGAACGCAGTGGCCGCGACGGCGCGCTGCTCGGCGAAGCGGCCATGCCGCCCGGCGTGGACGAAGATGGCGTCATGCTGAGCGACATGCATGTCCTGCGCGTCGCCATCGACAGCGTGGCGACATTGGTTGCGCGGCGCACGCCGGCGCTGATCGTGGCGTCGATCCGTTATCAGTCCCTTGCCGGCAAACACAAGGTGCGCGTATTGGAGGCGCTACGCACAATCCCGCGCGAATTGAAGCAGTACATAATCATCGGCCTCGTCGGCATCCCAACGGATTCTTCGAAGACGATCATCGGCGTGAATATCCAAAGCTTCAGCTAGTTCTACCGTTCCGTAGCCGGACGGACCAATCTTCAGCGACCTCTGTTCGCCAGCTTCATCAACCTCAACCTGTCCTTCGTCGGCATCGATTTGACGGCGCTTGGCCAATCCGCCCGCGAGGCCGCGCCCGCCCAGTTCGAGGGCTTCTGCCAGAAGGCTAAGGCCTCGCGCGTCGATACCTATATCTGGGGCGTGGACAATCCCGTCGCCTTCAAGATGGCGGCGAAGGCCGGCTTCGGGCTGATCAATGGTCTGCCCGTGGGTGCGCCTGTGGAGGCGCCGACAGGCGCATTCAAAACTCAACCCAAACTCTGACCGTTCAATCCCGCGGGCGGTGGCGGGCCGGCCCCGAATCATGCTACGTCCGGCTATGATAATCGTCGATGTGGAGTTTTGGGCATGGCCGCGCGCGTTTTAACCATCGCCCAGCAGAAGGGCGGCGCCGGCAAGACGACGCTCGCCGCTCACTTGGCGGTGGCTTGGAGCCTTGCCGGCCATCGCGTTGCGATCGTCGATATCGATCCCCAGGCAAGCCTAACTCAATGGGATCGCATGCGCGGCGAGCGGGCTCAGGCAAGTGAAAGCGCCGGTGGCGTTGCCAAGCTAGCACCGCTTCACGTGGTATCGATTGCCGGGTGGCGCCTGGCCAGCGAAGCCGACCGGCTCAAACGCGGTTACGATATCGTGCTCATCGACAGCCCGCCGCACATGGAGACCGAAGCCAAGATCGCGGTGCGCGCGGCCGATTTTGTAATCGTGCCGGTGCAGCCGAGCCCGATGGATTTATGGGCGACCCAGGGCACGCTCGATCTGATCAAGAAGGAGCGTCGTCCAGCCCTGATCGTGCTGAACCGCGTGCCCGCGCGGGCCAGCCTGACGACCGCTATGCGCACTCGCATTGAGGAATTGGGCGTCGAGTGCGCCGCGACAACCGTGGGCAGCCGCGTGTCGTTGGCCTCCAGCCTGCTCGAAGGCCGCGGCATCGGCGAGGCTGCGCCGTCTAGCACCGCAGGTCGGGAGATCGCCGCCCTGGCCGAGGAAATCTGGGCCGCAGCAAAAAGATAGGACCCCGACAAGAGCTTGCCCTCAGCCCGGCGTGGGGCGACAATGACCGAACCGGCGGGCAACGTTCCGTTGGCGCGATAGTAGCGGTTTGGGCGTGACCTCATGACAAAGGTCGACCTGGAGATTCCAGGAAGCCGGCAAGCTCGGATGAGCCGGCAGCCGCTCGCCCTGGCACTTACCCTGACAATGATCGTACTGGTCGTCGCAGCGTTGGCTGCGGCGGTGGCCTGGCGAGCCGATCGGCGCTCGGTCGAGCGCGCGCGCGCTCATCGTCGGAGGGATCGGCGCAGATGCCGACGCGATCGGCCGCGGAGCCATCGCTTTTGCGCGCGGCGCACTGGGCGAACGATCTGGGTTTGACGATACCGCGCAGCTGGAGAAGGCCACTGACGACATTGCGCGTGGCATCGATTTGGCTGAGGTCGCTGTCATCGCCGCCGATGGCACTGTGGTGATTGACCGCGCCGGTCAGGTTGGAGCTGCGAGCGACCCATTCCAGCGGTTGCTCGGGGGCCTCGACGAACTGATCCAACGCGCGCGCCAGCGCGGCATGGCGACCGGCTTGCTTGCCCAGGATGAGGGCGTGATGATCGCCGCCGCTGCAACGCTGATCCACCCGCGATCCTCTATGACCGCTCCGGTCGTGATCTTCGTTCGCCCGCTCAGCGCCCCGATGCTACGACGCTTGGGCGAGGACCGCGGCACCGATGGCTTGTCCTTCCGTGCCGAGGCAAGAACGTCGATCTGGCGGCCGCTCGGCAGCCAGGCAAGCTTGTCCCTCGTTGCGATCAACGGTCTGCCGCGCGCTGCTTACATCCGCGCCGGTGTGGTAGCGCGATCCCTATTGCCGGTTCTGGCATTCCTAGCGAGCATCCTGGCCGCGCCGGCGGTCTCGGCCCAGAGGTTTGAACCGACACGGCGCTGGCTTAGGCCGGTGGACGATTTGGGTGTGGTGCTGATGGAGCGTCCGCTCCTGCCTCTGGCAGCTCTATCGCTCGATCCCGAACGCGCTTGGCTGGAGCGACTGGGCTTCGCGTTGTTCCGCTCCCCCGATTTGTTTGGCGAAATGGCGCGCCGCGCCGGCCTATCCTGCGAGGTCTGCCATATCGGAGGCGGCGCCAATCGTCGCTTCTTCGTCGAGGGTGCATCGATCAAGCCCGGCACTTTCGATGTGACGAGCTCGGTATTCGAGGGGGGCATCGATGACGGACGGTTCAACCCGCTAACCATTCCCGGCCTGGGCGGCGCGGCGCAGACGGCGCCGTTCGGTCATCGCGGAGAGTTCAAGGATCTGGCCGCAGTCACGCGCCATGTTATCGTTGAAGAGTTCGGCGGCGTAGAACCCGATCGCCAAGCGGTGGCTGCACTGGTGGCCCATATGGAGCGCTTGAAGCCGCCCGACAACCGATTGCTTGACGATCTCGGCCGCCTATCGAACCAGGCTTCGGCCGCCGCGCGCGCGGGCGAGGCGTTATTTCATCGCGTATTTCCCGGCAGTTCTACTCTGAGCTGTGCCGCCTGCCACACACCGACCTCTCATTTCGGGGATGGCCGGCGTCACGATGTCGGCACCGGCGGCTTGATCGACACCCCGTCTCTACGGCGCGGCAATCTGCTGCCGCCTTTCATGCATGATGGGCGGTTCGATCGCCTCGACCAGGTGGTGGCCTATTTCGATAGCCATTTTGGGCTCGACCTCGATCCGGGCGATCGGGCGAACCTGATCGCCTATCTGGAGGCGGTTGACGGGGGTGGGGCGGTGGAGCCGGTCGCGCTGATCGGCGATCTCGATGTCGTCGATGAACTTGCGACGGCGGCGGCCGGGGCGATCGAGCGACGTGCATTGAGCGTCCTTTCGCCTGTCATCGGTGTTGTTCGGCGCGAGCTGGGGCAAATCCACGAGCGGTTCTTCGGCGAGGCTCAGGGTTTGGCTGAGGCGCGCCAAACCCTGATTCACCTCTCCGCCGGTTTTCGTGAGGCCGAACGCCATGGGGAGGCTGGCAACTGGCTATTGGCCGGTGAATGGTTCCGACGCACGCGGGATGAGTTGGGCGCTGCTCGCTCGGTCTTGGAGGCCGTAGCCCCACGCTCGCTTTACGATCCCGAGTTACTCAAACGTGCCCTCGCTGCCCGGCTCCGCTAGATCAGGCGTGGCGCAGGATCGTCCAGCGGCACGAGGATATCCGGGTCGTCATGGCGCACGACATTGACGCGGCGGGAAATCGGATAGGCTTTCAGTGCCATGCCGACGAATGGGCCAAGCAAGGACGATAACCGGTCTGCCGGCGTGGCGGGATCGAGCCAGGCGGCACAGTCGGCAGCGGACAATATGACGGGCATGCGATCGTGAATGGCGGCAAGTTCGGGTGTCGGCATCGTTGTCATGAGGGTGAAGGAGAGTAGGGGAGGGGTATCCGTGCGCGCAGGATCGCGCCAACTTTCCCACAACCCCGCCAGTGCCATCGCACCGCCGGCTGCGGGCGCGATGTGGAAGGGCTGTTTGCCCGAGGGATCGCTGCGCCATTCGTAATAGCCATTCGCCGGCACCACGCAGCGTCGTGCCCGGAAGGCTGAGCGGAAGGACGGCTTGTCCGCCGCCGTCTCCGATCGCGCATTGATGAGCGGTGCGCTCGGTGCCATTGCCTTGGACCAGGACGGCACAAGCCCCCAGCGCATGAACACAAGTTCGCGTTGCCCGCCGTCGCGTCGGCAGATGACAGGTGCCTCCTGGGTTGGCGCGATGTTGTACCGCGGTGCCAGATTGGGCCGCTCGGGAAAATCGAACAGCCGCGCCAATGCCTCTACGGGCAGGGTCAGATTATAGCGGCCGCACATGGGCAACTCCGGTCGAGATGGCGCCCAGAATGCCTTGCCATGTCGTGGCGGCCAAGCCGAGATCGGGGATGCCGATCGGGGTTGGCCGTTGTCTTCGGCTCGCCTATGATCGACGCGCAATCCAGTGTCAACGGACAGAGGTGCGTTTTCCATGGTCAAGTTCGGCGTCGGTCAACCCATCCGTCGAGTCGAGGATCAACGGTTCCTGACGGGAACAGGTCGTTACACCGACGACGTCACGCTGCCGGGGCAAGCCTATGTCTATATCTTGCGCTCCTCCCATGCCCATGCCGATTTCAAGATCGACGATCTGACGGCGGCGCGTAAGGCCCCCGGTGTACGCGCCGTGCTGACCGGCGCCGATTATCAGGCCGATGGACTCAATTCCATGCCGTGCAAGGCGCCAGTTAAGAATCGCGATGGCAAGGATCAGGTCCTGCCGCCGCGCTGGCCGCTAGCGGTCGGAACTGTACGCCATGTCGGGGACCCCGTGGCCCTTGTGGTAGCGGCGACGCCGGCTCAGGCACGCGACGCCGCAGAATTGATAGATATCTCATGGAAGGACAAGCCGGCGGTGACTGATACCGCAGGTGCGGTCGAACCGGACGCCCCACAGGTTTGGCCGCAATGTCCGAACAATATCAGCTTCGATTGGGAGAACGGCAATAAGGAGAAGACCGACGCCGCTTTCGCCCGCGCCGCCCATACCGTGAAGTTGCGCCTGGTCAACAACCGCGTCGTCGCCAACTCCCTGGAGATGCGCGGCGCGCTCGCCGCCTATGACCCCGCCACCAAGCGCTACACGCTCTACACCTCGACCCAGGGCTCGCATTCCGTGCGCGGCTTGATGGCGAAGGACATCTTCAATGTCGACCTCGGCCAGATTCGCGTCGTTACGCCCGATGTCGGCGGCGGCTTCGGCATGAAGCTGTTCTGCTATCCCGAATATGTGCTGACCGCTTGGGCGGCCAAGCGTGCGGGCTGCCCGGTCAAGTGGACTTGCGAGCGATCCGATGCCTTCCTCAGCGACACCCATGGCCGCGACAATGTGACCGATGCCGAACTGGCGCTGGACGCCCGGGGCAAGTTCATCGCGATGCGCTGCACGACCTACGCCAATATGGGCGCTTATCTCTCGGATTACGCGCCGTTCATTCCGACCGGCTGCGGTACTGACATGCTGGTCGGCGTCTATACCTTCGAGGCCGCTTATGTGCGCGTGCTCGCCACCTTCACCCATACCGTGCCGGTCGATGCCTATCGCGGTGCCGGCCGGCCCGAGGCGGCCTATGTGGTGGAACGCATGGTCGATGCGGCGGCCCGTCAGCTCAAGCTACCGGTCGACGAAATCCGTCGGCGCAATTTCATTTCGGCCAAGGCGATGCCGTACAAGACCGCCATGGCCTGGACCTATGACAGCGGCGATTTCGTCCAGAACATGACCAAGGCCATGAAAATCGCGGATTGGCAGGGTTTCGCCCAGCGCCGCGCGGAGTCGAAAAAGCGCGGTCGGCTGCGCGGCATCGGCATGTCCTACTACATCGAAACCTGCGGCATGGGCCCCGGCGATTCCGCTATCGTCAGGGTCGAACCCGACGGCAAGGTGACGATCCTGATCGGCACCCAGTCGAACGGTCAGGGCCACGAGACCTCGTACACCCAGATCATTTCGGAGAAGCTGGGCGTGCCGGCGGAATCGATCCGCGTGTTCCAGGGCGACACCGATATGATCAAGACCGGCAATGGCACCGGCGGATCGCGCTCTCTACCCGAGGGCGGTGTGGCGCTGGACAAGGCGGCGCGGCGCCTGATCGAAAAGGGCAAGAAAATCGCCGCCTATGCCCTTGAAACGGCGGAAGCCGATATCGAGTTCGCCGATGGCCGCTTCACCGTGGTGGGCACCGATCGCTCGCTCAGCATTCTTGACGTTGGACGGGTCGCAGCCGATCCGAAGAAAATACCGGCCGGACTCGATACCGGGCTCGACGGCACCGATGAATACACCTCTAAGTCGCCGACTTTCCCAAATGGCTGCCATGTCTGCGAGATCGAAATCGATCCCGAAACCGGAACGGTGATCCCGATCAAACATACGGTGGTCGACGATTTCGGGCGCATGATCAATCCGTTGCTGCTGGAGGGCCAAATCCATGGCGGCGTGGCCCAGGGCTACGGCCAGGCGCTCTACGAGAACGCGGTCTATGATTCCGAATCCGGCCAGCTCCTGAACGGTTCGTTTATGGATTACTGCATGCCGCGCGCCGATCAGGTGCCGCCTGTTACCTTCGACACTCACAATGTGCTCTGCACGACCAACCCACTCGGCATCAAGGGCTGCGGCGAGGCCGGCGCGATCGGTGCGCCGCCAGCGGTGGTCAATGCGGTCGTCGACGCGCTCGAACCCTATGGCGTTCGGCATATCGACATGCCCGTGACCGCACACAAGATCTGGCAAGTGATCAACGGCGCCTCCTCCGCCCAGGCGGCCGACTAAGGGGTGTCCGCGCCACTCGAATTGGCGGGACTTCTGCCGGCGGTTCGGGCGGCCGCGGATGCCGCCGCCGTGGCGATCATGGCGATCTATCGGGACGTCTTCACCGTGGAGGCCAAGACCGATGGCTCGCCCGTCACCGCAGCCGATCGGGCCGCCGAACGGATCATTGTCGAAGCCTTGTCCACCCTGACGCCGGACATCCCGGTTGTCGCCGAGGAGGCGATGGCCGCCGGTGCCATGCCCGATGTGTCGGCCGGACGCTTCTGGCTGGTCGATCCGCTCGACGGCACCAGGGAATTTGTCAAACGAAATGGGGAATTCACGGTCAACATTGGCCTGATCGACAAGGGCTCCCCGGTGTTGGGCGTGATTGTGGCGCCGACTCGGAATCGGCGCTATGGTGGCTGGCGCCGGGGCGGCGAGGGCCATGCGGTCATGACCGAAAACGGCGGAGCCGATCGGCCGATCCGCGTGCGTCCCGTGCCGACGCAGACCCCTATCGTGGTGGCCAGTCGCTCCCACCGCACGCCGGAGCTGGAGGCCTATATCGCGCGCCTCGCGCCTGGCGATCAGCGCATGGCCGGCAGCTCGCTCAAATTCTGCTTGGTCGCGGCGGGTGAGGCGGACATCTATCCCCGGCTCGGCCGCACTATGGAATGGGACACGGCGGCCGGTCACGCCATCGTCGAGGCGGCAGGCGGTTCGGTCAGCCTGATCGACGGTTCGCCGCTCCGCTACGGCAAACCCGGTTTCGAGAACCCGCATTTCATCGTGCGCGGCGGCTGAGCCAAGCAAAGCGTAAGGCCAGCAAGGTCGAGGCAATGGTCAGGCTGATCAGGGCGGCGATCAGGATGCCGCCGACGCCGAGTGTGATGGGGTCGCCCTCCATGAAGGCCGCGGCGCCGCCCCCGGGCCCGAGCGCATAGCCCAGCGGAATGGCAATGGTTCCGAATGCGACCAGGAAGATGATGGCAGGGACGGTCACGTCGGCAACCGCGCGTGTCGCGCTGAGCAATACCATTTGCAGGCCATCGACGAAGAAAATGGCCGCGATCAATGTGGCAAGCGCACTCAGTATCGCGATCAAGGCGGGATCTGCCGTGTAGAGCGTGAAAATCGACGATGACAGTGCGACGAATAGGATCGTCGCAACTGCCATGACAACCGTCAACACCGCTGCGCCGGCCCAACCGGCGCGAGCGATCTCGTCGCCCCGTGCACGGCCGGCGGCGATGCTGACATGAACAGAGGTGGCAATACTGATGCCGATTGCAGCCATATAGATCGTGGACATGATGTTGAGAGCGATCTGATAGGCTGCAAGCGACATGGTGCCAAGCCAGCCGGCGAAGGTGGCAAATGCAAAGAATGCGGAGATCTCGATCAACGATGCGGCCGAGAGCGGTAGACCCAAGCGCAGTAACCGTCCGGCACCGGCCCGGATCGAGCCGAGTGGGCCAAAAACTCCCCAGTGCTGCGCGTCTTTCATGGTTAAGGCATAGCTGACGATCGCGGCCGCCATCAGCCAGCGAACGATGCCCGTCGCAATGACGGCGCCGAGGCCGCCCATAGCGGGCGCACCCCACTCCCCATAAACCAGGACCCAGCATAAAACGGCATTCACCCCATTGCCCAGAATGACGATGAACAGGCCGGGCAGGGGGCGGCCCAGGACTTCCAGGAACATGGCGGTGGCGCCGTAAATGGCGATCCCGGGCATGCTCAATCCCCAGATCGCCAACGCCTTGCCGCCTCCTTCAACGACCTGCCCCAAAACGGACAGCAACCACCCGCCCAACTGGAAAAGCGTGCCGATCAGGACGCCCATGGACGCGCCCACGATCAGCGCGATGCGCCAGATATGCCCGCATTGCTCGGGCCGGCCAGCTCCTCGCTCCTGGCCGGCCAAAACTGCGCCGGCCGAGAGCAGCACGATGATGACGACGAAGCCCACGCTTTGGGGTGGAAAGGCGACGGCGAAATGGGCGAGTTCGGTCGTACCGGCACGACCGACCATGACAGTATCGATCGTGATCATGATCAGCAGCCCAGCGCGCGTGGCCGTAACGGGCAACGCCAGGCGCAGGATCGACCAGGCCACGTCGAAAAAGCCGTTCGGTGCCGGTACCGTCGGGGAGCTTGCTTGGGTCATGGCTCGGGTGCCTCGAAGGGCCGAGACCATAGACGACACGCTACCCAATGGCCAGATTGCTCGTCCCGTGACAGGATAGCGGCGTATGCCTCCGGCCTCTAGGGGAATCGCTTGAAGGAACAAACCTCGAATCCCGACTGACAAGTCTTCTCAGCGCAGCGCTTGAAGACTCGGGAAACTAGATTGTTCGGCTGGGGTGACAATCCGAGGTAGGTAAACGGGGCACCGCAACAGGCTCGGACGTAA
>SHVW01000126.1 GCA_009694085.1 Alphaproteobacteria bacterium
GGAGGCTCAGGGTGAACCGGAGATAGAGCCAGATCGCCCGGTGAATGATTGCAGGCGGGAACCGGTAGCCGGCGTAGCTGGTCTTGTTCATCCAGGTGGCTACCACTCCGCCAGAGGGACCTCTACACTCGGAACGCCGTGACAATGCCTTAGCGTGCAGTAGGGACCGAGGACGACCGTGGTCAGGTCAACGACGCGCAAACCCTCGATCATCGTTTCCGCGCCGTTACTGGGCCGCGGCGGAACCGGCCTCCGGTCGCCTGCGCTCGGCCGCTGCCGAACCCGGCAGGATTCCCATCTGTTTGCAGATAATGGTCAGCATGATTTCGTCGGCCCCACCGCCGATCGAATCGAGCCGAGAATCCCGATACATGCGCGATACCGGATTGTCCCACATGAAGCCCATACCGCCCCAGTACTGCAAGCAACTGTCGCTGACCTCACGCAGCAGCCGGCCAGCTTTGAGCTTCGCCATGGAGCAGAGCTGAGTGGCGTCCTCGCCCCGCGCGATCATGGCAGTGGCGCGCCAGCTTAGCGAACGAAGCAACTCGATCTCGGTCTGAAGTTCGGCCATGCGGAAGTGAACGACCTGATTGTCCAGGATCGAGCGGCCGAAGGCCTGGCGTTCGCGTGCGTAGGCCACGGTCTTCTCGATGGCCCGCTCCATGTGGATCAGGGCCGAGAGAGCGACCCACAGACGTTCCTCCTGGAATTGCTGCATCTGATAGGTGAAACCCATGCCCTCCTCGCCGATGAGGTGGCGACGCGGCACGCGGACATCGTCGAAGAATATCTGCGCCGTATCGGAGGCGCGCATGCCGAGCTTGTCGAGAGTCCGCGCCACCGTGATACCCTTTGCCTTCATCGGCAGACATATGAGCGACTTGTTGCGATGGCGGGGACCGTCGCCGGTATTGGCTAGAAGGCACATCCAGTCGGCCTGGGCACCGTTCGTGATCCACATCTTGCCGCCATTGATAACGTAGTCACCGCCGTCGTGTCGCGCTGTTGTCCGGATGGCGGCCACGTCAGAGCCGGCGCCGACCTCCGAGACACCGAGGCAGGACACGACGTTGCCGGCGATCGACGGTGCCAGAAACTCCCGTTTCAACTCGTCCGAGCCATGACGTGCAAGGGCCGGGGTTGCCATGTCCGTTTGGATGCCGATGGCCATGGGAACCGAGCCGCAATCAGCATAGCCCAGCGCTTCGACCATCACCGCTTGATAGGAATAGTCCAACCCCATGCCGCCGAAAGCGGCCGGTTTGTTGATGCCGAGAAATCCGCCTCGGCCGAGCTTGGCGAATAGCTCATGGGCGGGGAACGCGCCAGCGCGCTCCCACTCATCGACATGGGGATTGATTTCGCGCTCGACAAAACGCCGAAAAGAATCGCCGATCTGGGCGTGCTCAGGCGTCAACATGATTGGCCTCTCCAAAAAATCTTGATGCCTCCGCCTAGCCATCGCGGAAGCGTTCATCGCGCCACGCAATTGCCGCCTTCAGGCCCTGGTTGCGCGTTATCTCTTGAAACTTGCGGCGCTCCGGTGTCTCGATGCTCTCGATTTGGATGGCCAGATCGAGGCTGGCACGCAGGGCTTCACGCATGCCCATGATCTCGAACGAGCGATTGATCGCTTGCTTAGTCAGCTTGACCGCAGCCGGATCGATCTTCGCCATCTGGCGGGCGAGATCGAGCGCGCGCGTCAGATGCCCACCGGCTGGCGTGATCTCGTTGATCAGACCGACTTGCAAGGCACGCTCCGCTGTGATTCGGTCGTTACCGGTCAGCAAGAGCTCCTTGGCGACTTTCGGCCCGACTAGCCAGGGCATCATCATCGCGGTGACGACCGTACCGAAACGTAGCTCCGGCTCGCCAAAAAAAGTTTCGGCCGACGCGACGGTGACATCGCAACACATCGCCATCTCCATGCCACCGGCGATACAATAGCCATGCACGGCGGCAATCGTCGGCTTCGACAACTGCCACCAGCGGATCAGCATATCGAAATCCTGCTGCAGCAATTGGCGCCATGCCAACACCCCGCTGGGTGCTGCGGCGGCGTCGTCTTTCAGATCGAAGCCAGAGCAGAAGGCTCGGCCGACACCGGACAGCACAACCACGCGGACCCGTTCGTCACGCTCGACATGGTCAAGATAATATTCCAATTCCGACAGCATCGTCCGGTTGATGGCATTAAGGCGATCCGGACGATTGAGCTCGCAGACCGCAACCGCACCGTCGAGCCGCGTCGTGATGGTGGTGAAACTTTCCATTGCTCTAACCTGAACCACGGGTCGCCTGGGATGCGTGACCGCCTGAGTCCAAGCGTCTCAGGGCGCCGCGCGATATTTTACCCGTGCTGGTCAATGGCATGTTGTCGATGAACTCGATGACCCGGGGATACTTATAGGCCGCCAGCCGCGACCGGACATGCTGTTGCAGCTCCCGGATCAACCCCTCGCCGGGCTCGAAGCCCGGTGCGAGCTTGACGAAGGCTTTAACGATCTGCCCCCGCTCGTCATCCGGGCTGCCAATGATCGCTACTTCGGCGACCGCATCATGCTGGCTCATCACGTCCTCGATCTCGAATGGTCCGATTCGATAGCCCGCACTTTTGATCAGATCATCCTTACGGCCCTTATACCAGAAATAGCCCTCGGCATCGCGCATAGCGAGGTCGTAGGTGCGCACCCACGGGCCCAGGCGAAGCGAAGCCGTCAAATCCGGGCTGCGCCAATAGCCGAGGAATAGGGTCGGGGCGTCATCGCCGGTCACGATCTCGCCGATTTCGCCCGGTTCGACCTCGTTGCCATCGTCGTCGACCAACAGAGCGCGATGGCCGGGGAATTCCCAGCCCATCGATCCCGGATGAATCGGCGCCAACTTCTGACAATTGCCAATCATGTGATTGACCTCGGACATGCCATAACCCTCGTTGCACACGATCCGCAATTCGTTGCGCAGCCAGCCATAGGTCTCGCCAGACAATGCTTCGCCGCCGGTGAAGACGGTACGCAGCTTCAAATCGCGGCCGCTGCGCGGCGATCGGACCATGGTCAAGCGTCTGAGAGCTGTCGGCGTCATCAAAGAATGAGTGACACCATGACGGTTCATGATGTCAAGCGCTTCGCCGGCGTCGAAGCGGCGCTGCAAGGCGACGACGCGGTGGCCGAACAGCAGGGCGGGATAAACCACATCGACGAAGCCACCGATCCATGCCCAGTCGGCCGGTGTCCAGAACACGAGATCGGAATCGCGCAGCTCGAGATTGAAGAACAGTTCGAGGGTCGGCCGATAGCTAGGCAGAATCCGGTGCCCGTGCAGGATACCCTTGGGCAGGCCGGTCGAACCGGAGGTGTAGATCAGCAGGGCCGGATCGCTGGCGCGCGTGTCCGCGCGCGTCAGGGTGGATGCATCATGGCGCAAGCAGTCGGCAAACCCGAGTTCATCGGCGGCGCGATCCCCCACGACGATGCAGGTGTGCAAGGCCGGCAGTTTGGGGCGTAGTTCGCGTAGCGGCTCCCAAACCTCGTCCTGGGTGATCAGAACCGAGGCGCCACTATCGTTCAGGATGTGATGCAGGGTATCCGGACCGTAGAGCTGACTGATGGTCGCAACAATGGCGCCGATCTTATAGGCGGCGAGGTGGCTGATAATCGTCTCAGGCCGATGCCCGGTATGAACACCAACAACGTCGCCTCGGCCGATTCCGGCAGAGGCTAGTTTGGCGGCCAGCGCGTCGGATTGGCGCTCCAGATCGCCATAGGTCGAGGTTTGGCATTTACCCTTTTTATCCTCGAAGACCAGGGCAACGCGGTCACGGTTTGGGCCGCGCGCATGGGCCGACACCAGGGCCTCGGCCATGTTGTAGCGATCGGGGCATGGCACGGTCCAGCGCCCGCGGGCGGACTCGATCAGGCCCAGATCCCGCATGACAGTCGATGAAATCGACGGACCTTGCATGCCTATGCCTCGATAGCAACTCCGGCGTCTAGCCCAGCATCTTGCGTGGCAACCAGAGCGAGACCTCCGGAAACGCGACGAGCAAGATCAGAACGATGACCTCCAGCGCGATGAAAGGCGTAACGCCGCGCACGAGATGGGACCATGTCGTCTGCTTGTCGACAACGCTCATGACAGCGAACAGGTTGAGGCCGACCGGCGGCGTGATAACCGCGATCTCGACTAGCTTGACGATCAGGATGCCGAACCAAATCGGGTCTATGTTGTACTTCATCGCCGCGGGGAAGATGAACGGCAGGGTTACAATCATCATCGATGTCGTATCGAGAAAGCAGCCGACGATGAGGTAGAAGATGCAGACGAGCATCAGGAAGCCAAGTCTGGTCGATGCAATCAGACCCACCAGGCCGACGAAATCGTCAATCACACCGGTGACGACGATCATGCGCGAATAGAGCAGCCCGCCGATCAGAATACCAAAAATGATGCAGCTTACCGCCGCCGCGTCGCTCATGGCGCTCGCCAGCCACGGTCGGAAGCGGCCGCGGAATATCCATAGAGCAAGCAGAAAGCAACCGACGGCGCCGACCGCGCCGGCCGCGCTTGGCGCGAATAGCCCGCTATAGATCCCGACGGAGATGGTCATGATGAGAATCACGACCGGCCAGGTTTCCGAGACCGCCTTCAGGCGAACTTCGATGCTGGCAGCTTCGCGTACCGGCGGCGCCATCTCGGGCCAGACACGCACGATGATCCATATGCCGATCAGATAGATGGCAGCCGTCAACACGCCGGGCAGAATGCCGGCGATCAGAAGCTGGCCGACCGACACCTCGCAGATGATGGCATAGAGCACCATGGTGATCGACGGTGGGATCATGGCAGCGAAACTACCGGTCGCGGCAATAGCGCCGATCGACAGGCTACGGGGATAGCCGTATTTCAGCATCTCGGGATAAGCGAGCCGCATGAACAGAACGGCGCTGACGGTGGTCGAGCCGTTGATCGCGGCGAACAGCGCTGAGCCAAGGACGACGGCCTGGTAAAGGCCGCCACGGATGCGGCGCATCCAGGCCTCGGTGGCGAAGAACAGGCGTTCGGTCATGCCCGAGGCGCCGGCAATCGTGCCCATCAGGACGAACAAGGGCAGGACCGCGTATCCGTAGTTGCTGGTGACTTGGTAAGGCAGGGTACGCAACTGGCCGAAGGCGAATCCCTCACTCACCGCCAGTATCATGCCCGCAATGCCCAGCAGCCCCATCGCAGCGGCGACCGGGATGCCGGCGAACAACAAGACCATCAAGAGCGCGACGCAGGTATAGCCGATCGTCAGACTTTCCATGTCGTCTCCGCGTCCTGCTCCAGGCGACCGGAACGCAGCTCCCGGATACCCGCGAGCAGGGCCTGGACAGCAACCAGCACAGCGCCGATGACCAAGGCGAGTCGCGATGGCCAATAAGGGACTTCAATCAGGCCTTGGGCGAATTCGTTGGTGACAACGCTGCGCACAAAGGACTGCCAACCGAACCAGGCGATCAGGCCGAACAGCGCAACCATGGTCAGTCGGGAGATGACACCGAGAATGCGCTGGACGGAAGCCGGTGCCCGATCGATGAGGATTTCGACTCGCACATTCTTCCCACGCGCCTCGGTGATCGGCAGCCCGAAGAAGATGCTGATCACCATCAGACTGCTGGTGAGTTCAACCACGCCTGGAACCGGTTGGCCGAACAGATGAATGCCGACGATGTCCGAGACACCGATGAAGGCCATGATCAGTAGGGCAATACCAGATAGGGTAGCGCAAATCCGGGTGACCCACTCGATCATGTCAACTATTCTTAACTGGGCAACGGTATGCAAACGCAAAGGCCGGACGCCGTGCCGGCGCCCGGCCGCTCCGCAACATCAGGTCACCTAGCTCTTGGGCGCGGCAACCACCTGCTTCCAGATTTCGACCATCTTGCGCGCATCGGCGCCCTTGCCGCGTGCTTCCTGCTTGGCGATGAACTCATCGAAATAGTTCGGCAGGGTCGCCCGCCACTTGGCCAATTCAGCAGCCGGGAAGGGGTGGATCTTGACGCCTTGCGACGTGAGAAAGGCCCGGGAATCGGCCGCTGCCTTGCGCACGGCCTCCAGATCACGCTTTGCTGCTTCGTCGGCAACTTGCATGACAATCTTTTGCTGATCAGGTGTCAGCTTGGCCCAAGCCTTGTCGCCGATCCACACACCCCAGGTCGGCCCGTCCCAGATCGTCACTTCCATGATATGCTTGGCGACCTCGTAGACCTTGTAGTTATGCGTGAGGTCGATGGAGAAGGGGATGACGTCGACGACGCCGCGCAGCAGGCCTTCGTACAATTCGGTCACACCAAGCGTGACGGGTGTGGCGCCGATCGCCTGGGCCATGCGCGGTAGGTCCGAGCCCCAAGTGCGGATTTTTTTGCCCTTGAGCTGGTCGACCGTGGAAATCTGTTCCTTGGCTACCAGCAGATACGGGTTCAGGACGTGGAAAAACAGGGGGCGTAGGTTTTTTGACTGGGCTTCGGCCATGAAAGCCGGAACCTCGGCCATGAAGCGCTTGCTGATGAGATAGGCCTGGTCGATGTTATCGATCGCCATGGGAATTGAATTGGGTGCGGTGAAGAATGGGAGCTGGTCGGGGAAGTAACCCGGTGACAGTGCCGCCATGTCGATCGCGCCGCTTTCGAGCAGGGACAGCGTCTCTTTGACCTCACCCAGGCCATTCGAGAAGAAGACCTTAGTATCGACGGCTCCGTTGGTCCGGGCACGGATCTCGTCGGCGAACCATTGGTCGACGATCGATCCGGCCGTGTTGGCCGCCATCTGATGGTTCATGCGCAGCATCGTCTTTGACTGCGCCATTGCGGGGCCAGCGGCCAGGGCCGCAGCGATACCCAACAAGCAAGCAACCCGACGCGTGACGATCATGGTTTCCCCCTCCGCTGGTTTTGGCGCAGTTGTTGATGCCCGACGGGCATCGCCTGCTTAATCCGACTCTATCGTTGCTCATAACATGCTATTATGTATAGCAATAAATTTTCATCACTTTCCATCAAATTTCCTGATGTTTCCACGATGAACTGGCTTTATCGGCAAAGGGCCGCGCTTGAAAAGCAACTCTTCCCGGCGCGCGCCCAGCGATGGCGCCGGTGGAAGCAGCACGATCCGGCCAACGCCACGGCCATTGATCACGCGCTGCTGGCTGAATTCCTCCATCGTCATGTCCGATTGATGCCAGACGGGTCGTCGCGCGTTGCCTATGGCGAGGTGCCGCCGGCGGATGTTGACCGGCTCGACCGGTATCTTTCCATATGCGCCGCCCTGCCGATTAGCAGCTATAACCGCGCCGAACAGTTCGCATTCTGGGCCAATGTTTACAACGCCGCCACGGTGCGTCTTGTCCTAGCGCATTACCCCCTAGCCAGTATCCGGCGCATCGGGCTGGTACCGATCTGGCTTGGCGGGGGACCGTGGAACCGGGCGGTCATCACAGTCGAGGGTTTCGCGCTCAGCCTCAACGACATCGAGCATCGCGTGTTACGCCGTAACTGGCGCGATCCCCTTATCCACTTTGCGGTCAACTGCGCGTCGCTCGGTTGCCCCAGTCTTCGCCGTGTGCCGTTCAGCGGCGTTGGGCTGAATGCGCAGCTCGACGCGGCGGCACGCGCCTTCGTCAATAGTCCCCGTGGCGTCAGATTTGAACCTGATGGCATCGGCGTGTGCAGCATCTATGCCTGGTTTCGCGAGGATTTCGGCGATTCTGATGCCGGCATCGTCTCCCATCTCCAGCGCTACGCTGCTTCGCCCTTGGCTGAGCGCTTGGCGCAGATGCCTCGCGTTGTCGGGCATCACTATGATTGGCACCTGAACGACGCGGCATCCGCGCCGTCATAAAGTCGTTCAACCCGTCGAGGCCGGACGGAAGATCAAGGCTTGGATGGGATGGACGGTGCGACCGGTGTCAACGGCTAACCTCACCCGCATTCCGCGATCGACTTGCGACCCCGCAGCCATCCGGCCCGTGACAAGATTGTTGGCGCCATCCATGGCAACCAGGACGAGCCAGACATCCTCGGTACGCCCCGTAAGCGGGAGAGATAAGGTGGAACGGGTCGCTGCCCGGATCGTTCCGCCGCCGGCCAGTTCGATCCAGGCGGTGGTCAAACCATGGACCGGGCAGGCCAGGCGGGGTGGAAACCAGGCGTTTCGGCAAACCCGGCATGAAGTTGCCATTGCCTTCTCGGCCTGGAGCCCGGTGAAGAATGGCGACAATTCGCCAAGCGCATGGGAGTAGCGCCAGGTGAACGACAAATCGAGGTGCGGCGCCTCGCTGCCGCCCTTGGCGCCATCGGTCATGGCGCTCCCTCCAGCACATGAACGATCGAAACCGTACCGACGCCGGAATGGGCGTCGGCCAGGGCGAAACGCGGGATCTGACGAGGTTGCAGATCAGGCCAGTACCGCCCTTGGAGCAAGCGCGTCAGCGTGGCGATTTGGGCGACGCCCGTTGCGCCGGGTGCGCCGCCCTGGCCGATCAGACCGCCGGACAGGTTGACCGGCAAGCGGCCGTCAGCCACAAAAATACCCGCGCCCATGAGAGTCGCGGCCTCGCCTTCATTGGCCAGTCCGAGCGCCTCCAGCGCCTGCAACTCGGCGCCGCTGAATGCGTCGTAGACTTCGGCCAGGCCGATCTCATCCCGGGGGTTGCGAATCCGCGCCTGCGCGTAGGCGGCCTCAGAGGCGCGCCGTTTGGCTGCGAATTCCCAGGGCGCGGCGCGATCGCCCAACCGCACGGCATCGCTGGCTGAACCCATGCCAGCGATCGCCACCCGCCGCCGCGCACTCCGCAGGGATATTGCGGCCGCGCCGAGCACGATGGCAGCAGCACCATCGCTCAGCGGGCTGCAATCATATGTCTTGTAGGGCGTGCTGACAGGTGGGGAGGCCAGGACATCGTCCATCGATACCAGCTTGCGCCGATGAGCGATCGGATTAAGGGCAGCGTTGCGTCGATTTTTGACCGCGATCGCCGCTAGATCCCGCTCCGTCGTGCCGAAGCGGTGCATGTGCTCGACGATCGAGAGCGCGTAGAGGTGCACGGCTTGCACGCCTGCCATGCCTTCGAGATCGGCATCGAAGGAGAGCCCGTAAAGCAGCCGCACATCATCGGGCGCCAGATGGCTCGCGCCATGTTCAAATCCGATGACCAGAACGAATCGCGCGGCGCGTGCCGCAATCTGCATGGCACCGGCCCGAACCGCGGCAGCGCCGGTCGCGCCACCCATCTCGACGCGCATGACCGAGCGGCCGGCAAGCCCGATCTCGTCGAGCATAAGCGCCCCGGCGCTGAGTTGCAGAGAAAGATGATCGCTTTCCGAGCCGATAACGACGGCGTCGATGTCTTCGGGCGCGACCTGGGCATCCTCGAGCGCCGCCCATGCAATTTTTCGCACCCAATCGCGCGGCGTCGATCCATCCCTAGTCCGGCCGAATGGCCGGACGGCGTCGCCAAGGACGAGAACCGCATCGCCATCGGTCATGGCCGGGACTTGTCGGCCTCGAGGCGGCGCAACTCGCCCCGGCGGATTTTGCCCGAGCTGGTCAATGGGAATTCATCCACGAACTCCACCACCCGCGGGTATTTGTAAGCGGCCAAACGAGACTTGACGTGATCCTGTAACACCTTGGCCAGCCCATCGCTGGCCGCGAAGCCCGGCCGAAGCCGGACGAGGGCCTTGATGATGGAGCCGCGCTCCGCATCGGCAATACCGATCACCGCCGCTTCCGCGACCGCCTCGTGGCTGACAAGACAATCCTCAACTTCGGCCGGGCCGATCCGGTATCCAGCTGTCTTGATCAGGTCGTCGTTGCGACCCTGATACCAGAAATACCCCTGGTCGTCGCGATGGGCCAGGTCGCTGGTCCGCAGCCAGTCGCCCAGGCGTAATCGCTCGGGTATCCCCGGTTGGCCCCAATAGCCGAGGAACAAGGTGGGATCGCCGACATGGGCGACGATCTCGCCCGTTTCTCCTGGTGGTAACTCGCGGCCGGCATCGTCGACGATAGTGGTGCGGTGCCCGGGATAGGCCTTGCCCATGGAACCCGGTCGGATGGGGTAAAGCGCCTTGCAATTGCCGACGAGGTGGTTGAACTCGGTTAAGCCGTAGAACTCGTTGCAGGTGGCATGAATGTTGCGTTCGCACCAGCGTATCACTTCGCTCGGTAGGCTCTCGCCGCCCGTGCATACCGTGGCCAAGCGTAGCGGCCACTTCGACATGGGATCGGCGAACTCCGCCAAACGTTTCAGGGCCGTGGGAGTCATAAAGGAATGGGTAATGCCGTGGCGCGCCATAAGATCGAAGCTGTGCTCCGCTTCGAAACGATGAGGCGCGGCGACGACCAAATGACCTTCGGCCAGGGCCGGCAACACGAGGTCCAGCAAGCCGCCGACCCAGGCCCAATCGGCTGGCGTCCAAAACCGCAATTCGGGCTGCTCGGTTTCCAGATTATAAAACAGGCGAACCGTCGGCATGTAGGCATCGAGCACGCGATGCCCATGCAGGAGCCCCTTGGGCAGGCCAGTCGAACCGGAGGTATACATCAAAAGGGCCAGATCGTTAGCGCGTGTCCGCTCGGGCTCAAAATTGCTTGCCGGTTCGCGTACGAGCCGGTCGAAGCCATCAGCTCCGTCGTCGTCGAGAAAGATGCAGTCGAGGACCCGGGGCAACGGCCCCAACTCGCTCGAAATCTTGCTCCACACCGCCCGCTCGGTCAGGACGATGCCGGCGCCGCTATCGCGGAACGCATGGGCCAAGGTGTCAGGACCATAGAGCTGCGATAACGTCATCGCCACCGCGCCTAGCTTGTAGCAGGCCAGATGGGCGATGAGCGTTTCCGGACGTTGGCCGGTGTGGATGCCGACGGGCTGGCCCTGCTTGACGCCGCGGCGGCGCAAGGCGGCTGCCAGGCGCGACGACATCGCGTCGATCTCGCGGAAAGTAAAGCTTTGCGTTCGGTTGCCGGGCGCTTCGTAAAGAAGCGCGGGGCGATCGGCGCGTGGTCCGCGCGCGTGGCGCCCAACCGTGCTTTCCGCGATATTGCTATATTCGGGGATTGGGATCGTTAGCGCTCCCCCCTCTGCGCGGTGAAATCCGGCCCGCTGCAATCGATTGTCGTTCTGCTCGTTCGTCATGTCGGCAAACCCGCCTTCACGCCTGTTTCACATGGTTCAGCAATTTGGCATAGGATGCAGGTGCGGCGTTAGGCGATTTGTTCCATCGGGCCCGATGGCGCCGCGGGCAGCGAGGGCATTGTCACGGCATTGTCACATTGAGGAATCGATATCGCAACAAAGCCGTCAGCGAGGCATTGTCAGAGCAAATTGGCTTGAGGCTAGCGTGGCCGGCGCTTAGCCTCGGCGGATGAAGAATCCGTTCCGCTATTTCAACAGCTCACCGGAGGTGATCCGCCTCACGGTGATGATGTACATCCGCTACCCGCTGTCTCTTCGCCA
>SHVW01000127.1 GCA_009694085.1 Alphaproteobacteria bacterium
AAAGAACCGATAGAACCGCCGTCGCACCGAGTCGGTCTGTGCCACGCTTGCCACATACGCCGCCAGGCGCCACAGGCATATCGTTCCATGCCGCATGATCAGCAGCACCAACCACGACAACGTCTGGCGTCTTGTGAGCGACAGGCCGAGGTGTTTTGCTACCGCCTCGGATAAGGCGTGCGAGAATATCGATTGCATGGGCGCGATCCTTCGCTGCCAGGCAAGGAATCGCCCTTATGAATCAACTCAACGCCTTATCAAACTGCGTCGAGTACTATGGTCAGCGATAGACGATCTGAAGCACCAGCAAATGATCGTCGAGGCCACCGACGCCCCACGGCCGGCCCGAACGGTTCTTGCGCGCCACAATCCGCCGTTACGCCGGTCAGCGACCGAAACGGCCGCTTGCGCAGAAGGGCCGCGCTGCTAAATTTCGCCATTGGAAGGGCCCTCCAACGCCCTTCCATCTTGAATCACGTCGCGCCACCCTTGGGAATCCCCTCATTTTCGCAACAGCTCTACTGATGTCATGATCTGCGAGAACGCGCCCATGATTCGAAGCTATTTCCGGTGCGCGTCGCTGTGCTGTTTGGCGACGTTGATCGCGGGATGGATATTGTCCGGCACGGCGCTGGCCGGCCCGAAGACATCGGGCGGCACTTACGATGCGAGCCCGCTGCCCATCCCGTTTCTCGATACTTCGCGCTATTCGGGACAAACCCTGCCGGTCCAGGCAAGGCCCGCGCCGCTGCCCGTTCTCGCGCCGATCCAGCCCGCCCCGGCGCCGTATATCTTAACGCCACCGCAACCCGTTCAACTGCGTGCCCCCGCCGCCGCGCCGCCGCCCTCCGCGACCACCGCCCAGGCCGGCGCCGTATCCGTGACGCCGCTCAATACCGAATACTGGAAAGGCTATGGACGAACGGTCATCGATCTCGCCACATCGCCCTTCACGGCCGACCGCAGCACTCTGATCACAGCCGGTATCGTGCTCGGCGGAATTGCAGGCCTGACCCAACTCGACGACAACATCAAGAAATACACCCAGCGCCACCGCAACAAGACCAGCGATCAGGTCGCCGACTACGCCCGCCCTTTCGGCGAGCCGGTGCTGCTGGGCGGCGGCGCGCTCCTTGCCTATGCCGGCGGCACCGCGCTCGGTAATCCCAAGCTTCAGGAAACCGGCTTGCTTGCCGTGGAAAGCCTGATCATCGCCGGCAGCCTGACCGAGGGCATCAAGCGGGCCGCCGGGCGTCAGCGGCCGAACCAGACCGACGATCAATTCCTGTTCGATGGGCCCGGCGGCAAGGGCAAATCCTTCCCCTCCGGCCACGCCACCCACGCCTTCTCCGTCGCCTCGGTCCTGGCCGAACAGTACGACGAGACGCGCTACGTGACTGCCTTGTCCTACGCCATCGCCACGCTCACCGGCCTATCCCGCATCAACGACAACAAGCATTGGGCGAGCGACGTCGCCTTTTCCGCCGCGCTGGGTTATGCCGTTGGCAAGCTTGTCGTGCGCAACAGCCCATTCCGCGCCGGCGGCAACGCCGTGACTGTGCTGCCCTATTCCGACGGCAACGAGATCGGCCTCAATCTGAGCGCGCGGTTCTGAGGTTGCGCCATTGCGCTAGGACGATTTCTTGGCCTTGTAGGCGGCGACCGCCTTCTTCAGCTCGCTATATTCCTCGCAGCCGAAGGTGCAGAGTTGGTCGAGCTTGGCCAAGCGTTCCTCCGCCTTTGGCAAATCGCCCAGGATCAGATGGAGCTGACCCAAATATTCGTTGGCGCCGCGATGATCGGGGTTGATCGCCAGCGCTTTCTGGTACTGCGCCATCGCCTTGTCGTTGTCGCCCAGATGGCGCCAGGCATAGCCGAGGTAACTGAACGCATCGGCATTCTTCGGCTCGCTCGCCGCCACCTTCTCCAGTAGCGGGATCGCGCCTTTGTAATCCTTCGCCTTGATCAGCTTTTCGCCCTGGGCGTAATCGGGATTGGCCTCGGCGGCGGGATTGGCGTCGCTCGACGAGCCCATGGCAACCGCCGCGCCAACTGACAGAGCAAGCGCGAGCGTTGCGCAAGCCAGGAATGATAGAAATCGGTTCATTGCTGCTTCTCCCTGCGAAATTTACGCCACGCCGTCAACGCGGCAAAAGTTTCTCGATCGCCTGCACGATGCGGGCTTCATCGGGCTTGACCGTGGACGGCCAGGCGCCAGCGATGCCGCCATCGGGCGCGATCAGGTATTTGTAGAAATTCCAGCGCGGCACCTGGACGACACCCAGCTCGGCCGCGATCCAGCGATAAAAGGGATGCGCGTTGGCGCCGATAACGGCCTGCTTGGTCGTCATGGGGAAGTCGATGTTAAAATTGACCTCGCAGAACTGCTTGATCTCGGCTTCCGAACCCGGCTCCTGCCCGCCGAAATCGTTGGACGGCACGGCGAGCACCACCAGGCCGCGCTCGCGATACTTGGCCCACACGGCCTGGAGCGCGTCGTATTGGGGCGTGAAACCGCATTGGGAGGCGGTGTTGACGACCAGGACGGGCCGCCCGGCGAACTGGCCGAGCGGCAGCTTACCGCCCTCGATCGCCTCGAACTCGAAGCTGAAGCCGTCCTTCGAGCCGCCCTGAGCCGCTGGGCTCACGGCCATGACCGCGGCTGCCGCCAACATGCCAAGCACGCGCACCGCCTTAGCCATAGCGCTGTTCCTTCCAGGGATCGCCGAAATTGTGGTAGCCGCGCACTTCCCAGAACCCCTTGGCGTCCTTGTCGGCGAACCAGATGTGCTTGACCCATTTGGCGCTCTTCCAGAAATAGAGTTTCGGTACGACGACCCGCACGGGCCCGCCATGGGCGCGCGGCAGCGCCTCGCCCCCCCAATGGGTGGCGAGCAGCACGTCGTCGTCGTCGAAGCTGGCGATGGGCAGATTGGTGGCGTAGCCGTCATAGCTGCGGAAGGCGACGAACTTTGCCTCCCGCCGGGGCCGCACGACCGACAACAGATGGCGCGCGCTGACTCCGTCCCAGCGATTGTCGTAGCGCGACCAGGCGGTGACGCAATGGATGTCGGAGACATGAGAAAATTTCGGCTGGCGCGCCAGATCGTCCCAACGCCAGGTCACGGGATTGTCCACCAGCCCACCGACCGTGAGCTGCCAATCCTGCGGTACGACATTGGGGTGGACGCCCAAATCGAGCACCGGCCAATCCTTGGTCACCCGTTGGCCCGGCGGCAGGCGGCGATGGCGCGGTGTCGCGCTCTCGCCCGTGAGCAAGCGGCCCTCCCTAGCCCAGCGCTCTTTAGTGTCGATCAGCTTCTGCTTGACCGGTCCGGCCAGGCCGGCATCGCTAGCCATGTCATGTACTCCAGGATACCCACCTAGGATGGGCGGATCGACACTCGAAGGCAACGGGTACCTCGGTCAAACCGGCGTGATGGCAAACCGGCGTGATCGCAGGGCCGCGCCGGTGTATCCTACGGCCATGACTGTCATTCGGATCAAGGCCATCGACCATGTCGTTCTGCGCGTCGCCGAGATGGAGCGATCCATCCGCTTCTATTGCGAGGTGCTGGGCTGCACGGTTGAGCGCCGCCGCCCCGATCTGGGCCTGATCCATCTGCGCGCCGGCCTGGCGCTGATCGACCTGGTCAATCTCGACGGCCCGCTCGGGCTCAAGGGCGGCGCCGGCGCCGATCCCGGCCCGGCCCGGGGCGGCCGCAACATGGACCACCTCTGCCTCCAAATCGATCCCTTCGACGCCGACGCCATGGCCGCCCATCTTCGGGCTCACGGCGTGGAACCGGCGGTGCCCGCCCCGCGCTTCGGCGCGGAGGGCACGGGGCCGTCGATCTATATCAACGATCCCGACGGCAATGTGGTGGAGTTGAAGGGGCCGGCGGAGGGAGGCGGTTTATCCCAAGCCCCAATGACGGTGACTCCGGCCTTGGATTCCCAAACGACGTGATACGTGATTCAACAAGCCAAACCGGCTCTGGAGATTTGGCATGAGACATCTTGTTGCGGTTCGGAGCGATTACACGGGTTCGACATTACGCGGTCTTGCGAAACGGTGCCGGCATGTCGATCAGGCCCCCTTGCTGCTGTCGAGCGCGGCGGCGGTGGACGGGCTGTCCCAGTCGGAGGCGGCAAAGATCGGCGGCATGGACCACCAGACGCTGCGGGATTGGGTTCATCGCTTTGCGCCGATGGCCCCCGGATGGCTTGATCAATCGCGCGACTCCTGGAGCCATGTCGAAGCTGACGACGGCTCTGCGTGTGAAGGGGGTGCTTGGGGCCGACGAGGGCCTTTGATGGATGGTGCGGTTCGAGTCGTCGGCGCCCGGGTGGCACTCTCGGGTTTGGCGGCGAGTACGGCGGGCAACGATAACCGACCCGGCGCAACCCCCCAGCTGCATGCGATGGAAACGCCACATCCGGCAGATGCAGCCGGGTTGATCTTGGCGACCGCGGCGCCCAGCGCCGCCAGCCGCGTTTTCTGGCGCAGCGAGGCGCGTAGCGCCTCCTGCATGTCGGCCAGCACGCGCATGGCGGTGCCGATCTCGTCGGCACGCCGGGTCGGGCCGATCATGGCGCCGGTGTTTTCCGGATTGTCGCGGAAGGCCAGCATGCTCTCGGTAATCCGGCGCATCGGGCCGACCAGGATGATTTGCAGGCTGACGAAGACCAGGCTGGCCGTGATCACCGAGATCACGATCGACAGCGCCAAGATGCGCTCGGCGTAATCGATCATCGCCATGCGCAAGGGCGCCTCGTCCAGGATCACCTCGACCAGAACGTCGCGGTCCTTGGGCGAGGGACCGATCACGCGCAGCACCCGGTTGTCGCGCTGGGCCAGAACGGCGAAGGCATCGGCGATCAGACCGAAGAAGCTCATGCGGCGGAGGTCGACGCTGGCCGCGATCGGCTGGGTCAGCAGGCGCGCCAACATGTGGGTGTTCTTGCCGTCGCGATAGAGATCGACCACATGAGCGCCGACATGGTCGAGCAGCATTGAGGTCAATTCCTTGCCGACCATGCGTTCGGGCGTGGCATCGACCAACAGCCCGGCCAGATGGCCCGAGGCGAGACGCTCCTCGAACCAGGAGACGCGGAAGCGCGCGATCGACGGCGCGAAGATCAACACCTCGCTCAACATCACGAAGGCGATGGTCCAGAACAGCAGCCGGGCGGACAGGCTGTGGCCGAAGAGCCGCTTCATGGGCTCAGCCGAGGCGGGCGAGGAAGCACACGAATTTCTTGGTGCGCTCGCTGAACAACGATGGCGTGTAGAAGCTGCCGGCGGCGCGCTTGGAAACCTCGCCGAGCGTGGGATAGGGCGCGATCATGCCGGCGAGCGCGCCGATCTTGAGGCCCTGGGAAATCGCCAGGCACCAGATTTGGATCAACTCGCCCGCGTGCGCGCCGACGATGCCGGCACCCAGGATCAGACCCTTGGGCGTGACGATCGCCTTGATCATACCGTCGGTCGCCCGCTCGGCCTGGGCGCGGTCGTTCTCGTGAAACGGCCACCGCAGCACGCGGATCTCGCCGTGTTGCTTGCGCGCCTCGGCCTCGGTCAAGCCGACATTGGCTAGTTCCGGCGTCGTGAAGGTGACCCAGGGCACGGCCTTGTAATCGACCTTGGCAGGCAGGCGAAACAGCGCGTTGCGGATGACGATGCCGGCGTGATAGCCCGCGATATGGGTGAATTGATAGCCGCCGGCGACGTCGCCGATGGCGAACACCTTCTTGTCCGATGTGCGCAGCCGCGCATCGACCTGGATGCCCTTGGGCGAATAGACAATGCCGCCCTTTTCCAGATCGAGCCCGGCGACATTGGCCCGGCGCCCGGTAGCCAGCAGCAGCCGCGTGCCCTCTACGCGCTCCTCGCCCGCGCCCTCGGCGCCGGCCAGCACAATGGCGACGCCATCACCCGATCGCTCGACCCGCACGATCTTGACGCCTTCGCGGATGCGCACGCCGTCGGCGATCACGCATCGGCGCACGAACGCGGCCAGTTCGGGATCGTCCTTGGGTAGCACGGCAAACAACTCCAGCACCGTAACCTCGGCGCCGAGGTGGCGATGGGCCTGGGCCAGCTCCAACCCGATCGGCCCGCCGCCGATCACGATCAAATGGCGAGGCAGATCGGTCTGGTCGAACACGGTCTCGTTGGTCAGATAGGGCGTGTCGGCCAGGCCCGGAATGAGCGGCACGGCGGCCGACGAGCCCGTGGCGATCACGACCCGGCGCGCCCTGACGACGTGATCGTCCGCCGCCACTTCGCGCGGGCCGGCGAAGCGCGCCTTGGCCTGGATCACGCGCACGCCCAGCCCCTCGAAGCGCGCCGTGGAATCGTTGGGCTCGATCGCCGCGATTACGCCGTGGACATGGTCATGCACGCGCTTGAAATCGATTTCGGCCCGGCGCGGTGCGACACCGAAAGCCGCGCCTGCACCCGCGAGATGGGCGAGCTTGCCGGCCGCCAACAATGCCTTGGACGGCACACAGCCTGTGTTCAGGCAATCGCCGCCCATCTTGTGGCCCTCGATCAGCACGACGGAGGCGCCCATTTGCGAGGCGCCGGCCGCAACCGACAATCCGGCCGAACCGGCGCCGATGACGCAAATATCGGTTTCGATGCGCTCAACCATATCAGCCGCTCCGGCTTTTGATTTTCTTGTAGATGACGGGCACCAGGGCCAACACCGCCAGGCCCAGGATCGGCCCGATGATCTCGGGCTTGAAGATGGTTTTGAGATCGGGCTCGCCGCCGGCATCGAACACCGCGCCCAGCCCGTTGCCGACCAGCACATAGACGACGGTGCCGGGGATGATGCCGAAGAACGTGCCGATGGCATAGACGCGCAGCTTCACGCCGATCAGGGCGGGCACGATGTTGACCAGCCAGAACGGAAACAGCGGCACCAGGCGCAGCACGAACATATAGCTCAGCGCGTTGTCCTTGAAGCCGGCCTCGAGCTTGGCCACGAACGGGCCGGCCCGGGCCCGGAGCACGTCGCCCAGCGCCGTGCGCGCGATCAAGAACAGCGCGATCGCACCCAAGGTGGCGCCGGCCACGACGATCAGCGTACCCTTGACCGGCCCGAACAGGAAGCCGCCGGTAATCGTCATGAGCAAGCCGATCGGCAGGGAGAAGGCGACCACGGCGGCATAGAAGGCGATGTAGCCCAGCGCGGCGAACAAGCCCCAATGCGCGACCAGGTCGAGCAGCCAGACCCGGTTGTCGCGCAAGGCGTCGAAATTGAGCTGCCGGTGCAGGCCGAAGCCGAAGAACAAGCCGAGCCCCATGGTCAGCACCGCCAGCGGCACCACGCGCCGAAGCAGGGTCGAACCCGTGGATGACGCCACGGATCGCGCGGACAGGTCCGGCTGGCTCAAGACTAGCTCTCCCCTTCGCGCCGGGCCCTTGAAATCGCCCGGTCGCCCCAGTGCTTAACACCGACGGGCCGGGGGGGCCAGTCACCAGGACGTGAGGGGCGGCCGGAGTGGAGAAATCCGGCGTCTGATCTTATTTTCGCCGATCATTGACCTGCGTCAACAAAAATAGGCCTACCCTGACTATGTTGAAAAACGTTGTTTGATAACCATGAGAGGTTGCAGTCGTGATGACGCGGCGGAAAGCATTGGCAACCGGTGCGGGTGCGATTGCCGCAGGCGTGGGCGGTCATTGGATCATGAATGCCGGGACCTCATATGACGACGCCATGCGATCCACATGGACACCGCACACCGCCAAGGCGGATACGGACCTCGACTACTTAATCCACTACGCCACGCTTGTCGCAAACAACCACAACGCCCAGCCCTGGCTGTTCGACCGGACTGCCGGGCGGGTGACGATACGGGCCGATTTGAGTCGGTCGACGCCCATCGTCGACCCGGACAACCACCACCTGTTCGCAAGCCTTGGCTGCGCCGCCGAAAATTTGATGCTTGCCGCGAGCGCTGTCGGAAAGGGCGCAGCGCTCGCTTTCATTGCCGATAGTGGCGGTCGGATCGATATCGATCTCGCGGGAAACGCCGCACGCGATCCGCTGTTCGACGCAATCCTGGATCGTCAGTGTACGCGCAGCGACTATGATGGCCAATCGGCCGACAACGACGATCTGGCCGCGCTGGCCAAGGCGGCGAAAATCGATGGCTGCGAGCTGATCGTCTTCTCGGAACGAAACCGGGTGGAGCAGGCGCTTGAAATGATCGTCGCCGCAAACACCAAACAGGTGGAGGATCGTGCATTCGCAACCGAGCTAAGATCCTGGCTCTGCTTCAGTGCCGCACATGCGATTACCAGGAGAGACGGGCTCTACGCCGCATGCTCGGGCAATCCCACAATGCCGCAATGGCTCGGCAATATCGTATTCGATTTCGTCTTCAAGGCCGGAAGCGAGAACGACCGCCATGCAAAGCAGATTCGGTCGAGCGCCGGCCTCGTGGTGTTTGCGACTGGCAGGGACGATCGGGAGCACTGGGTGCGGGCCGGGCGCAGCTATCAGCGTTTCACCTTGAAGGCAACGTCGCTGGGCATTCGCCACGCCTTCGTCAACCAGCCAGTCGAGGTTGTGTCCGCGCGATCCGAGTTTTCAAAGTGGCTTGGCATGAATGGCGGCCGGCCGGATCTCGTTATCCGATTTGGTTATGCACCTGCCATGCCGAAATCGCTGCGGCGACCGATCGAGGACGCGATCGTCCAGGTTTGAGGTGATTGGCCTCTACTGGGGCGCCTATCGCCGGCGCGAACCCGAACGCCCGCGCGCCAGTTTCGACCAGTTGTTCCGCCGGTATGGCGAGAACAAGCTCAAGCCCCATGTCTCCCACCGACTCGACCTGGCCGAGGCGGGACGGGCGCTCGATCTGCTGAAGCAGCGCAAATCAACGGGCAAGGCGGTGTTGACGATGGGGGCGTGAGGGCCAGCGTCGCGCGCTGCGACATCGCCGCCGGTTGATCTTTGCGCCGCGCCGCCGTAAGAGGAACCGATTCGCCCGATAGGGCTTGGCCGGTAAATATTTGAAATGGCTCGAAACTCCGCCCTTGATCTCGATCGGTTCCGCGCCGCGCCTCTGGCGCGGGCACCCTATGATCATCTGGTCCTGGCCGACTTCATCCGGCCCGAGGCGCAGGCTGCCATTGCCGCCGATTTTCCCATGATCGATCGCGGCGGCAGTTTCCCGCTGTCGAGTCTCGCTTGCGGGCCTGCCTTCCGCGCCGCGATCGACGAGTTGAACGGGGCGGAGGTACAGGCCGCGTTCGCGGAGAAATTCGCCATCGATCTCGCCGGCCGGCCCACCATGGTGACGGCGCGCGGCATGGCCCGCGCGCGCGACGGCGAAATTCATGTGGACAGCCGGACCAAGCTGCTGACCGTGTTGATCTACATGAATCCGGATTGGCATGCTGAAGCTGACAGCGGCGCGGGACATCTGCGCGTGTTGCGCTCGGCCGGCGATATCGAGGATTTTGCCGTCGAGATTCCACCCGCCATGGGCACCATGCTGGCCTTCCGCTGCGGGCCCCAGGCCTGGCACGGCCACAAACCGTTCGAGGGGCGCCGGCGCTCGATCCAGCTCAACTGGGTGCGCGATGCCGGGGTGGTCAGGCGCGAGCAATGGCGCCATCGGCTCTCCGCGTTCGCCAAGCGCTTGCTGCCCCAACCCGGCGCGGATTGATCGGTCATGGCGCTCCGCATCGAAACCTTTAGCAACGCGCGCGGCGGCCACAGCCTGTTCAAGGCGGTCGGCCATCCCAAGGCGGCCGACCCGCTTCGCGCTCTGATCGAGCGCTTGAGGGGAGCCGGCCCGGTCGCTATTTACGATCCCTTCGGCTATGTCGAGACGGTCGGGCAGCTCTACGATCTCTCCGGTCTCGACATCGCGGGTTGCTATGTCCAGGATCTCGATGATCTCGGCCGCACTATTCTTGGCCGACCGGCCCAGCCGATCACCGATCTCAAGGGCGCGCGCATCGCCACCCTGTTCGTCGCCGCCTTCGACGCGGCCCGACCCATCGCCCATATCCGCCATCTCATGCCCGCGGGCGCCGCAATCGTCAGCATGGACGAGGCGCGGCTGCCCGATGACCGCCTGACCAATCCGCGCAATTATCTCGACCCGCTGAATTTTGCGACCAACCTGGCCTTCTTCCGCGACGGCGACGGCCATCACACGAGGGTGACCACGGTCAACTACTGGTCCGGTTATGGCGCGCGCAACGCCAAGCTGTGGCAGATCCTGTTCGACGCGGGCGGCCGGCCGATCGCGGAATGGACCGATCCGTTGGCCGATGCCGCCGCCATCGTGGTCGACAGCGCGGAGGTGCGCGGGCGCTTCGATCTCGGTCCCTTCACCGGACAGCTCCTGCTCCATGTCGTCGGTGCGGGCGGCCATGACGTGGTCAAATACGCGCTCGACACCTATGGCGACGGGCCGGAGACGCTATCGTGCAGCCACGACGCCAATGCCTGGCCGGCCGATCTCTATGCCGGCCTGCCCGCGCCGGCCCCAGGGGAACGCGTGTTGCTCTGGCTGCAAAATCATCATCCCTGTGCGATCCCAGCAGGCGCGGTCGGGCTCAACCTCATGGGCAGCGACGCCGTCGCTTGGTCGAAAACTTCGGTGCCGCCCTTCGGTACGGCAGCCATCGAAATTGCCGATCTGCTGCCGAATGCGCGCTGGCCCGAGCAGATCGAGATTCAAGCGGGCAAATACATCGTGCGGCCGCGCTACGAGGTGATCCAGTCCGGCGGCCGCCGCCTGATCGCCCATGCCAATGTGGAGCGCACGGACCTCAAGCCCGATCCGCGCATACCCGAACTCGCCAACCTGATGGGCAAGGGCTATCTGCTGCCCGCGCCGATCCTGCCGTGCCGGCGCTGGCAGAGTCAGGTTCTGCCGACGCCCATGGCGACGGGGCAACAGGATTTACCGGTCGCGGCCATCGCCTATGATTGCCAGGGCCAGGAGCGTGCGCGCCACGTCTTCGGCCGGCTGCTGCGCCGGGACAGCGTGGCGCTCGATCTCAACGAATTGCTCGACCGCGCGGATGCAAATCTGCCGGGCGACGGTTGGGATGCCGTCGACGGCGGCTATGGCCATGTCGAGCTGGTCTATGATTTCGCCCAAGGCGGCGGTGCCGATGGCTGGCTCCACGGATTGTTTCGCTACCGCGACCGCGCCAGCGGCCAGAGCGCCGACACCAGCTTCGGCGCCCACATCTTCAACACCGTGCTGACCTATCGCAACGAGCCCCAATCCTATGCCGGCCGCGCGCCGGGATTGAGCACGCGG
>SHVW01000128.1 GCA_009694085.1 Alphaproteobacteria bacterium
CTCGGCGCAATCGGCTTGGCCTTGGTTGTCGCGGCGCTCGTGCTGAACGAGATGCTTATCCGCGAAGAGATACCGGCTCCGGCCCAGCAGAGCGCCGATGCGACACCCCCGCCTGCGGCATCGGCGGCTCCCTCGGCGACCTTGTCGTCTAGCGCTCCGACCCCAACCGCGCCGACCACGCTTCAGGCTCCGGCCGCAGCGCCCAAGCCGATCGCACCCAGCTTCGATATCGTGCGTGTCAACCCCAGGGGCGACGTGGTCATCGCGGGCCGGGCCGAGCCCAACGCGACCTTATCGATCCTCGATGGCGAGGCGCCGCTCGGCACGGCCAAGGCCGACGGGCGCGGCGAGTGGGTGTGGGTGCCGAGCGATGTGCTGGCGCCGGGATCGCACAGCCTCAGTCTTCGGTCGCAACTGCCCGGTCAAGACGCGGTGAAATCCGAATCCGCGGTGGTGGTGGTCGTGCCTGAGCGCGAGCGCGACATCGCGGGCCAGCCGGCCAAGGCGCCGGATAAACCGCTGGCTCTCATGGTGCCCCGCGAAGGGGCGGGCGCCACCATCGTTCTCCAGGCACCAACGCCGCCGCCCGCACCTCAAGCCAGTACGCCGCTAGCGAGCGTGCCGTCGCAGCCCGTGGTCGCCAAGACAGGGCCGGCGGGTTCACTGCTGAGTGTCGAAGCGCTCGACTATGACCAGCGCGGACGGGTGAGCTTCTCCGGTCGGACGGAGCCGGAGGGCAGGCTTTTTGCCTACATCGACAACAAAATTGCCGGGCAGACCGTAGCCGATGCCCGCGGCGGCTGGAAATTGACGCCCGACCGCGAACTCGACGTCGGCGCCCACCAGCTTCGGATCGACCTCGTCGGCGAACAGGGTAAGGTCGCGGCGCGGGTCGAGTTGATCTTCTACCGTGCGGCCATGATAGCAGATGCCAGTCAGGCCGACCCGGCCCTGGCCAAGCCGGGTTCGATCGTCATCCAGCCCGGCAACAATCTCTGGCGCATCGCGCGCCACACCTATGGCGCCGGCATCCAGTACACGCTGATTTTCGATGCCAATCGCGAGCAGATCCGCGATCCCAATCTGATCTACCCCGGCCAAGTCTTCGCCTTGCCTACCGGGAATTGAGCGGGCGCGGCTACTCGGCCCCTGGGTCTTTCATGTTCACCTCCCCAATATCGGCGTCTAGAATGCTCGCATTCGCGGCGGGCTGAGCGGAGAGAGACATCTTGTTAAAAGCGATATTTGTCCCGATCCACCGGCAGGGCTGGCCGTTCATTGCGCTGTTCGCGCTGGCGGCCGGCCTGATGTGGTATGCCGCCATGCCGCTTGGCCTGTTCGGCTGTGTGTTGACGCTGTGGTGCGTCTATTTCTTCCGCAATCCCGACCGGATCACCCCGACCCGCGCCGGCCTGGTGATCAGCCCGGCCGATGGCGTGGTGCAATTAATCACGCTGGCGCCGCCGCCTGTTCATCTCGACATGGGTGTTGACCCACTGACCAGGGTGAGCGTTTTCATGAATGTGTTCGACGTGCATGTGAACCGCGTGCCCGTCGACGGGATTGTGGACAAGCTGTTCTACCATTCCGGCAAATTCCTCAACGCCTCGCTCGACAAGGCGAGCGAACACAATGAGCGCCAGTCGGTCTCGGTGCGGATGGCCGATGGCCGCCGCGTGGCGTTCGTGCAGATCGCAGGCCTGGTCGCTCGCCGTATCCTCTGCCGCTTGAAAGAAGGCGAGGCAGTGCGCGCCGGCTATCGCTTTGGTATGATCCGCTTCGGCAGCCGGGTCGATGTGTTTCTGCCCCCGGGCGTGTCGCCGCTGGTCGCGCTGGGCCAGCGCATGATCGCCGGCGAAACCGTGATGGCCGATTTGCAGGCAAGCGAGCCCCAGCGCCAAGGAGAGGTCCGATGATCCCCATGCGCCGACATCAGCGCTTTCGCGCGCGCGTCAAGGGCCTGTCGATCAACCGGATGATCCCCAACATCCTGACCATCCTGGCCCTGTGCGCGGGCATGTCGGCGATCCGCTTTGCCCTGCTCGGCCAATGGCAGCATGCGGTGATCGCGATCATCGTGGCCGGCATTTTCGACGGGCTGGATGGGCGGGTCGCGCGCCTGATCGGCGGCACCAGCAAGTTCGGCGCCGAGTTGGACTCGCTGTCGGATTTCGTCAGCTTCGGCGTGGCACCGGGCACCGTGATCTACATGTGGTGCCTGCACGGCGTGGTCGATATTGGCTGGGCGGCTGCCTTGTTCTTCGCCACCTGCAGCGCGCTCCGCCTGGCGCGCTTCAACACCATGATCGGCGAAGAGAATCCGCCGCCCTACAAATCGAGCTTCTTCACCGGCGTGCCCGCGCCGGCAGGGGCGGGGCTGGCGATAATCCCGCTCATGGCCAGCTTCCAGTTCGGATCGGGATTCTTCGACACCGCGTTTCTCAATATCGTCTGGCTCGTCGCGGTCGGATTGCTGATGGTCAGCACCATCCCAACCTTCTCCATGAAGAAGGTGAAGGTCCCGCACAAGCTGGTGCTGCCTTCGCTTCTGGTCGTGGGCGTGCTGACCGCCGGTCTGGTCGCCGATCCTTGGCCGACGGTTCTCACCGTCGTCGTGGTCTATCTCCTGAGCATTCCCTTCAGCATCCGCGCCCACCGCCGCATGCGCGAGGAATGGGCGGAGATGGCGCCGCCGCCTGCGGGCGTGCCCGAGCCGGTGCCGGTGTCGCCGCCTCCGGCAAGCGGACCCTAGTGCCCAAGCAACTACGCCATCGACTCAACTCGCAAAATACCGGCTCGGCGGTGCGCCCAGCGCGCGGCGGAACATGGCCGTGAACGCGCTGGGGCTGTCGTAGCCCAGATCGAGGGCGATCGACGTGACCGCTTCGCCGTCGGCCAGGCGGGCTAGGGCATGGAGCAGCCGGGCGCGCTCGCGCCACTGTCGAAAACTCAATCCGGTTTCCGCCGGGAATAAGCGGGCCAGCGTGCGTTCGCTGGCGCCGACCGATTTGGCCCAATCGGCGAGGGATCGCCGGTCGCCGGGCTGCGCGATCAGTTGGTCGGCGATGCGGTTGAGCCGTGCATCGGTCGGCGCGGGCAAGTTGAGCGGAGCTTCCGGTGCGGCGCCGATTTCGTCGAGCATGACGTGGACGAGACGCCCCTCCGGCCCATCGCGCTCGTAAAGTGCGGGCAGCTCGATCGCGCGCAGGATCAGATTCAGCAACAGAGGCGTGACCGTAACGACGCGGCAAGACGCGGGCAGGCCGGGAGCGGCATCGGGGGTGACATAGAGCGTGCGAAGCGCCAACTTACCGCTGGCGCGGATGCGATGCTCGACATGGGGCGGCATCCACAGGGCTCGATGGGGCGGCACAACCCAGGTCGCGCCCGCTGTGCCGACAGTCATGACGCCTGCGGTGGCGTGAATGAACTGGGCCCGGGGATGGCTGTGCCAGGGAATGACATGGCCGCTGGGATAATCGGCTGCAAAGGCTGCGACAGGCCGGGGCACAGCCTGGAGCTCGATGACCCGTTCGTCCACACCCAGGATTGGCCGGTTCGCGATAGTCATTGGCGGACTATAGAAAGCACGCATTCGGTATTCAGTCTAGTTTCAAACCGCACCGACTCAGCGGGAGCCTCTCATGCGCGCGGAACGGCTGTCCTTCCTCTGCCTCAATCTCGGTCACTTCTTCGACCATCTGTTCATGCTGCTGTTCACCACCGTGGTGATCGTGCTCGAGCGGGAATGGGGCATGCCCTACAAGGAGCTGCTGCCGCTGGCCACGCCGGGCTTCGTCGCCTTCGGCGCGGGCTCGCTGGTTTCCGGCTGGCTCGGCGACCGCTGGAGCCGGACCGGCATGATGATCATCTTCTTCATCGGTATCGGGCTTGCCTCCATCGCCACTGGCTTCGCCCGTTCGCCCGTCGAGATGGCGATCGGGCTGTTTGCCATCGGCTGCTTCGCCTCGATCTACCACCCCGTCGGCATTGCCATGGTGGTGAGCGAGCGCAGCGATGTCGGCAATGCGCTGGGCATCAATGGCGTCTACGGCAATCTGGGTGTCGCCTTCGCTGCCCTGATCGCGGGATCGATGGCCGAATTCTGGAGCTGGCGCGCGGCCTTCATCCTGCCCGGCATCGCCTCGATCGCGACCGGCTTCGTGTTCGCCCGCGCCCATGCCATGGCGAGCGCCGCCGGCGCCGCCAAGAAAGCGGCACGGCCGGAGCCCCAATACACACGCAACGAACAGGTCAGGGCCTTCGCCACCATGGTGCTCACCGTGCTGTTCAGCGGTATCATCTTCCAGGCTACCACCGTCGGCCTGCCCAAGGTGCTGGCCGAGCGCATGATGGAGTGGACGACCAGCGCCGCCGGTGTCGGCACGTTGGCTATGATCGTCTATACCGTCGCGGCTTTCGCCCAACTCGCCGTGGGCAAATGGATCGACAAATACCCGGTCAAGCCGATCTTCCTCGCCGTCTGCGGCTTCCAGATTCCGCTGCTGCTGCTGGCGGCCCATGCCGAGGGCGGGCCGATGATGGCGGCCTCCCTGGCCACCATGCTGCTCGTATTCGGGCAAATCCCGATCAACGACGCCCTGGTGGCGCGCTACACCACGTCCGCCTTCCGCAGTCGGGTCTATGCGCTTAAATACGTGCTGACCTTCACGATCAGCGCCGGGGCGGTTCAACTCGTGGCCTATTTGCAGGCCAGCGCCGGGGGTTTCGCCTGGCTGTTCTATGTGCTGGCGGTGGCCGCGACCTTGACGACGCTGTCGATCATCCTGCTGCCCGGCGGCCCGGAGGGCGGGCAGGCGGCGAAGCTGGAGGCGAAGACGGCGTAGTATTCTACCAAGATCGGATTACTCCGCCGCCGCCTTCAGCCGTGGTTCATCATTGGCGGGCGCCATCGGAGCGGTTGAGCGTTGTCGGCGCCACCAGGCCTGCACATTGCCGCGCGCCATCAAGGTTTTATTCGCGTCATTTTTATTTTTCATGAAAAAATAATATAAATCAGAATATTGAGAAAATTTCCTCATAATGTTGTTTAACGTAAATAGAGGCCTTATCCGTGATCAGGTTGGGCTTGAAGGCGAGGCTCTAACCCTTTTCTATCGTTAAGTGAAGAAAGCGCTGGCGCGAGTCGCCTAGCCAAGCTATTGGTAAAAGTGGAGGTTGCAGAAACTGCGTCGGCGTTGGGGAGTCGTACGTCGTTTTCTCGACTCGGTCCGGCACCTGCAACCTTGCCGTGGTTGGTAGGCGCACGAAGGGCGCGATAAGTCGCTCGACGGGCATTTGCGTAGTCACGGCCCCTTTGGTCCAGCCGTTCCGGCGCGCCAGGGTCGGACGGCCCCTTCGTGAGGTAGTTTCCAGCGTGTCAATGAATATGCATTCAAAACCCCGGCCCATGCAGGGCACGCGGGTTACCGCCCACGTCAAGTGGTTCAACGGTGAAAAAGGGTTTGGCTTCGTCAGTCCGGCAGACGGTACGCCCGATGCGTTCCTTCATACCTCGGTGCTCGGTGCGGTCGGGTTGAACTCCATTGCCGAGGGCACGGAGATCAACTGCGAGGTCGGCCAAGGCCCGAAAGGACCGCAGGTCGTGCGCATCATCGATGTGGGTAATGTTCCCGCGCGCGGCGCTGCCCCGATGATGGGCGGCGGTGGCGGCGCTCCTGCACCGGGCGGCGAAGAGGCCTCGATCACCGGCACGGTGAAGTGGTTCAAGCCCGAAAAAGGCTTTGGCTTCATCGCGGCCGACGACGGTGGCAAGGATGTGTTCATCCACAAGAGCGTATTGCGGAAGTGCGGGCTCGCCTCGCTCGATTCCGATCAGCGCGTGCGGATAAGCATCCAGGTCACGGCCAAGGGTCGTGAAGCGACTTGGATCGGGCCGGCCTGATCGGGCCAACGCGATACCTGCCCCTCGCCGGTAACCAAAACCGATGAGGGGCGCGCCGGGCGAACGTTAACGGTGTCGCCCGGCATGCGAGGACTGGATTTCTCGGTTAAACCCGGGGACGAAGGACGTTCCAGCCGATTCAAACTAGTGACAATTTAGCTCAAGCACGGCCACAATCTTGCGTGAGGGGCCCGCATGGCTGACGCGCTCAGCGCGCTGTTTCCTCGATGCCATGATCTGATATTGTGCGGCGGCGATCGGCGAAGCTGGACGACAGCGGCTAATCTGTCATAGGCAAAGAAGGGGAGCGGACATGACTGCGTTGGCCAATGAGCGCGTCGCTTACATCAACGGCAAGTATCTACCGGAAAGCCAGGTCACCGTGTCGTTCCGCGACCGGGGTTTCAAATACGGCGACGCCGCTTTCGACATGACGCGCACCTTCAATCACCGCCTGTTCTTCGTGAAAGAGCACATCGACCGGCTCTATCGCTCGCTCAAATATCTGCGCATCGATCCCGGCCTGTCGCCGGCGGCGATGACGGCGGCGACCGAGGAGACTTTCGCCCGCAACCGCCATTTGCTCAGCCCCGGCGAGGATTTCTGGGTCGGCCAGCGCGTCAGTCGCGGCGTCGATCCCGTGGGCGGGTTGTTCGATGCCCACGAGGGCGCCACGGTCATCGTGGAATGCACGCCCTTGCCCTTCCAGGCGCGCGCCGCGCTCTATCGCGACGGTATCGCCGTTCTGTTCCCCAGCGTGCGCCGGACCAGCCCGGATTCGCTCAGCCCCCGCGCCAAGACGCACAACTACCTCAACGTGCTGATGGGCGACATGGAGATCAAATCCCAGGACAAGGACGCCTGGGGCGTGTTGCTCGACGACAACGGCAACATCGCCGAGGGTATCGGCAGCAATTTCTTCGTCGTGCGCGACGGTGAGGTGCTGACACCGCGCGCGCGCTTTGTGCTACCCGGCGTCAGCCGCCAGGTCGCGATCGACGTGGCCGGCGAACTCGGCATCAAGGTGCACGAGACCGACATCGATCCCTACGACGCCGCGACCGCTGACGAGTCTTTCCTGACCTCCACCAGCCTGTGCATTTGCCCGGTCAGTAAAATCGCCGGCCAGACCGTCGGCAACGGCAAGGTGCCGGGGCCGGTGACCAAGAAGCTGATCGACGGTTACGCCAAGCGGGTCCAGTGCGATTACATGGCGCAGTACACCAAGCATCTGAGTTGATATGGACGGTTCGTTCTGGGCTTTCCTGGGCGTTTCCATTTTTGTCATCGTCACGCCCGGACCGGACACCGCATTGGTCATTCGCAACGCGCTGCTCGGCGGCAGAAGCGGGGGTATTTTCACGGCCCTCGGCGTATCGATGGGGCAGGCGATTTGGGTGGTTGCGACCAGCATTGGCCTGGTCGCGCTGCTTGTGGCGTCGGAACCCCTGTTCTTAGCGGTCAAGCTGGCCGGTGCCGCCTATCTCGTGGTCCTGGGCGTACAGGCCCTGGTCGGCGCGCTGCGTGCCAGCGCTCCCGAAGCGGCCGAGGGTGCCGGCGGCACGGCACAGCGGCTCGCGCCGCGAACGGCGTTCTGGCAGGGCTTGATCAGTGATCTCGGCAATCCCAAAATGGCCGTGTTCTTCGCCAGCGCGCTGCCCCAATTTGCGACACCCGGCGACGCCATGTTCACCGAGTTGCTCTGGCTCGGCCTGGTATTTTGCACCATGGCTTTGACGTGGTTGGCCGGCTATGCCGTCGTGGTCGCGACCATCGGCGATTTCCTGCGGCGGCCGGCTATTCGCCGGACAGTGGAGGGTGTTACCGGCACGGTGTTGGCCGCGCTCGGGCTGCGATTGGCAGCGGAATCCCGCTAACGCCGCTAGGCTAGACCCATCTGCTTGAGCGCGACCCGACCGAGCAGGCCGTCGGCCCGCCCCAGGGTTTCCACCAATTCGAAGTGATTGAAGCCTTTGCCCTCGATCAGGGTCGAGGACAGGCTACGCTGTTTTAACGCGGCATCGAAATCGCGCGCTTGGCGCTTGAATTCCGGGCTCTCGCCGTCGCCATGGGCCAGGATGACCGGACAACCCACCCGATCCAGATGGCGCTGCGGGCTGAGCGCATGTTCCTCGTCTTTTGAAATCTTCACATAGGAACTGCGCGCGCTCAGCATCGGCGCTTCCAAATCGTACATGCCGCTGATCAGAAGCGCGCCTTTGATGACGTTGGCAGGCACGTCATGGGTCGCGGGCCAGTCCGTGACCAGCGCGGCCGCCGCGAGATGGGCGCCCGAGGAATGGCCGGACAGAAAGAGGCGGGTGGGATCGCCGTCGAAACTTGCGGCATTGCGATAGATCCAGGCGATGGCGCGGCGCACCTGAGCGGCCATGTCGGGCAGGCGTATCTGGGGAATGTTGGCGAAGTTGAGTGCGACATAGTGGGCGCCGCCATCGACGAAAGCGGGCGCGGGAAACGAGCTGTCATCCTTGGTCACGGAACGCCAGGCGCCACCATGGACGAAGACATGGTCGGCGCTTTGGCGTGGGCCGCCGGGAAAATGTCGAGAACCTCGTCCGCCGTGGCGCCGTAGCTCTGCACCGGCAGCCGCCGATAGCGGCGGCGGACATCTTCACTGGTCGTGGTGTAGCGCTTGACGACTTCGGCGGCATTGGCGGTTCATACGCGCTGGTCATAGGCGCGGTCGAGTTCGTCTTGGGTCAAATCGCGGAACACTTTCGATGCGGCCTGCTGGGCGAGGGTTGCTGGCACCGCGACCGCCAAACCGGCCGACGCCATCGCACCGGTCAAGGCCTGGCGGCGGTTGATTCCCAAAGTCTTGGCCGGGTATGTAGCGGTTGTCATGGCAAACTCCGGTAGGTTGAGCGATGCGTGTCGCCCCTAGTCATAGCTCATCCGGTTTGGGCACGCTCGGCCATGCGCGCGGTCAATGCCGCCGCTACCCGCGCGAATACGTCGTCCCAATCGCCGGGCGCGCGCTGGCGGAATAGGCGGACCGATGGGTACCAAGGCGTGTCATCGCGCTGGGTGAGCCAGCGCCAGTCCGGCGCGTAGGACAGCAGGATCCAGGTCTCCCGGCCGAGTGTTCCGGCCAAGTGGGCGATGGCCGTATCGACGGCGATGACGAGATCGAGCGCGTCGATCGCGGCGGCCGCATCGGCAAAATCAGTCAGTCGCGGCGCCAGATCGACGATTGCATCTCTGCCCGGGATTGCGGCCAATTCCGGCGCGCGCGGGCCGACCTGAAGGCTGTAGAGCTGGATACCCGGCAAGGCTGCCAGGGCTGCGAAGCGGCCAGGCTCGACCGATCGCTGCCTGTCCTTTCCATGTTTGGGATTGCCGGCCCAGGCGATACCGATCCGGAGGGCCTTCCCGGACAGGGGCAGATCGAAGGCCGGTCGTGCGGCTGCCGAAGCGAGAGGGGGAGGTATGGTCTCCAATTCGGTGTGAAAGATTCGAGGCAGAGACAGCAGCGGTGCATGGGCGTCGTGAGCGGGCAAGGCCTCGCCATTGCGCACCAGCGCATCGATACCCGGGTAGCCCTGGAGCAGCCGGATCAATTCGGGCTGGCATTGCAGCACGACCCGGCCGCAACGCCGACGCACTTGGGGGGCATAGCGGATGAATTGAATGGTATCGCCCAGGCCCTGTTCGGCATGGAGCAGGATCGTGCGCTTGCCCAGGCCGGTGCCTTCCCAGGCGGGGGCCGCCCAGCTACGGCTGGGTTCGCTGAAACCGGGCCAGCGCCAGCGCCATTCATAGGCGCGCCAACCCTGGGCATATTGACCGGCAGACAGCAGGGCGAGCGCGTGGTTCCAGCGATATTCCGGATCGTCCGGCCGCAATGCTAGGGCCAGCCCGTACCAGTCGGCTGCGCCGGCCGGATTGGCGACGGCCAAATGGAGATTGCCGAAATTGAACAGGGTCGGCGCATGAGACGGATCCAACATGACGGCGCGGCGATAGGCGGCCGCGGCGTCGTCCATTCGCTCCTGGAGCCGGAGTGCGGTCGCGCGCGCGCTGTGGAGCACGCCCAGCGCGGGGTCGATAGCGCAGGCTCGTTCGATCGGCCCGAGCGCTGCCGCGCTTTCGCTGCGGCCGATCAAGGATTGGGCCAAGTTATAGAGCGCCTTCACATATCCGGGCTTGAGGGCGAGTGCGACCCGATAGGCGGACTCGGCCTCGTAATGCTCGGCGCGGTCCGCGCCAGCTATTCTGCGTTCATCGAGCGTGGCGCCCAGGTTGAAATGGGTTTCGGCCAAGTTCGGCGCCAGTATCCGCGCGCGCCGGGTCTCGCCGATGGCCTGGTCGTACAGGGCAAGCCGCCGACAAGCGGCACCCAGGTTGAGGCGAGCGACGGCATGGCCGGGATCCAGCGCTACGGCACGCGCAAGGAAGGGCAGGGCCGCGGCGGCATCCTCGCGGCTGAGCAAAGCGGTGCCGAGGGCGTGGTTGGTTGAAAAAGCGTCGGGTGTCAGTGCATGGGCGCGGCGGCAGCATTCCTCCGCTTCGGCCGCACGTCCGGCACGTTCCGCAGCCGCCGCTTGCGCCAAAAGGCTGCGCGCATCGAGCGGACCGGGGACAGCCTTGCCAATCGGGCGCACCGGCCCACGCTTCATCGTCGCTTCCCGCGAAAGAGGTTAGGGCCGGACGGGCCGAAAGGCCCACGGCCGTGCCGACGATAGCATCGGAAAGGCGAGCCGCGCTAGCCGTACTCAGGCCGTGGCGCGGCGGGCGCGAGATTCGATAGTGCGTTTGGCCTCGGGGCTGAGGAACAGGAACTTCGCCCCGAGCTTATTGCCCTCGGCGCGCACGACCACGGCGTCGGTTTTGAATTCGGCGGTTTGTTCGCCCTCGCGGATCATGAGGGTCGCCGCGAAGCGCTGCTTCATAACCATGTTGCCGGTGAAACCGTCGATCACGAAACCCGATGCGCCCCAGTTCTCAAGCGCATAGACCTTGCTATCGATCTTGATCTGGGCATCCGGCCCCGTCGGCGCCCGCTGTGCGGCGCGGCGTTCAACGGACGTATTGGCTGGGACTGAGCTGGTCCTGGTTATTTGGACAGGTCGGCAGCGTCGTTAAAGTGTATTCCGATTGCTGATCATGCTGCCAAAGCCCGAATCATATTAAACGCTTTTTGCTGCTGTTGGGCCTGTGAAGATGTGGGCAAGGCGTCAGCCTTGTCCATCATATCCACAGGCCGGC
>SHVW01000129.1 GCA_009694085.1 Alphaproteobacteria bacterium
GGTCACCGCGATCCGGCGGCACGCATCCCCCGTCGTCCCGCCCTGCGCCAGCACAATCTCCGCCGCGCGCAGCTTGCCGATGATCTCCTCAGGCCCGTGCTTCTTGCCCTTTGTCCGTCTCCTTCGAGGTCCAGTCTAAATTAACCGATAAACCACTCCGAAGGAGGCAGATCACATGCTGCATGATCAGCAGCACCAACCACGACAACGTCTGGCGTCTTGTGAGCGACAGGCCGATGTGTTTTGCTACCGCCTCGGATAAGGCGTGCGAGAATATCGATTGCATGAGCGCGATCCTTCGCTGCCAGGCAAGGAATCGCCTTTATGAATCAACTCAACGCCTTATCCAACTGCGTCGAGTACTATGCTCCAGGTCAGAAGGTTAGGAGCTGGCTGGGGGAGGCCGAGACGTGAGGCGATAAATACCCTCTCTACGGTAAAAATTAGGTTAACGCGGCCGGTCTATTTAGTGGCCAAGCGGGAACGATGGCCTCTTGCTCAGGCTCCATCGCGCTTTAAGATCGACGGGCACAGCGAGATATTAGAATTCCATACATCTGGATAGGCGGCTCACTATCATGGACATCGGCGTCGATATCGGCGGCACCTTCACCGACGTGGTTTGCCGCGATCCCTCCGGTCAAATTCGCTTCGTCAAGGTGCCGAGCACGCGGGCCGATCCGGGCCGGGCCGTCTTGCACTCGATCCGCCATATGGCGGAAGCCTGGGGCGTCAAGCCGGCCGACATCGCCCGCTTCGCCCATGGCACGACGGTGGCGACCAACGCCGTGCTCGAACGCAAGGGCGCGCGCATCGGTTTGATTGCGACCCAGGGCTTCCGCGACGTCATCGAGATCGGGCGCCAGATGCGCCATCGCATGTATGACGTGATCCTGGAGCCGGAAACGCCGGCGTTCCTTGCGCCGGGCGCGCGGCGCAAAGAGGTGCCGGAGCGCATCGCCGCGGATGGCGCGGTCGTAACGCCACTTGACGAGGCGGCGGTCGCGCGCGTTGCGCGCGAACTCGCCGATGACGGCGTCGAGGCTATCGCCATCTGTTTCCTCTTTGCCTTCGCCAATCCGGCTCATGAGGCGCGCGCCCGCGATATCGTGCGCGCCAATCATCCCGCAATCGTGGTCACAACCTCCCACGAAGTCGATCCGGCCTTTCGCGAATACGAGCGCACCGTGGTTACCGCCTTCGACGCCTATGTGAAACCGGTGATCGACCGTTATCTGCGCGGCCTGGAGGATGGTTTGGCCGGCGCCGGGGTGCCGGCGCCGCTTCAGGTCATGCAATCGCGCGGCGGGTTGATGGCGGCCTCCGTCGCGCGTCAGCGGCCGGTGCGGCTGTTCCTATCGGGTCCGGCGGCCGGCGTGATCGGCGCGCGCATGGTCGGCCGCTCCGCCGGGATCGACGATCTGATCACGGTCGACATCGGCGGCACCTCCTGCGACATCGCCCTGATCGACCGGGGCAAGGCCTTGATCCGCGGCGAAGGCGTGATCGACGGCTTTCCCGTGCGTGTCGCCATGGTGGATGTGAATTCGATCGGTGCCGGCGGCGGCTCCATCGCCTGGCTCGACCGCGCGGGCGGGCTGCGCGTTGGGCCGCACTCCGCGGGCGCCGAACCCGGTCCAGCCTGTTACGGCCGTGGCGGTCAGGAGCCGACGGTGACCGATGCCTCCGTTGTGCTCGGCTACGTCAATCCCGATTACTTCGCCGGCGGCACGCTGAAGCTGGAGCCCGCGCGCGCGCGCGCCGTCATCCAGGACAAATTGGCGAAGCCCCTCGCCATGAGCGTCGAGCAAGCGGCCCTTGGCATCCATCGCGTGCTCAACGCCCAAATGGCCGAGGGCATCCGCCTCGTCTCGATCCGCCAGGGTCTCGATCCGCGCAAATATGCCCTGTTGCCGCTTGGCGGTGGCGGACCGGTCCATGCGACGGCGCTCGCCCGCGAACTGGGCATCGGTCGCGTCTTGGTGCCGCGCCATCCCGGCGTACTCTCCGCCGCCGGGTTGCTGGCAGCCCCGGTCGAGCATGAGATCTCGGCTTCTTTCCCTCGCCCGCTCGCCGATCTCGATCTGGGCGAGCTGCGCCGGCATCTGGGCGAACTCGACCGGCGCTGCGCGCCATTGATGGCGGCTGAAAAACTCGGCGCGGCCGCGGTATCGATCCAGTACCTGGCCGATGTCTGCTATATCGGTCAGGCCTATACGCTGGAGGTGCCGCTCCATCTCGACCAGCCCGAGCCGATCAAGCGCCTTACCGATGATTTCCTGGCGGTCCATGACCGCGTTTACGGCCACGCCACCCCGACGCCCGCGCGCATCGTCAACATCCGCGCCATCCACCGTACCGGCGGTTCGGAAGACGACGAGTTGCCATACGCACCGGCGGCCGGCGATCCGCTCAAAGGCACGCGACCGATCTTGGTGGCGGGCGCCAAGGATTTCGTCCCGGCCGCCATTTACGAGCGCGCCGCCATGGCGCCAGGTCTGGCCTTCCAAGGCCCGGCCATCGTCGAGCAACAGGACACGACGACGCTTGTCGAGCCGGGCTGGTCGGGCTCGATCGATCGCGCCGGGAATCTCATTCTCACCAGCCGAAGCTAGGAGCAATCATGTCCAGCCCAGCCGCCCCCAGCCTCGATCCCATCACGGTGGAGGTCGTGCGCCACAAGCTCGACGGCATCGCCAACGAGATGGAATCGACCCTGCTGCGCAGTTCCTTCTCGCCGATCGTGAAGGAGGGGTTGGACGCCTCGGCCAGCCTGTTCACGCCGGCGGGTGAAACGCTCGCTCAAGCCTGCGCTATCCCGATCCATCTCGCCACCCTCATTCCGATCGTGCGCACCTTCATCAAGGAATTCCCGCTCGACACCATGCACGAGGGCGATCTGTTCGTTATGAACGATCCCTATCTCGGCGGCACGCACCTGCCCGATATCGCCATCGTCATGCCGGTGTTCCATCGCGACCGCGTGATCGCGTTTTCAGCCGCCATGACCCATCACCAGGACGTCGGCGGCATGACGCCGGGTTCGATCCCGACCAACGCCACCGAAATCTTCCAGGAAGGGCTGCGCATCCCACCGCTGCGTTTGCGCGATCGCGGCGTGATGAACGACACATTCGTCAAGATGCTGCGGCTCAATGTGCGCATCCCCGACACGGTCATGGGCGACATCAATGCCCAGATCGCCGCCTGCCAGATCGGCGCGCGCCGCCTGATCGAGCTGGCCGATGCCCATGGCCATAATCTGATGAATGCGATCTTCCAGAGTCTGCTCGACCGCTCCGAGACCATGACGCGGGCGGCCTTGCGCGAGATTCCGGACGGCACCTATCGCTACGCCGACCATCTCGACAATGACGGTATCGAGCTGGACCGCCGCGTGCGCATCGAGGTCGCCGTGACCATCAAGGACGGCACCATGCATTGCGACTTCACCGGGTCGAGCGGGCAATTGCGCGGGCCGTTCAACTGCGTGCCTTCCGGCTCCGCCGCCGCCGCCTATTTCTCGATCCGTGCGATTACCGATCCCAGCATTCCGACCAATGCCGGCTGCTTCCGGCCGGTCACGCTTCACTTGCCCGAGGCGAGCGTGGTCAATCCGCGCGCCCCCGCCCCGGTCGGTTCGCGCACCGCCACGATCAAACGCATCGCCGGTTGCATCCTCGGCGCCTTCAAGGATGTGCTGCCGGACAAGGTGCCCGCCGATTCCGCCGGCACCCTGCTAACCATGGCGTTCGGCGGCCAGCGCCCCGATGGCTCGACCTATGTGGTGGGCGAGATGATCGCCGGCGGCTCCGGCGCCAGCCGGTACCGCGACGGCGTCGACATGATCGAGACCGACGCCACCAACTGCATGAACCTGCCGGTCGAAGCGCTGGAGATGGAAGCGCCGATCCGCGTCAACCGGTTGGCGCTGCGTGCCGATTCCGGCGGCGCCGGCCGCCAGCGCGGTGGCCTGGGCGTGGTCAAAGAATACGAAGTGCTCCAGGGCGAGACGACGCTGACCCACCGGGGCGAGCGGCATTATTGCCAAGCCTCTGGGGCCGATGGCGGCGGCGCCGGCGCGCTCTCCATCTCTGTGATCCGGCGTGTGGACGGCGAGGAGATCGCGATCCCGTCCAAACTGGTGACCTCGCTCCGGGCCGGCGACAAGCTGATCGTGGAGACCTCGGGCGGCGGCGGCTATGGCGATCCGCGCCAACGCGACGCGGCGTTGCGCGCGGCCGATCTCGCCAATGGCAAGATCAGCGCGGTGGCGGCGGCCGACGACTGACCGTCAGCCCCGCGCAAGTAATCGCCGATACACCGGCGCCAGCAGCCAAGGCAGGATATAGATCGGCAATTGGCCAATGCCGAAAAAGACCAGCGTGTCCGGCGCCAGCTTGTCCGCCAGCACGGCCGCGACCAGCCCCATATTGCGATTGCCCATGAGCAGGCCGACCGACAGCGCCGGGCGCAGGCCGAGCCAGGCGAAAGTGCCCGCGCCCAATCCTTGCAACAGCAGATTGCCGGAAAAGCCAGCCGCCGCGGCGAGCGCGAAATAGCCGGGCCGTTCCGCCAGCACAGCCGCCGCCCCATCCATGATACCGAGCGCGAACACAGCCAGGCACAGCACGCCGACGCCGTCGAGTTGCTGCGCCCTCGCCTTGATCCGCTCGGGCCGCGCGATCCGTCGCAATACCGCCGCCGCTGCGAAGGCCGCACCCACGAACAGCAACAGGCGCAACACCAAGTTGCCCAGATCGATATCGACTTGGACACCGGCGAGCCAGGTCAGCAGCACCGGTAGGGTAAACGGCACGAGCGCGGTGGCCGCCACCATGGGCACCAAAATCAATTCGGCTTCAAGCCCGAGCATGAGCGCAATCGCCGGTGCGGAAACGATGGTGGGCGCCGCACCCATCAACATGACGGCAACGGCGAGCGCTACGGGCAGGCCGGCCAAGACGGACAGATGCCAGAGCAGGATCGGGCACAGCACGATCAATACGGCGACCAACACCGCCACCAACCAGACCCGCCCGGCATGGCCGCCTAGCGCCTGCCAATCCAGTCGCACCAGGCTCTGTGTCAGAATCAAAAAGATCGCCAGCGGCACCAACGGCCGCACCAACGCCGCCAATCCTGGCGCCAGAAAACCGAGGAAAATGCTCAACGCGAGCAGCGGCAAGGCATGGCGGCCAAGCCTGGACAGGGCGCCGGAGATCACGGCGCGGGTGCCAACCCGCGCCTAGACCTGGACGGCATCGTAGGGATAGGGCGTCAGCGCCTCATGGCCCTTGTCCGTGACCAGCAGGGTTTCGCTGCACACGGCACCGCCCAACCCGGCCAGTTTCAAATCCGGAATCAGGTGGAACACCATGCCCGGCTCCAGCACGGTCGGATCGCCCTCTTTGATGCTCTGCAACCTCCCCTCGCCCCAATCCGGCGGGTAGCCGATACCGATGGAATAGCCCGTGCGATGCTTGAAGGCATCGGCGAGGCCGGCCTGGGAAATCAAATCGCGCGCGGCCTTGTCAACCTCGCCCGACGTGGCGCCCGGCTTGAATTTGGCGCGCGCGGCAGCGAGTGCGTCGCGAGACACCTCGGCCATCTTTTTCAGACGCGGATCGGGCCGACCGACCAGGACCGTGCGCGACATGGCGATGTTGTAGCGCCGGTAAGTGCCGCCCATTTCCATATAGACGCAATCGTTCTCGCGGATGCGCCGGCGCCCCCAGGTCTCGAACGACAATCCCGCCTCTTCGCCCGAACAGACCTGGAGCGCATGACCGAGATATTCGCCGCCCGCCGCCACCAGCGCGCGGTGCGCGTCGGCCGCGATCAGGTGATCGTAGGTACCAGCGCGGGTTGCGCGGATGGCCGCATCGAGCGAGGCGACACAGACCTCGCCGGCCTTGCGGATATAGGCGATTTCCTGGGACGATTTCTTCAGGCGCACGGATTCGACAATGCCGGAGCCGTCGATCAGATCGTCGCGGCCCAGCCGCGCCGTGATGTGCTTGTAATGAGCGACCGACAGGAACCAGGCGTCCATCTGGTTGGCCAGCCGCTTCTTGCCCAAACCGTATTTGGCAAGGGTGGCATAGGTCGCCTCGGCCGGGCTGGACAGATCGTCCCAGCCCTCCACCCGCTTCAGACAGGAATAGGTGGATGCCTTGTCCACGTTAAGCGCGCGGGTCAGGAACACCATGTCCTGATCCACCGAAACGAACAGGACCTGATAGGTGAAATAGCCCATGGAATCGTAGCCCGTGAGGTAATAGATGTTCTCGGGCACGCTGGTCATGAGCACGTCGATGCCGCGTGCCGCCATGCGCTCGCGCACGGCGGCAAGCCGGCGGGCATATTCCGCAGTGTCGAAGGGCAGATCCGGTCGGGTCATGCTGGCCTCATTGAGAAATTTGAGCGAGCGGATGCTTTCATAGGACGCGAACCCCAGCAAGCTTGGCGCCCAGGGCAGGAATTCATATTGACATATCCCGGTCCGGCGCAAAGCATTGGTGAAATGTTCCCACCCGCCCGGAGTATGTTATGGTGACCATCCGTCAAGCCGCAGGAGCGGCCACGGTTCCCGCGATCGGCCCGGATGTCCAAGACAGTCGCGTGCCCATCGCCGGTGCCAAACATCTGCCGGCCTATTACTACACCTCCCCGGAAATTTTCGAACTGGAGCGCAACAAGCTTTTCCTCAAAGATTGGCTGATCGTCGGCCGGGTTGAAGAGTTCTCCAAGCCTGGCGACTTCAAGGCGATGGAGATTCTGGGCGAGCCGATTGCGATCACGCGCAATCAACAGGGCGAACTCAAGGCCTTCGTCAATGTCTGCCGCCACCGCGGCGTCGCCGTCGTCGTCGGCGCAGGCAATGCGCGGGAATTCCAGTGCCCCTATCATGCCTGGGTTTACGATCTCGACGGCAAGCTCGTCTCCGCCTCGCGCCCGCGCGGCATCAAGCGGCCGGAGCTAAAGGGTTGCCGCCTACCCCCGCTCAAGCTCGATATATGGGGCGGCTTCGTCTTCATCAATTTCGACGACACCGCGCCGCCGCTGGCCGACTACCTCGACGCCGACGGCTATCGCGAAGCCGTTGCTTATGTCCAGCCCGAGAACATGGTTCTCGTCGACACCTACAGCTACGAGATCGACTGCAATTGGAAGCTGGTGCCGGAGAATCTGGCCGATGTCTATCACGTCGAGGTCATCCATCGCAGCAGCTTCGGTGGCGACACCTACAGCACGGAGCGTGCGATCTCGGAGTTGAACCTGACCAAATATGGTTGGCACAAGGAATATGTCAGCGGCACCATGGCGCCGGGCGCGGAGCTATTATTCGGCCCGGCCCCCTGGTTGAAGGATCACGAGAAGGGCAAGCTGTTCGCCTTCTCCGCCTTTCTCCGCCCGAATTTCTACCTGTTCGCGCGGGCCGACATGGTGCAGCCCTGGGTCGCCTACCCGATCAGCGCGACGCGCACCCGCGTCACCGGCTGGACCTGCCTGCCCAAGGAATTCCTGGTCAAGCCGGCCTTCGCCGAGAAGGTGAAGATCATGGCCGATTTCGCGCGCCAATTCGCCAGCGAGGATTTTGCCCTGATGGGCGCCATGCAGAAAGGGTTGAGTTCGCGCTATTTCGTGCGCGGCCCCATGCACGAGTTGGAAGCGATCATCCACCACCGCATCAATTGCTATCTTAACGCCGTCCATGGCGACGGCGAGGTGCTCTAACCCATGGTCACCCTGAAATTCCTGGAGGCGTGGAAGCATGTCCTCCAGCTCTGCAATCTGCGCCCGGGCGAACTGGTCTGCGTGCTGGTCGGCGAGGCCGCGCACCCCGATAGCGTCGAGGCTGCGCGACTCTCGGCCCAGATGATGGGTGCGCGGCTGTTCAAGCTGGAACTGGGCGAGGCGCCCGCAGCGAAGATCGCCGGCGAGTCCACCGCCGCCCAGGGCCCGACGGCGCTGTCGGGCAATCGCGGCGCGGTCGAGGCGCTTAAGCATTCCGACCTGGTAATCGACCTCATGGGCATCGATCGCGGACGTGAGCAAACGGAAATCCTTGCTACGGGCACGCGCATCCTGTTGGTCAAGGAACCGCCCGATGTGCTGATGCGCCTACTGCCCCGGCCGGAGGACCGTATCGCCGTGCGCGCCGCCGCCGATCGGCTGACCCGGGCCAAGATCATGCATGCGACATCCAAGACCGGCACTGATTTGACCGTCGGGCTCGGCGAATTCCCCGTGCTTGTCCAATACGGCTATGCCGACGAGCCCGGCCGTTGGGACCATTGGCCCAGCGCGTTCGCCGCGGGCTGGCCGAACGAGGGCACGGCCAAGGGCCGAGTGATTCTGTCGCCCGGCGATTGCATCCTGCCGTTCAAGTCCTATGTGCGCACGCCGATCGCGCTCGACATCGATGGCGGCTATATCCGTCACATCGTCGGCGATCTCGATGCCCGCTACCTGCGGGATTACATGGACAGCTTCCACGATCCCGAGGGTTATGCCGTTGCCCATCTCGGCTGGGGCGTCCATAGCCGCGCCCACTGGACCATGCTGGGCATGTACGACAAGCGCCAGACCAACGCCATGGATGCCCGCTCGTTCAGCGGCAATTTCATGTTCTCCACCGGCCCGAACGCCGAGGCCGGCGGCAACCGGCACACGCCCTGCCATCTCGATATTCCCATGCTGGATTGCTCGGTCGCGCTCGACGGCAAGCCCGCGACAATCGAAGGCCGGGTGGTCTGAGTTGGCTGCGCGCCCAGCCTATCTCGACCTCAACCAGGAAGCCCTCGACCGCGAATACAACAATCGCGCTCAGCGCCCCGGCCCGGAATTCGACGCCTTCATGGCGCGCTGCGCCGCCGATAGCGCAGAGGCGCGCCATATTCTGCCCTGCGCCCTCGACATTCCCTATGGGCCGAGCGCCGAAGAAACCCTAGATGTCTTTACACCTGCCGGCGCGAAGGGCGCGCCGGTCAATATCTTCTTCCACGGCGGCTATTGGCGCGCCTTCAACAAGAGCGAGTTCAGCTATGTCGCCCTCGGCCCGGCCCAGCGCGGCATTGTCACGGTCGTGGTCAACTACGCCCTGATCCCGGCGGCCACCATGGCGACCCTGATCGACCAATGCCGCCGTGCCGTGTTGTGGGCGGCGCGCCATATCGGCGCCTATGGCGGCGATCTCGATCGCCTCTATCTCTCCGGCCATTCCGCCGGCGGTCATATCGTCGCCATGCTGCTGGCGCAAGATGCGGCGGTCGAACTACCGCGCGCCGCCATCGCGGGTGCCTGCGCCATTAGCGGCGTCTATGAGCTGGAGCCGGTTCGGCGTTGCTTTCTCAATAAGACCCTGGGCTTCACCGACGAAGACATCGCCCACTTCAGTCCGCGAACCCTCGCCCCAACGCTACGCTGCCCCCTATTAGTCGCCGTTGGCGCCAGGGAAAGCGCTGAGTTCCTTCGCCAGAGCCGCGATTTTGCCGCAACCTGGAAGGCGTCATACGGCCGCATCGAAACCGCAATCATCTCGGACAAGGATCACTTTTCGATCCGTACCGATCTCTCCGATCCGAACGCACCGATGACGGCGCTAATGCTCGATCACCTCAATCGCGCACTCCAATCCGCGCCCGCGACATGAACAACCAGGCCACGGCAGCGGCCTGAAGCGCCAGCACCGCGCCGAACGCCACCTGAAACGCGGCGGGGTTGAAGCCGCCGGTGGGCATACGCGGCCACAACTCGATGATCGCGCCGATAGCGAATTGGAAAGCGAAGGCCCCCGCCCCAGCCAGCACGTTGAGCCCGGTGTAAGCTCGACCGGAATAGGCGCCGGGAAAGTGCTGGGACAGGGCAGCATAGGATAGGGATACGACGTTGTAGCAGGCGCTGAAGGCGATCCACAGCCATGGGCTCGCCGCCACCCATCCCAACACAATCCCGAGCTGGGCCGTCATAAACAGCAATGCGCCTGCGCCGACCACGTCGAGAAGGCCGACGCCGATCCGTCTCACCAACTCGGCAAGCACACCGCTCAACGCCGAACCCACGGCCAGCGCCAGCGCCATCATGAAGAGTTGGTCAGCCACCGCCGCCCGATCCAACCCGGCGACGCTGCTCAGCCACGGCGCCGCCCACAACCCCTGGATCGACGTGCCGGCGCCGAAGCAGACGATGGTGATCGGCGCGACCCGCCAGAACAGCGCATCGCGAAAGATCAGGCCGAAGCCGCCGATCTGTCGACCGAGGGATGGCGGCGGCTCGCCGGTGGGAGGGCGCTCCGGCGGGATCAACAGGATCGACAGGGCCACTGCGACAGTCACGGCGGCCAACCCTGCTAACAACCCACGCCAACCCACCCAATCGACCATGGCCTGGGCCGGCGCCGTCGCGACCAGAGCGCCCAAACTGCCCAACCCCATGACCAAGCCGTAGAGCAGCGGCGCCTTCTCCAGGGGAAACCAATCCGAAATCTGCTTGTAGCCCGCCATCAAGGCGCCGGACACGCCGAGCCCGATCAAGCCCCGACCGAGCGCCAGAGCTGCCAAATCCGTACCCAGCGAGAATAGAACTGCGCCCAAAGCTGCCACGGAAATCAAACAAGCCTGAACCCGGCGTGCGCCGTAGCGATCGAGCAAGACGCCCAGCGGCATCTGGAAGGACGCGAAGGCAAGAAAATATGTGGCGGTGAGAAATCCGAGATCGCGCGCGCCCAACTCCAGCTCGCGCACCAGATCGGGGGCGATCACGGCGTTGATCAACCGAAACGTCACCGACATGAAATAGGCCGCCGCGAAGGGCAGCAGGACAATGGCGACGAGGCGCCAACTCATCTCGCGCGGCCCGGCCGCCTTCTCCGCAGGCATATGGAATCCCAATATGTCGTGAACCCAGCATATCCGAGCGCACAAGGCCGGGCCATTCTAGGGGAATCGCTTGAAGGAACAAACCTCGAATCCCGACTGACAAGTCTTCTCAGCGCAGCGCTTGAAGACTCGGGAAACTAGATTGTTCGGCTGGGGTGACAATCCGAGGTAGGTAAACGGGGCACCGCAACAGGCTCGGACGTAA
>SHVW01000130.1 GCA_009694085.1 Alphaproteobacteria bacterium
TTTTCCTGCACGATCGGCCCGCGCGCGGTGTTGATCAGATAGGCCGTCGGTTTCATCAGGCCAAGTTCGCGCGGCCCGATCAGTTCGCGTGTGCACTCGCTGAGCGGGCACATCACGCTGACGAAATCGGCCGTGCGCAGAACAGTATCGAAATCGACGAGTTCCACGCCGAGCGCGCGGGCCACCACCGGCTTGGCCAGGGGATCGTGGGCGATCAGGCGCAGGCCGAAGGGCTGGGCGAGGCGAAACACCTCGGCGCCGATATTGCCCATGCCGATGGCACCGAGCACGCGGCCGGTCAGCCCGGTGCCGATATGATCCAGCTTCTCCGCCCAGCGCCCGGCGCGGGTGAGCTTGTCCTTGATCAACAGCTTGTGAGCGAGCGCCAGCATGAGCGCGATCACCGACGTGGCGACAGGTCGCCGCACGCCATCGGGCGCCAGGGTCAGCAATACGCCATGCTCGGTGCAGGCGGCCACGTCCACATTGTCGTAGCCGACGCCGAAGCGCGCGATCAGCCGCACCCGCCCGACCGCGAGTCCGGAATGGCCGATCCGCCCACCCATGACGCAAAGCGCATCGAAATCGGCCGCCACCTTGGGCGACAACTCCGGCACGGGTGCGTCGTAGTAACGCCATTCGACCGCTGGATCGGTCAGCATATCGAGCAGGCCTGAATCGAAGATGGGGTTGTCGGACTTATCGAGGGCGTCGCGCGGCACGCCGACGCGGAATTTCCCTGTGGCCATCGTGCCTTCTCCTAGAAATTCTCTGTGCCTCTGCGGTGAACCTTCGTCGCCCCAAGGAAGTGAACCACAGAGTCACAGAGACACAGAGAAGAAATGTTGTGCCTGCGACGCGAGGCTCGTCTCGGATCAGTCCGCGCCCTTCCCCTGGAGCCTCCGCCACCGAGCAACGTTGCGATTATGTTCCGCCAGGGTGCGCGCAAACGAATGGCCGCCCGTGCCGTCCGCCACGAAATAGAGATCGTCGGTCTTGAGCGGGCGGGTCGCGGCGGCCAGCGATGCGCGGCCGGGATTGCCGATCGGCCCGGGCGGCAGACCCTTGTTCAGGTGGGTGTTGTAGGGGCCAGGTCGCTGCAAATCGTCGCGGATAAGCGCGCGGCCGAGGCCGCCTGCCCCCTGGCTCAGACCGTAAATCACCGTGGGGTCGGATTGCAACGGCATGCCCAGGCGCAGACGATTGACGAACACGCCGGCGATGCGCGCGCGTTCGTCGGCACGGCCCGTTTCCTTTTCCACGATGGAGGCCAATACTAGCGCTTCGCGCGGATCGACAATGGGCAAGCCGGAATCGCGCTGGGTCCAAGCCTCCGTCATCGCCTCGACGGCGGCGCGGCGCATGCGGCGCACGATGTCCTCGCGCCCATCGCCATAGCTGTAGTGATAGGTCTCCGGCAATAGTTCGCCTTCATTGGGCGGGGCTATGACCGTACCGTCCAACCCCTCGGCCGACGCGATCAGTGTCAGCACCTGAGCGGAGGTTAGCCCCTCCGGTACGGTCAGCCGGCGCACCACCGTGCGACCCTCAGCCAGCAGCGCCACCAAGCCTTCGGCCGAAATGGCAGCCTCGAAGCGATATTCGCCGGCTTTGAGTTGGCGCGCGCGTTCGCTCAATCGTGCGCCCACCACGAGCACCAGAGGATAGCGCAGGATGCCGGCGTCAGCCAACCGGCGTGCGATTGAATCCAACCCCTCGTCACGCGGAATGATGATGGTAACGGCTTCGGCGAGGGGCCCCGGCCGGCGGAACTCGTTAAGCCCCCACGACAGCACGCTAACAAGTGCTGGCGCGCCCAAAAAGACGAGGCCGAGACATATCCTAAGGATGCGCCGCAGGAACGAGCGCGGTTTGCGCGGGGGCGGGACGTCGCTGTCGCTCAGGGCGCGGCGGCGAAGATCAGGGTCGCGTTGGTTCCGCCGAAACCGAAGGAGTTGGACAGCGCGGCGCGCACCTTACGCTCCTTGGCCTTGAGCGGCACGAGGTCGATGTCGCAACCGTCGGACGGATCGTCCAGGTTCAAGGTGGGTGGCACCACACTATCGCGCATGGCCAAGATCGAATAGATCGCTTCCACGCTGCCTGCCGCGCCGAGCAGATGGCCGATCGCCGATTTGGTCGATGACATCGATAGGTTTTTCGACGCTTCGCCGAACAGGCGCTTGACCGCGCCGTGCTCGATCTCGTCGCCCAGCGGCGTGGACGTACCGTGGGCGTTGACGTAGTCGATGTCCTCGGGATTGAGCTGGGCGCTGCGCAAGGCCTGACGCATGGAGCGGAAACCGCCATTGCCATCCTCGGCCGGCGCGGTGATGTGGTGGGCATCGCCCGACATGCCGTAGCCGACAAGCTCGCCATAGATTTTGGCGCCGCGCTTTTTGGCGTGTTCGTATTCCTCGAGCACCACGATACCCGACCCTTCGCCCATGACGAAGCCGTCGCGCCGCTTATCCCATGGGCGCGAGGCGCGCTCCGGCGTATCGTTGAACCCGGTGGACAGAGCACGCGCCGCGGCGAATCCGGCAACACCGATTCGGCAGATCGCGGCCTCGGTACCACCCGCCACCATGACATCGGCATCGCCATGCTGGATCATGCGGCCGGCATCGCCGATCGCGTGGGCGCCGGTCGAACAGGCGGTAACCACGGCATGGTTCGGCCCCTTGAAGCCGTATTTGATCGAGACATGGCCGGAGGCGAGGTTGATCAACGCGGAGGGGATGAAAAACGGGCTGATCCGGCGCGGCCCCCTTTCCTTCAGGATGATCGAGGATTCATAGATCGCATTAAGCCCGCCGATACCGGATCCGATCATCACGCCCGTGCGCTCGCGTGCCTCCTCGTCCTCGGGTTTCCACCCGGAGTCCTCGACTGCCTGGCTGGCCGCGGCGATGGCGAACATGATGAATTCGTCCATCTTCCGCTGATCTTTGGGCGGGACCCAGTCATCGGCGTTGAAGCTGCCAGACGAGGTTTCGCCGCGCGGTACCTGGCCCGCAATCTTGGCCGGCAGGTCCGACACATCGAAGGACTGGATGGAGCGCACGCCCGACTCGCCACGAATCAGGCGCTCCCAATTAGCCTTCACGCCCGATCCGAGCGGCGTAACCATGCCGAGGCCGGTGACGACGATACGTCTCATATGGAAACCGAGATCAAGTAAGATAACGGAGGTTCAGGCCTTACCCTTGGCGTTAATGAAGGCGATGGCATCTTTGACTGTCAAAATCTTCTCAGCCGCGTCATCGGGGATTTCGACGCCGAATTCTTCCTCGAACGCCATGACGAGTTCGACGGTGTCCAAGCTGTCCGCGCCGAGGTCGTCGATAAAACTGGCATTCTCGGTCACCTTGGCTTCGTCCACGCCCAGATGCTCAACGACGATCTTTTTCACGCGTCCGGCGACTTCGCTCATCTCGAAATTCCCTCGGGTTTGCCCTGCACAGGGGTCGTTGGCATTGTTGGTTGGATCGATGCACGGAAAAGCCCGATCGCATCGATCAGGCCGGTTGGATAGCACACTTTTTCGGCCATTGCCAGCCAACCGCCGGGATCATGGGTAAGGCTGATTCACCCAATCAGATCATGGTCATGCCGCCATTCACATGGATCGTTTGGCCGGTCACGTAGGCGGCTTCCGCACTGGCCAGGAAAGCAACGCAAGCGGCCACATCGGTCGGCTGCCCAAATCGGCCCGAGGGCACGCGTTCAACCAGCGCCGTCTTCTGATCGGCGCTGAGCTTGTCGGTCATTGCGGTCTCGATGAAACCGGGGGCAACACAGTTGACCGTTATTTCGCGGCTCGCCACCTCCGCCGCCAGCGCCTTGACGAACCCAACCATACCGGCCTTAGACGCGGCATAGTTGGCCTGTCCCGGATTGCCGGTGGTTCCGACGATCGAGCCGATGGCGATAATACGGCCCCAGCGCCGCTTCATCATACCGCGCAACGCCGAGCGCGCCAGGCGCATGCCGCTGGTCAGGTTGATATCCAGCACGGCCTGCCAGTCCTCGTCCTTCATGCGCAGCAATAGGGTGTCGCGCGTGACGCCGGCATTGTTGACCAGGATATCGAGGCTGCCCATGGCCGCCTCCGCCGCCTTGACCAGCCCATCCGCCATCGCCGCCTCGGCCAAATTACCGGGCACGACATGGACACGCTCTTTCAACGTCGCCGCGAGCGCTTCCAGCGCATCGGTTCGCGTGCCGCTGAGTGCCACCGTTGCGCCCTGGGCATGCAGCGCCGTCGCGATCGCGCCGCCGATGCCACCGGATGCACCAGTCACCAGCGCAGTCTTGCCTTCGAGACGGAACATGGAAATCTCCAATTCTCACAAACTCTTCAAGAACGATTCGACATCCGCCGCGGTGCCAACGGCCACCCCGTCAAGATCGCGGTGAATGCGCCGCGCCAACCCGGTCAGCACCTTGCCCGCCCCCAGCTCCACCTGACGATGCACGCCCTGCCCCACCATATAGGCCACGCTCTCGCGCCAGCGCACGAGGCCGGTGACTTGCTCCACGAGCTGGGCGCGGATGGTCGCGGGGTCGCTGACATGGCTCGCCGTGACGTTGGCGACCAACGGCACCGCAGGCTGGTGCATGGCAACCTTGCCAAGCGACTCGGCCATGACATCGGCAGCAGGCTTCATGAGGGCGCAATGGAAGGGGGCGCTGACTTGAAGCATGATCGCGCGCTTAACGCCCTTCACGCCGGCAATCCCGATCGCGCGTTCCACCGCGCCTTTGTGGCCGCTCAACACCACCTGCCCACCGCCATTGTCATTGGCGGCCGAGCAAACCTCTTTCTTGCCTTCCGGTGTGGCCTGCGCCGCCGTCGCAATCTCCTGGGCCAGTGGCAATTCGCAGCCGATCAGCGCTGCCATGGCACCCTCACCCACCGGCACTACCTTCTGCATCGCCTGCCCGCGCGCCTTAACAAGGCGCACGGCGTCAGCCAACCCGAAGGTACCTGCCGCCGCTAGCGCCGCATACTCGCCCAACGAATGGCCGGCGACAAAGGCTGCCAGATCAGCCAATCCCCTGCCGCTTTCCTTAAGCACGACGCGCAACGTTGCCATACTGACCGCCACCAAAGCGGGCTGAGCGTTCTCCGTCAGGTTGAGTTCGCTCTCCGGCCCCTCCGCCATGATCCGCGCGAGGTTCTGATGGAGTGCCTCATCGACTTCCTCGAAAGTCTCGCGCGCGAGAAGGAAGGCGGCGGCCAGATCGCGTCCCATGCCGATGGCTTGGGCGCCCTGGCCGGGGAAAACGAAAGCGGTGGTCATGTTGTTCATGTCCGGTGGTTCAAGTCAGGCGCGAGTCCTAACGGCTGGGACCGCAGAGTCAAGTCCGTGGCTATCGGTAGCAGAGGAAACCCTAGATTTTGCGCAACACCACGTCCTGATACATTTCGGGATGGAGCGCCACATAGAGCAGCTCCCAATCTTCGGCCAGGCAGAATTCATTGACCGCTTGCACCACACCGTAGCTTTCTAGCTCGCGATGGGACCAGAAGATGTAGTCGTTGAATACCAGCAACCCACCCGGCTTGATTTTCATTTTTGCCACGCAGATATCGCGCTTCACGCCTTCATAGGAGTGGTCGGCGTCGATATAGATCCAATCGAATGTGGCGTCGCCAAACCGCCCGACGATTGAGGCGGAGTCGCCCTCGTGCAGATGCATCTGCCCCGCAGCGATCGCTTTTTCGAAACGATCTCGGCGAAAATTGTTCAAGGTCCGATCGATGACGTGAAATTGGGTCGGCGCCGCATGCTCCAAGATCAGCGCGGCGAAATTGCCCTGATCCGTGCCGATCTCGGCCACGACGCCGTGCTTGGGCAGGCAAGATTTGAGCAATTCGGCACGCTCGGCAACCAGCCGGCAGTTCTTTAAATGCCTAGCGCTCAACGTCGATGCAGGTTGGAAATAGTCCTCGGTCTCACTGTCATCCAGTTGGACCTGATCGGCCAGATCCCACGGCACCCAGCGACCATGGGGGCGGATCACGCGATACCACTCGGATCGGGTTCTGCGCAGCCAGGACTCGCGTTGCCGGCGCAACTCCGACGGCGGCTCGGGCTCTTGGGGCATTGCGGTAACTCGGTTAAGTTAATGACGATGTAGCGCACTCTTGGCGAACCGCACGAAGACGTGCGAAATCGAGCACGGCGGACGTGTCGGGTCAATCTGTACGAGCGCGTGGACGTGGTCACTTCGCATGGCGGTCCCCCGCTCTCTGCGGATGTTAACGACTCATCTGCGCGAATTACCGGTCGCACCGAGTAGACTCGGCAACCGCGCGCGCGATGGCCGGGGCGTTGCAATATTTTGGGGGATTTCTGGAAAATAGCTGGGGCGAGTGACCGGGCTTGAACCGGCGACCCCTAGATCCACAATCTAGTGCTCTAACCACCTGAGCTACACCCGCCGCAGCGGATGTGGTGTAATCCCTCCTCGACCGGCGCGTCAAGCGCAGCCCGCGCGGCGGTCACGGGCCATTCAATCCAAAGGAGTCATAGCCATCATGTTGCAAGTCGCGGCGAGCCTGGAGCGGCTCGGCACGGAGACGGCCTTCGAGGTTCTGGCACGCGCTAAGGCGCTGGAGGCCCAGGGTAAATCGATCGTCAACCTCGGCATCGGTCAGCCCGATTTCCGTACGCCCGAGCATATCGTGGAGGCCGCCATCAAAGCGCTGCGCGACGGTCATCACGGCTATACCCCGGCCAACGGCATTCCCGAGCTACGTCAGGCGGTTGCCGCCGATCTGCACAAACGCCATGGGTTAGAGGTCGATCCTGGCCTGGTCATGATCATGCCGGGCGGCAAGCCGACCATGTTTTTCTGCGTGCTGATCTTCGGCGAGCCCGGTGCGGAGATCATGTACCCCAACCCCGGTTTTCCTATCTATGAGAGCGTGATCAAGTATAGCGGCGCTACGCCCGTGCCGATCCACCTGAAGGAGGAGAACGGCTTTGCGTTTTCCGCCGAAGACGTGTTGTCCAAGATCACACCGCGCACGCGCCTGATCATCATTAACAGCCCGGCCAACCCAACGGGCGGCGCCGTTTCGCGCGCCGAGTGCGACAAGCTGGCGGCCGGGCTGGAAAAGCATCCCCATGTCGCGCTGATGAGCGACGAAATCTACAGCCAGATGCTCTATGACGGGCGCGAGCATGTCAGCATGTTGAGTTATCCCGCCATCCGAGACCGTGTGATCCTGCTCGACGGCTGGTCCAAGACCTATGCCATGACGGGTTGGCGGCTCGGCTACAGCATCTGGCCCAAGAGCATCTACGCCCATGCCGAACGGCTCGCGGTCAACAACCACTCCTGCGTCAGTGCCGCGACCCAATGGGCGGGTATCGCCGCCCTCACAGGCCCGCAAGACAAGGTGCGCGAGATGGTTGCCGCCTTCGACCAGCGCCGCCGCGTCATCGTGTCCGAGTTGAATCAGATCAAAGGTTTCCGCTGCGTCGAGCCGGGCGGCGCCTTCTACGCCTTCCCCCATATCGGCGGCACCGGCCTATCCAGCCGCGATTTGCAGAAGAAACTGCTGGAAGAAGCAGGCGTCGCCGTCATCTCCGGCACCAGTTTCGGCAAATTCGGCGATGGCTATCTTCGCTTCTCCTATGCCAACAGCGTGGAGAATATCCGAGAGGCGGTGAAGCGGATCAAGCGGTGCTTGAGTTGACGGAGCGACGCCACATCGCCTGAAGCGTCCCGGGAGGAGCGGCCGATGCGAAACAGCCAGATCGAAATCCGCCGGACATCCGGCGCTGTCGGCGCCGAGATTCTCGGCGTCGATCTGGCGCATCCGCTCGATCCCACCACGCTAGGCACGATCCGCGATGCCTTCCACCGCCATAGCGTCGTGTTCTTTCGCGACCAAGACATGACGCCTGCGCAGCACATCGCCTTCGCCGAACAGATGGGCTCGATCGTGGTCAACCGATTCTTCACCCCGGTGCCCGGCCATCCCAAGATCGCGGAAGTGCGCAAGGAGCCGGGGCAAGCCGCCAATATCGGCAACATCTGGCATACCGATCACAGCTATGATCAGATTCCAGCGTTGGGTTCGATTCTGCTCGCCCGCGAAGTGCCGCCCCATGGCGGCGACACCCTATTCGCCAGCATGGCCCTCGCCTATGACGCGCTGTCACCAGGGTTGAAGGCCACGCTTGCCGGTCTGCACGCGGTGCATTCCAGCCGCCACGTCTTCGGCGTTCAATCCGGCGCGGCAAAACGCGGCGCCGGTCGATTGAAGAATGCCGAACTGGCGACCCAGGATGCGATCCATCCCGTGGTCATCCGCCATCCAGATTCGGGCCGCAAAGTGCTCTACGTCAACCCCGACTTCACGACCCATTTCGAGGGTTGGACCAAGGAGGAGAGCAAGCCCCTGCTCGACACCCTCTTTCGCCACGCCGCGCGGCCCGACTTTCAAACCCGCTTTTCCTGGCGCGAGGGTTCGATTGCCTTCTGGGACAATCGGGCGACCTGGCACTATGCGGTCAACGACTATCACGGCGAGCGGCGCCTCATGCATCGCATCACGCTGGAAGGCGTGGCGCTAAGCGCGGCCACGGAGTCAAGCAGCTCGACATAGCGCGGCAACGGCGGCTTGCCGTCGAGTTCGATGTATCCCTCAATGAAGGACGCTCCGCTTCATCGTAAAAGACCTCGCCCAGCTGGTCGCGTGGCGCCGCCAAGAACGTCTTGATCCATCGCGCCAAGTCGTCGCGACAACGCATATCGGCGCCCTTGATCTCTCGCGCGATCAGGGCATAGTTTGCGTTCATATACGACATTTCCAGCAGCGGCTTGCGCCGCATCACCGGCTCGAAGGCGATGCTAGTTGTGACGGACAGGAAGACGTCCCCCCATGCAACCAGCGCCGCCCCGGGTACTCCAGCATCCAGGAACGTAACCGAGGAATTTGGATGGCGCGTCGCTTCGTCAACGCCGAGCTGAGTGGCGACCACGTCATTCGGGATGAATCCCGAATTCTGATTTTGATTAAAGTTTCGGCAAAAGACCACGAGCCTAGATGCCAGCCCAATCGGGGGTCTGCATATTTTTTGTGCATTCAGTCGATTCTTAAGCGAAAAAACCTAGCCCCAATGACGCTGGCGAAGAAATTTCCGCGGTTCTCGAACTCACTTGAATTGGCATGGCCCTTGCTAGTAGAAGGCTTGAAGCATAGGCCTTGGTCTGCGCTCCCATCCGTATCGGCCAGCGAAAGCCCTGAATCCCATGAAAAAAGTCGAAGCCATCATCAAGCCGTTCAAGCTCGACGAGGTGAAGGAAGCGCTTCACGAGGTCGGCATTCAGGGCATCACGGTTACCGAGGCCAAGGGCTTCGGCCGCCAGAAGGGCCATACCGAGCTTTATCGGGGGGCGGAATACGTCGTCGATTTCCTGCCCAAGGTGAAGATCGAGGTGGTCATGGACGATGCCATGGTCGATCGCGCCATCGAGGCGATCCAGCAGGCTGCCCATACCGGGCGCATCGGCGACGGCAAGATTTTCGTCTCCGACATCACCGAGGCCATCCGCATCCGCACCGGCGAGCGCGGCTCGGAAGCGATCTGAACTAGAACCCGTCCCGACGAAACGGCACGCACGGCACGATCAGCCCCACATCACCTCACATAACCACGGGAAAGCGAACCATGTCCGATCCGAAGGAAGTCAAGAAAATCCACGACATGATCAAAGAGCACGACGTCAAATACGTCGATCTCCGTTTCACCGATCCGCGCGGCAAATGGCAGCATCTGAGCCAGCATGTCGTCACCATGGACGACGCCGCGTTTGCCGACGGCATCATGTTCGATGGCTCCTCGATCGCGGGCTGGAAGGCGATCAACGAATCCGACATGATCCTGATGCCCGACGTCAAGACCGCCGTGATGGACCCGTTCGCGGCCCAGCCGACGATGATCATCGTGTGCGACGTGCTCGAGCCGTCGACCGGCCAAGCCTATACCCGCGATCCCCGCTCCGCCGCCAAGCGCGCGGAAGCCCATCTCGCCCAGACCGGCATCGGCGACACCGCCTTTTTCGGCCCGGAAGCCGAGTTCTTCGTGTTTGACGATGTGCGCTTCACGGTCGGCATGAACAAGGTCAGCCACCAAATCGACAGCGACGAAGGCCCCTACGTCACCGACAAGGTCTATGAGGGCGGCAATCACGGCCACCGGCCGCCGATCAAAGGCGGCTATTTCCCCGTGCCGCCCGTCGATAGCTGCCAGGACATGCGCTCGGAGATGCTGTCGACCATCGAGAAGATGGGCGTCGAAGTGGAAAAGCATCACCACGAGGTGGCACCCTCCCAGCACGAGCTGGGCATCAAGTTCTCGACCCTGGTCAAGTGCGCCGACAATATGCAGATCTACAAATACTGCACCCACATGGTGGCGCACGCCTATGGCAAGACCGCGACCTTCATGCCCAAGCCAATCAAGGGCGACAACGGCTCGGGCATGCATGTCCACCAGTCCATCTGGAAGGGCAAGAAGCCGCTGTTCGCCGGCAACGGCTATGCCGATCTGTCGGAAATGGCGCTCTACTATATCGGCGGCATCATCAAGCACGCCAAGGCGCTCAACGCCTTCACCAACCCGCTGACCAACAGCTACAAGCGCCTGATCCCCGGCTTCGAGGCGCCGGTGTTGCTCGCCTATTCCGCGCGCAACCGTTCGGCCTCGTGCCGCATCCCCTTCGTGTCGAGCCCGAAGGGCAAGCGCGTCGAAGTGCGCTTCCCCGATCCCGGCGCGAATCCCTACCTCGCCTATGCCGCCATGCTGATGGCGGGGCTGGACGGCATCCAGAACAAAATCCATCCCGGCGATCCCATGGACAAGAACCT
>SHVW01000131.1 GCA_009694085.1 Alphaproteobacteria bacterium
GCGCGGAATTCGCCCATGCTCATAAGCGCCAAGGGGGCTTCGCCGCTATTCAGAAGCTGGGCGAGGCTGTCTTCGTTGCGGGCATGGATCGGCGCGACGTCGCGGCCGACCTCCAATCCTTGGTCGCGTAGCCACCGCACGCCCTTCAACGCCACGAGGGATTGCGGGTTGGTCATGGCGATCTGGCGGCCCTTGAGCGTGGCGATGTCGCCGACCGGTTTGGCCTTGGTCATCACCATGATACCCGGGATCGGCGGCTCGTAGATCGCGATCGGGCGCAGGCCGGCGTCGAGTTCGGCAAGCCGGCCGAGATTGGGGGCCGTCACGGCAATATTGAATTCCTTCGCCATGGTGCGCTGGTGAAAGGCCTTGAAGTTCGGCGCCGTCGCGATCTCCACGGTTCGTCCCAGTTCGCGCTCGAAAAACTTCTGGAAGGGCTGGTAGTTGGCCAGGATCACGCGCGTACTGACATTGGGCAGCACGCCAACCTGGAGGGGTTGCGTCTGAGCCTCGGCCGGCGAGCCGGCAAACCAGGCGACGGCGAGTGCGATCATCGCGAGAAAGGTCTTGGCCATACCGGTCTCCATCATTGCCTCGCGACACGGCGCGAGCGTAACTATGAGCGTAAACGGTTGGTAAGTCCGTCGGGGGCCAGACTGAGTGGGCCATTATAGTCTGAAAGGGCTGAGCGGATAGAGGGCCATGAGACTCCCCTTGCAGTCCGACCGCAGTCGAGCGGTGGGCCGGCAGATTCCCGATCGCGCCGGCTTTAGAGGAGCGACTCCGTCGGCTGGCTAACGGTTACGCCCAGATCCGTTATAAGGCCATTGGCGAGGGAATAGACCCAGCCATGGACCGAGAGGCTTTGGCCGCGCGCCCAGGCCTCGTGAACGAAAACGTCGGATGCGACGTTTCGGACTTGGCGTATGACGTTCAGCTCGCACAACCGATCTTGGCGGGCCCGCTCGTCGGGGATCGAGCCAAGTTCGCGGCGGTGCTCATGGAAAACCTCGCGGATCGGATGCAGCCAATGATCGACAAGGCCGCGTCGTTTGCCGTCCACCGCCGCGTTCACACCGCCGCATCCATAATGCCCCACCACCATGATGTGTTTGACATTCAGCACGTCGACCGCGAACTGAAGCACGGAGAGGTAGTTGGCATCCTGTGGGGGGGCCAGGTTGGCGACATTCCGGTGCACGAAAAGTTCGCCGGGGTCGAGCCCGACGATCTCGTTGGCGGGCACCCGGCTATCGGCGCAACCGATCCATAGATATTCCGGCGCCTGTTGACGTTCAAGCCGCTTGAAGAAACCGGCGTCCGTGGTGACTTTCTGCTTGGCCCAGGCGCGGTTGTTCGCTTTCAAGTGATCGAGCATAAGTCCACCCCCGATGTTCGCCAGGCACATAGGTACTCGTTGGCCGGTTATCAATGCCACGCTTGGCTTTCCCAACCGCTTGCCCGCATGGTAGCCTTTGGATTAGTGCCGGCCATCGCGAGGTCCGGAAAAATTATCGGGGTAGGCCCCAATTGCTGTTGCCGACTGATCTCGCCTCGTTCTTCGAACTTTTACGTCAGCATGGCAGCGCGGCCTACAGCCTCATATTCGGCTATGCCGCCTCGCACAGCCTGCTGCTTGCCCTATTCGCGGGCTACGCGGCGCGTTCGGGCGCACTCGATTTCGGGACTCTGATCGCGGTTTGCTGGGTGGGCAGCTTTACCGGCGATGCCGTCCGGTTCTGGATCGGCCGGCGTTTCGGTACGGGATGGCTCGGATCCTTTCCCCGGCTTCAACGCGCGATCCAGACAGCGGCCCGGCTGGCGGATCGTCACGACACCTGGATGATCCTGTTCCATCGCTATCCCCACGGCATTCGCGGCGTGGCGGGCTTTGCCTATGGCATGTCGCGCCTGCCATGGCCCAGATTTCTGGCGCTCAACTTCGGTGCGGCTGGCCTATGGTCCTGCGCCATCGTTTCAGCCGGCTACGCTTTCGGCGAGGTTTCCGAGAAAGTCATGAGCGATTCCTCTCAAGGCTTGGGCCTCGCAATGTTGGTCGTATTCCTCGGCCTTTCCTGGTTATCGAGTAAGAAGCTGGAACGGATGGCCGAGCGCGATTGAATCGTGCTCTAAAATTCGACACGAGACCATGATTCGCGCCTCAAATCGAATCGCTAGAGGCGATTCAATTTAAGACGATCATGGCCTAGGCCGCATTCAAGCCGAAGCGGCGGCGCTGATAATCGGCCAATGCCTTGCCCGCCGTTGAAACCAGAAACACGAACCCGATGTAGATCGCGGCGGTTGCGGTCAAAACCTCGATCGGTTCGTACCAGATGTTGACCAGTTTCATGGCCTGGAGCATCAGGTCCGGCACCGTAATGACCGACACCAGGGTCGATGACTTCACGATGACCGTGAACTGGTTGACGATCGAGGGCGCCACGGTCAGCAGCATCTCCGGAAGGACAATCCGTCGATAGACCTGGAATGGCGACATGCCGACGGAATAGCCGGCCTCTCGGTGGCCGCGCGGCACGGCCTCAATGCCGGCGCGGAAGGTCTCGGCCAGATAGCCGCTGGATTGTAGTCCAAGCGCCACCCAACCCGCAGTGAAGAACGTGTTAGGCCAGCCGAACAGCTCGGGCCAGACGTAGTTGACCCACATGAGCTGCACGAAGATCGGGGTGGCGCGGAAAAACTCGATCAACGCAATGGCGACCGGCCGTAACGGCCGCACATGCATGCGAACCAGGCACAGCAGCAATCCACCGACGATCGCCATGGCAAAGGCGATGGCGCAGACCTCAATCGTGACCGCCAAACCTTGCCACAGCAGGCCGCGTTGATTCCAGACCAGGCGTTCCCAGTTGCTCATCGCGTTCCGCTCTCAGGCATAGATCTTGTTGCGCCAGCGTTCGGACAACCCGCGAACGCTGCCGGCGACAACGTAAATTACCGCGAAATACGTTACCGCCGCACCGGTGTAGAGCGGCAGCGGCCGCATTTCCTGCTGCGTCACCATTGAGACCTGGTACATCAGGTCGGGCACGGCGATCAGCGATACGATCGTGGTTGCCTTGAATAGGGACACGAACTGATTGACCGCCTCGGGCAGCATGCGGCGAACCACTTGCGGCAAGATGATCCGCCACAGGATCGTGGACTCGGCCATGCCGCAGGCGCGGCCGGCGTCGAGATGGCCTTGAGGGATCGATTGGATGCCGGCGCGGAATGTCTCCGCGAAATAGCCGCTATAGACGAAGCCGAGCGCAATCACGGCCGACGCGAAAGGCGAAAATTCGACGCGTTGGCCGATCAGCTTGCCCAGCAGCAGCGGCAGGACGAAATGCACCCATATGACCATGATGTAGTCGGGCGCATTGCGGAACACCTCGACATGCAAGGTTCCGATCCAGCGGAACGGCCAGGCGCGGTTGACCCGCAGCAGCGCCGCCGCCAGACCGACGATCAGCGCAACGGTTGCCGCGGAAAAAAAGACATAGGCGTTAAACGCCAGGCCGCGCAACAAGACCTGGCGATATTCCCAGAACAGCGCGGGGTTGAGGGCGTCGACCAGTGCCTCTGACAAATCGGGGCCCCTTACTGTAGTTTCTTGGATAGGAACTGGCGGCAGCGCTCGGATTTGGGGGCGCCGAAGACTTGGTCGGGCGGGCCTTCTTCCTCGATCTGGCCGTTGTGCAAGAACAACACGCGGTCGGATGCGTCGCGGGCAAACGCCATCTCGTGGGTAACCACGATCATCGTGGTGCCGTCGGCGGCCAGTTCGCGCATCACCGTCAGCACCTCGTCCGTCAATTCGGGATCGAGCGAAGAGGTCGGTTCGTCGAACAGCATGGCCTTGGGTTGCATCGCGAGCGCGCGCGCGATGGCAACGCGTTGCATCTGCCCGCCCGAGAGGCGTGCGGGGTATTCCGTGCCCTTCTCCGACAGGTGCACGCGCGCCAGGCATTCCTCGGCCAGAGCGATGGCGGCCTTGCGCTTCATCCGGCGCACGCGCAAGGGCGCCTCGATGACATTGCCGATTACGGTCATATGGGGCCACAGATTGAACTGCTGGAACACCATGCCCAGGTCGCGCCGCATGCGGTTGATGTCCGATAGGGGGCGTTCTTTTCGCTCGCCATTGGCGGTCACCGGCCCGCCCATGGGTTCGCCGTCGATAAAAACTTCGCCGGCACTTGGCGTTTCCAGGCGATTGATACAGCGCAATAAAGTGCTCTTACCCGATCCGCTGGCCCCAATCATGCTGACGACGCTGCCGCGATGGACATCGAACGACACGCCGCGCAACACCTCGAGCGCACCGAAATTCTTGCGCAGATCGACCACGCGTATCGCGGGTATTGCGTCCATGCCTGGGCCTCCCCTGTCCCGCCACACCATCGCCCGCGCCGGGCCCTTGCACAAAGCGATGCGGCATGATGAGATTGCTTGACCCGTCATGATGGGCCAACCGCGGTTCGATTGGCAACCTCGCGATGGAATTTCATTCCGATTGTACCGGAGCGACTATCGGTGATCGCGGCAAATCGATTGCACCCTCGCTACGATAGATTTGAGCGCGATTGCGTTAGAAATTGCGCTGAGCGGGGGAGTGGCGCTTGAGCACAATCTCAATCCAAACTTGAGGAGGACGGTATGAACGATCGAGTCAGCACGAGCAAACGGGAATTTCTGAAGGGTGCCGCCATGCTGGGCGCGGCATCGGGCATGGCTGGCGCCGCGATGGCGCCGCGCGAATTGCTGGCCCAGGTGCTTGAGACGGGGGTGCGCGAGGACTCGATCCTGGCCAAGATCCGCAAGGAAGGCGTGCTCAGGATCGGTTACTCCCAGACCGGGCCTTGGTTCTATAAGGACGCCAAATCAGGCGAGCTCGGCGGCATCTACAAGGATGTTTGCGACCGGCTCTGCAGGGAACTCGAGATCAAGGCCGAATACAAGGAAGTGACGTTCGCCAATGCAACGGTCGGTCTGCGCCGCGGCGACTTCGACCTCTACGGCTCGTCGCTGACTTACACAATGCCGCGCGCACTGACTGTAAACTATGTCGGCCCGCTCTATTCCAAGGGCAGCTTGCTGCTGATCCACAAGGACGACGCGTCCCGGTTCAAGACCCTGGCCGATTTCAACGACCCCAGCGTGACCTTTTCGATCACGGCGGGCGCCAGCGAGGAAGCGCGCATCCCGATCCTGTGGCCGAAAGTGAAAATCATCACCACGACGGGGCAAGTTACCCTGGGCGCCGAACCTATACGCGCCAAGCGGGCCCACGCCTGGATGAGCGGCGACAGCGATGTCATCCTGTTTGCCAAGCGCAATGCGAGTTGGGCCGCGGTGTTCGCGCCGGATCAACCGATCGACAAGCGCCCAAATACCTGGGCGGTGCGCTACGGCGATGCCGAGTGGAAAGCGTTCCTCGACTTCTGGGGCGCTTTCGTGGTGGTGAACGGCGAGATGGACCGGCTGTTCAAGCATCACATGGAGAAGTTGGGCGGGGCCTGACCGCCTCCATACTGCCGCGCGGACCATGGGGACGGTTGCGGCCGTCCCCAACCGCCGGGAATCCTAATTCTTAAGCGAGCCCCATGATCATCGACTGTCACGCCCACGTCTTCCAGCATTGGCAAGGCGCCTGCGGCCATCCATCGAATGCCATCCATCTTAAATATCTCCAGAAAGTGGTGACGCGGCCGGCCGCCAGGGCTTTCCGCGCGCGCGACGGCAAGGAGATCAAGCCGACCATGCTGTTTCGCCAGGGCGATAACACCTGGGCCGGGTTGACCGATGTCGGATTCCGGGTTGGCCGGAACGGCCAACTGGCCTTCACCTGGGAAGGCGAGGACTACTACGTGCAATACCATCCGGTTGGCATGCAGGAGCTCGTGTGCCCGCCGGAATTCATGATCGCTCAGATGATCAATGCCGGGGTCGACCACTGTATCCTTCAAGCCGGCGGCGGCTATGGCGCCATGAACGACTACAACGCCTTCGCGCAGGCGCAATCCTCCGATCGTTTCACCGGGCTGCTGAATGTCGACGAAGCCATCGCCGATCGGCCGGAGCAGCTGGCTGAGATCGACCGGGCGGTCGATCGGCTGGGACTCAAGGGCCTGTATTACGCCCACGACATGTCGCGTCACGGCTATGGACGCAACGTCGATCACGCAGATTTCGTGCCGTTCTGGGACAAGATCGTCGCGCGCAAATTGCCCGTGTTTATCGAATTGTCATCGACTCCCAATTACGATCGGGCCGGTTATCTGGCGAACCTGACGGCGCTTGACGTGCTGCTTCGGCGCTATCCCGCTCATCGCTTTCTGCTCGTGATGGGGCCGCCGGTCGGGCATTTCGCGTCGACCGGCCATTGGGATTTTCCCGCCGATGTATTGGCTGTCTACAAGCGCGACAATCTGCTGATCGAGATCATGTTTCCGATCACCTGGGGCGGCGCGTGGGATTATCCCTATCCGGAAGCCCAGGTGCTGATCCGCGAAATGCGCGATCTGTTCGGCGCGTCCAAGCTGGTCTGGGGGTCGGACATGCCGAATGTCGAGCGCTTTTGCACCTACCGGCAATGCGTCGATTATGTGCGCCGGCATTGTTCCTTCCTCAGCGCGGCGGAGAAGGATCGCATTCTCGGCGACAACGCAGCCGCGTTGATCGGCTTGAAATCGTAACATCGATCCCGCCATCTCAATGCCCACACGGATCGGAATCGATATCGGCGGCACGTTCACGGATTTGGTGTTCCTGACGCCCGATGGCCGGGTCGAGCGGGCCAAGGTCTTGTCGACGCCCGAAGACTACAGCCAAGGTATCGCCACGGCGCTGGAAGCGGCGACGGTGTCGGGCGATCTGGAGATCGCCGACATCGCGCAGATCATGCACGGCACCACCATTGCCACCAATGCGATCCTGGAAGGCAAGGGCGCGCGCGTGGCCCTGATCACCACCACGGGGTTCCGCGACGTCCTTGAAATCCGCCGGCTGCGCATGCCGGTGCTCTACGACATTCGTTGGCGCAAACCGCCGATCCTCGTGCCGCGCCGGTTGCGTTTCGAAGTTAAAGAACGCATCGATCACCGCGGCGAGATCGAGCGCCCGCTTGACGAAGCCGATGCGCGCGGCGTCATCGAACGGGTATTGGCCGAAGGCGTCGAGGCCATCGCCATCTGTCTGCTCAACTCCTATGCGAACGGTGCCCATGAGCGTCGGTTGCGCGATCTTGTGCGCGAGCGGGATGGCGCAATCCCGGTGTCGCTGTCGAGCGAGTTGCTGCCGGAGATCAAGGAATACGAGCGAACCAGCACGACCGTGGTCAATGCCTATGTTATGCCGGTCGTCCGTCACTATCTGGCCCGGCTGGAGAAGCAGTTAATCGATCGGGCCATTGCGAAGCCGTTGACGATCATGCAGTCCAATGGCGGCGCCATGAGCGCGGCGGCCGCGGCGGAGCGGCCGATCCATATCATCGAATCCGGGCCGGCTGCCGGCGTCGTCGGCGGGGCCGAGCTGGCGCGGCGGCTCGGCAATCTGAATCTGCTCAGCTTCGACATGGGCGGTACGACGGCGAAGGCGGCGCTGATCGATCGCGGTCAGTTTGTACGCGTGAGTGCGCTGGAAGTCGGCGGCGGCGTCAGCCTGGCTGGCCGTCTGCTCAGCGGCGGCGGCTACCACGTCCGCGCCCCGGCGATCGATATCGCCGAGGTCGGCGCCGGCGGCGGGAGCTTGGTGCGGCTGGATGGCGGCGGTGGCCTGACCGTCGGGCCGGACAGCGCCGGCGCGGTACCGGGCCCGGCCTGCTACAACCGCGGCGGTACCAAGCCGACGGTCACCGATGCGAATGTGATTCTCGGCTTCATCAATCCCTCGGGCTTAGTCGGCGGTGGGTTGCCGATCCGGCGCGATCTGGCGGTACGGGCTTTGGACGAACCGGTGGCGCGGCCGCTCGGCCTATCGATCGAGGAAGCGGCCTGGGGCGTGCATCGCGTCGCCAACGCGGCCATGACGCGGGCGCTACGCGCGGTATCGACCGAGCGCGGACTCGACCCACGCGACTTCGCCATTCTGGCGTTCGGCGGCAATGGGCCTGTTCACGCCGCAACCCTGGCCCGGTTGCTCGAAATCAAGCGCATCCTGGTGCCGCCGGTTCCTGGGTTGTTCAGCGCGCTCGGCATGTTGTTTCCCGATGTCGAGCATCACTATGTCCGTACCTTCAAGCGCAATCTGGACGGCCTCGACGCCACGGCTCTGGAAACGCAATTCCGTACCGTCGAAGCGGAAGGCCGCGCAGCGCTGACCGGCGAGGGATTCGCCCATTCGGCGCAGCGCTTCGAACGCCAGGTCGACTTGCGTTATACCGGCGCCAATTCCGAACTGACCGTGCCGTTCCCGGCCGAGGGCGATCCAATCCTGCTGCTGCGTCAGCTCTTCGGCGCCGCCCATGAGCGGCAATACGGTTATCGCTCCGACGAAGAAGCCGTCGAGACGATGAATCTGCGGGTGATCGCCCGCGGCGTAGACGCCGCGGGCCATGTGCCCGAACGTTTGTCCGTGCGCGCGGAAACCTGGGCGAGCACCGGCGCGCGCCAAGTCTATTTCGGACCCGAGACGGGTTTGCTGTCGACGCCGATCTGCAACCGGGCCGAATTGGGGCCGGCCTGGCGGGCCGGTCCGCTGCTGGTCGAGGAATTCGATAGCACCACGGTGGTGCCGCCCGATGGCCGAGCGCGCCGCATCGCCTGGGACACGATCGAGATCGAGCTGGTGTAGGCGATGTCGCAGGCACAGGCGTCTCAGGATACCTCGATGCGTTCGGATCATCTGCGCACACGCGATCCTTTTGCGCTGGAGTTGATCAAGAACGCGCTGGTCACGCTGGCCGACGAAATGGCGTTGACGGTGTCGCGCACGGCGCGGTCTTTCGTGGTCAAGGAGGCCATGGATTTCTCAACTGCCCTGTTCCTAGCCGACGGCGAAATGATCGCCCAGGGCACGTGCCTGCCGTTTCACCTGGGCGCCATGCCGTTCGCCGTGCGATCGACCATCAAGACCTTCGGCGACCGCATCGGTCCGGGCGATCTGTTCATCACCAACGATCCATATGATGGCAGCACCCATCTGCCCGACATCGTCCTGGTCAAGCCGATCTATCACGGCGGCAAACTCTTGGGCTTCGCCGCGGCGCTCGCTCATATGACCGATATAGGCGGCCGCATTCCCGGCGGCAATGCCAGCGATTCGACCGAGCTGTACCAGGAGGGGCTGTGCATTCCGCCCTCGCGGCTGTGGCGCGCGAACGTGCCGGACGAGAATCTGTTTCGCATCATCGAGCGCAATGTGCGCGTTCCCGACAAGGTGATCGGCGATATTCGCTCGCTGATCGCCGCCTGCATCGTCGGCGAGCGCGAGTTGATCAAGCTGGCCGATCGCTACGGCGTGGTGGAATTCGAGCAAAGTTGCCGCGACCTGCTCGACTACACCGAGCGGTTCACCCGCGCCGAGATTGCCAAGTTGCCCAAGGGGAGTTGGCGTTTTGTCGATCATCTGGACGGCGATGGCATCGACTTGCGCCCGATCCCCTTCGTCGCCACCGTGACCATCCGCGCCGACGATCTCACCATCGATTTTACCGGCACATCGCCGCAAGTTCGCGGCGCGATCAATTGCGTCTACCCCTTCACGTTGTCGACCGCGCTTGCCTGCGTGCGCTCGATCGTCGATCTGTCGATCCCGAACAATTCGGGATATTTCCGGCCTATTAAGGTGATCGCGCCGGAGGGAACGATCGTCAATCCCAGGCGGCCCGCGGCCGTCGCGGCGCGCGGCATTACCGGCATTCGGATCGCCGACACGGTTTTCGGCGCGCTCGCCCAGGCCGTGCCGCACATCATTCCGGCCTGCGGCTCCAATCTGCCCGATGTCGGCGTTTCCTTCGGCGGCGTCGATGCCAAGGGCAAGTCGTTCGTCTATCTCGAATTCCTGTTGGCGTCCTGGGGCGGCGGGCCCGATCGGGACGGCATGGATGCCTGCACCGGCACGTTGGTCAATTATTCCAATACCCCGGCCGAAATGATCGAGGCGGATCAACCGATCGCGGTCGAGCATTACGGCCTCGTGCCCGACACGGGCGGCCCCGGCCGGTATCGCGGCGGTCTGGCGATCGAGCGGCATCTTCGCTTCAAGGCCGACGATGCCGTGCTACAGATTCGCTCGGACCGGCGCGACCATCGCACCTACGGGCTCGCGGGCGGCGGGCAGGGGGCGTCGTCCGATGTGACGATTCGCCGGGCGGGCGGCAACGAAGAGCAATTTCCCGCCAAATTCCTCACCCGCGTTAATACGGGCGATGTGTTCCGCGTTCGCCTGGCCGGCGGCGGCGGCCATGGCAACCCGCTCGACCGCGACCCAGCCGCCGTGCTCGCCGACGTGCTGGAAGAAAAGATTTCGCCCGGCCATGCTCGCGACGCCTACGGCGTGGTGATATCGGGCACTCCGCCGCAGGTCGATATGCTGGCCACCCGGCATGCGCGGGGTGTGATGGGCGGGCGGGCGACGTAGCCTGTCTTAAATTCCCGGATCGGATCTAGTACCTCCGTGCAGAGGTACTAGCTAGCCACCAATGATCAGCCAGGGTTTCGTTAGGGGAATCGCTTGAAGGAACAAACCTCGAATCCCGACTGACAAGTCTTCTCAGCGCAGCGCTTGAAGACTCGGGAAACTAGATTGTTCGGCTGGGGTGACAATCC
>SHVW01000132.1 GCA_009694085.1 Alphaproteobacteria bacterium
GTCGTCTGCTTCGGTTACTACCCCGCCTTCGTGCGCTACCCCGGCAGCCAAAATCTGTCGGCACCGACCTTCACGGCGGTTTTGACCGAACTGATCGGCAATTTGATCGACCATGGCGTGAGCCGCATCGCGGTCGTCAATACGGGCGTGTCGACCGAACCGCCCGTGCGCATTGCCGTGCGCGACATCTATCGGGCGCGCGGCGTGCGCGTCGCCACGACGGATATCCGCACGCTCGGCGCCGCCACGCGTAAACTGGCGCGCCAGAAGCTGGGCGGCCATGGCGACGAATCCGAGACCTCCATGATCCTTGCCATCGATCCCAGCGTCGTGCGCATGGACCGCGCGCGCACCGACTATGGCCATGCGCTGGACGAGCCCAAGACCGTGTTCTACCTACCCACCGTGTTCGACGGCGATCCCGCCTCGGGCCCGGATTACAGCCTGACCGGCGTGCGCGGCGACCCGACGCTCGCCAGTGCCGAGAAGGGCGAGGCAATCCTGGCCGACATGGCGGGCGAGTTGATCGCGGGCCTGCGGGCGCTCTATCCCGATGCGCCCGGCATGGGCGCCTGACCCGGCATGGCGCGCGACGTCCACTATATTCCCGCGAGCGAACTGGCCGATCTTTACTGCCGCAAGCTGCTGTCGCCGGTGGACGCGACCAAGGCCGCGCTCGATCGCATCGCCCAGGTTAATCCGCGGCTCAATGCCTTCGTGCTGGTGGACGAGGAGGGCGCGCTAGCCCAGGCACGCGCGGCAGAGGCGCGCTGGCAGCGTGGGGAATCCCGGGGCCGGCTCGACGGCGTGCCCATTACCCTCAAGGACCAGTGCGTGACCCGGGGCTGGCCGACCCGGCGCGGCTCGCTGTTGAGCGCCGCCGACCAGATGGCCCCGGCCGACGGCCCGGTCAGCGCGCGGCTGCGCGACCATGGCGCCGTCTTCCTGGGCAAGACGACGACGCCGGAAAACGGCTGGAAGGGTTTGACCGACAGTCCGCTCACCGGCATCACGCGCAATCCCTGGAACATCGAACTCCATGCCGGCGGCTCCAGCGGCGGCGCCGCGTCCGCATTGGCGGCCGGGATCGGCGCGCTGGCCGTGGGCAGCGATGGCGGCGGGTCGATCCGCATCCCCGCCAGCTTCACCGGCGTGGTCGGCCTGAAGGCGACCCATGGCCGCGTGCCCATGTATCCCTTCAACGCCAATTCCCATCTCATCCATTTCGGCCCGATGGCGCGCAGCGTCGCCGATGTGGCGCTCATGCTGGGCGCGATGGCCGAGCCCGATAGCCGCGACTGGACCGCGCTGCCCCACGACCGGCGCGACTGGCAGACCGGCCTCGATCATGGCGTCCAAGGCCTGCGCATCGCCTATAGCCCGACCCTCGGCTTCGCCCGGGTCGATCCGGAAATCCGCGCAGCGCTCGACGGCGCGGCCCGGCGCTTCGCCGATCTCGGCGCTATCGTCGAGGGCGTCGATCCGCCGCTCGACGGCGTGCGCGACGTGTTCGCGATCCTGTGGGCCGGCGGCGTCGCGCGCGGCTTGCATGGCCTCGACGACGAACAACGCGCGTTGATGGACCCCGACCTCGTCGCCTTCGCCGCCTATGGCGAAAGCATTGGGTTGATGGATTATCTCGCCGCCCAAATCGAGCGCGCGCGCATCGCCAGCGACATGAACAGGTTTTTCGAGTTGTTCGACCTGCTGCTGACGCCGGCCACGCCAATCGCCGCCTTCCCCTGCGAGCAACAACTAGCCGATCCGGCAAATGAGCGCTGGTGGTTCGACTGGGCGCCCTTTTCCTATCCCTTCAACATCAGCCACCAGCCTGCCATCGTCATCCCCTGCGGATTGACCCGGGACAACAGGCCGATCGGGCTGCAATTGGCGGCCGCCCGAATGCGCGAGGATTTGGTGCTGCGCGCCGCCGCGACGTTCGAGCAGACGCGGCCGGTTCTGATGCGCCCGCCGATAAGTTAGCGGAAATAGAAGCCTGACCGCGATTTTTCCACAGCCGCTCGTGCCAGATGCTGTCAAAGGAAACCACGATTGCATCCGAACGAGCTTGCGGCGTATCTGCTTTCGCTAGGGTCAGGTCTTGATTAATCGGGAATAACCGCGTGTACGTCGATCTCGACAATCCATTCCGGCCGTGCAAGGCCGGCGACCGTGATGCCGGTCGAGCAGTAATGGATACCTTTCATCCATTTCGCCATGGCGCCGTATACGGCTTCACGGTAACGCCAATCCGTGACGTAGACTGTCATCTTGACGATATGCTCGAGCTTTGATCCGGCATCCTCCAGGACTGTCTTGATGTTCCTCATGGCTTGGTCGGCCTGCGCCCCGGGCTCGTTCGGTATCGTCTTGCCGTCCAGGTCCCAGCTGACCTGACCCTGCATGAAAATCTGATTTCCCGCCCGGATCGCCTGACAGAATGACAAGTCTCGGCCGTAGGATTCCGGATAGGGCCTGATGATCGTATGAGGCATCGATTTCTCCTTTGGTTTTTGGGGGCTAGGGTTGCGCGTAACAATCCGAGAAATCGGGGTCCGACACCCATTTTCACTGCCCCTCGATGGGTGGGGTGATGTGGCCAAAAGCGACGCCCAGAACTAGCCCCACACCTCGCGCGCCACCTCGACCACCAGGCGCATTTTGGCAAGCTGGTCGGCGGACGTGATCTTGTTGCCCTCGACCGTGCTGGAGAAACCACATTGGGGGCTGAGCGCCAATTGGTCGAGCGGCACGAAGCGCGCGGCTTGGTCGATCCGGCGCTTGAGTTCGTCCTTGACTTCGAGTTGGGGCAGCTTGGTCGTGATCAGGCCGAGCACGACGATCTTGCCCTTGGGCACGAAGCGCAAGGGTTCGAACCCGCCGGAGCGGTCGTCGTCATATTCCAGGAAATAGCCGTCGACAGCGATCTCGTTGAACAGCACCTCGGCGACGGGGTCGTAGCCGCCCTCCGCCACCCAGGCGCTTTGGAAATTGCCGCGGCAGAGATGCATGGTCACCGCCATGTCGGCGGGCCGGCCGGCGATGGTCTCGTTGATCAGCTTGGCGTAGGTGTGAGTGAGCTGACCAGGGTCCTCGCCGATATTGGTGCGCACCTGCTCGCGCAGCTTGGGATCGCAGAGATAGGCGAGGTTGACCTCGTCGAGCTGGAGATAGCGGCAACCGGCCGCAGCGAGCGCCATGACCTCTTCGTTGTAGACGCGGGCCAGGTCGGCGTAGAAGCCGGCCATGTCGGGATAGGCCGCGGCGTCAATCGATTTCCGCCCGCCGCGGAAATGCATCATGCTGGGCGACGGGATCGTCTGCTTGGCCGCCGCCTTGGTCACCGATTTCAGGAATTTGAAATGGTCGACGAAGATGTCGCGCGGGCGACCGAGCTTACCGTCCACGCGCAGGCCCGGCGGTTCATAATCGATATCGCCCTCATGGGTGTGGAACTTCACCTTGACGCGCGGCGGCGTGACCGTGGCGTTGGTGAAACCTTCGAGAAAATCGAGGTGCCACCAGGTCCGCCGGAATTCGCCGTCGGTCACCGATTCCAGGCCGGCGTCTTCCTGGACGCGCACGATGTCACGGATCGCCTGATCCTCGGCGGCGCGAAGCTGGTCCGCCGTGATCTCCTTGCGCTTGTGCCGGTCGCGGGCGTCGAGCAGGGCTTGCGGGCGCAGCAGGCTGCCGACATGGTCGGCGCGGAACGGCGGCTTGGATCGCTTGGTCATGGGTGCGCCCTCCCCTATTCCGACGCGACGGGATTGCGGAGAATGCCGATCCCCGCGATCTCGATCTCGCAGACATCGCCCGGCTTCATATAGAGCGGCGGCGTACGGCGGTCGCCGACCCCGCCGGGCGTGCCCGTCACGATGACATCGCCGGGATTGAGCGCGGTGAATTGCGAGATGTAGTGGATCAGATAGGGCACGTTGAAGATCATATGATCGGTCGGCGCCTTCTGCACCTCCTGGCCGTTCAACCGCGTCATCAGCACGAGCTTGCTGGGATCGGGAATGTCGTCCGTCGTCACCATCCAGGGCCCGAAGGCGCCGGACCGGGGAAAGTTCTTGCCCGGGGTAAATTGGTGGGTATGGCGCTGCCAATCGCGCACGGAGCCGTCGTTGTAGCAGCTATAGCCGGCGATGTGACCGAGCGCATCGGCCTCGGCGATATAGCGGCCCGGTTTGCCGATGATGGCCGCCAACTCGCCCTCATAATCGTAGCGCTCGGAGTTCTTCGGCTTGATCATGGGCTGACCGTGGCCGACATGGCTGTCGTTAAAGCGCGTGAACAGCACGGGCTTCTCCGATTTGTCGCGTCCGGTCTCGACCCGGTGTGTTTCATAATTGAGGCCGACGCAGATGATCTTGTCGGCGAGGCCGATGACCGGACGGAACTCGACCTGATCGAGCCCGATATCGGCCGTTTTACCCGCGATCGCCTTGGCCACCTCGCCCAGCGCGCCCGCGGCCAGCACGGCGCGGATGTCGCCATGGCGCCCGCCCAGACGCTGACCCACTTCCACGACGCCCGCGCCCACCGCGACGCCGAACCCGTCCTTGCCCTTGTGTCGATAGCTGATCAGTTTCATGGCCTTACGATTTCTTTCTAGCTGCGCATCCAGGCTTGACCCCAGAGGTTAAGCGTTCGTTGCTCGTGCTTCCAGTCGCGCGGCGCCATATCGCGCGGCATGATTTCAAGTTCGGCCGAGATTTCGATCTTATGGCCGTCCGGGTCCTCGATCATGAAGAACAGATTATTGCCCGGCCCATGGCGGCCCGGCCCCCACCAGAGCGGCACATGCAGCGCGGCCAGATGATCGGCCCAATCGCGGATGTCGTTCCAACTCGTCGTTTCATAGGCGTGATGGTCGGGCCGGATTTCGGGCGCGCGGAAGGCGGCGAAGCTGTGATGCTCGGGATCGGAGCGCAGGAAGATGGCGGTTAGCTCGCCCGCCTCGTCCGACACACGGTCGGACACGACCAGGCCCAGCGTATCCTCGTAAAACCGCGCCATGGCGTCGAGATCGGTGGTGGCGACCACCACATGTTGCAGGCGCCCGGGCAGGCCGGCGGGGATCGTCTCAACCTGCTCGGGCCTGGCCCAGCCGAACACGATCTGGCGGTCGTCGGGATCGGCGACGGCGAAAGCGCCGGCATCGAATAGCGGCGAGGGCGAGGGTAGGATCGGCACCTGGCGATCCGCCAAATATTTGCGCATCGCGGCCACGCGCCCGGAACCGCCGAGATCGTAGGCGAAGTAGGGCAAAGCGCCCTTGGCGCCGCGCCCGATCAGCAGGCGCCGGCCTTCGCCGTGGAGCAGCCAGAGGTCGCCGCCGAGCGGTTGCATCGCCATGCCCAGGCCGCTGCCATAGAAGCGCGCCAAGTCTTCGGGCTGCTCCGAATCGCGTCGAACATGATGAATTCGCGCCGGCCAGATCAGCGCGCCCGATGTCATGATATCCTGCTCGCGATTCCGTTAGGGTTTGACACTGTTGCCGTTTCTTTTTAGCGTGTCAAATCAAGCAATAAGAATGATCGTGCCGTGACCGCGGCGCGCCACCCCAGGGAGGTCGAAGCGATGAAATCCATGATCAGGCTCGCCGCAGCGGCGGCGCTTGCATTCGTACTGGCGCCGGCGGCCTCGGCCGAGACGGTCAAGGTGGGCGTCATCACGACGATGTCCGGACCGTTCGCCTCGCTGGGCCAACAGATGGATCAGGCCATCAAGCTCTATATGAAGCTCCACGCCAAGGACGTCGAGCCGCACAAAATCGAGATCGTGCTGCGCGACGATACCGGCCCCGCGCCGGACGTCGCCAAGCGTTTGGCCCAAGAGCTGATCACGCGCGACCGCGTCCACATGCTGTCCGGCGTGGTGTTCACGCCCAATGCCCACGCCATTGCGCCGCTCGCGACCGAGGCCAAGATGCCGCTCGTGATCATGAACGCGGGCACCTCGGTCACGACCACGCTGTCGCCTTATTTCGCGCGCGTGTCCTTCACGCTCTGGCAGTCGAGCTATCCCATGGGCCAATGGGCCCAGCAGGCCGGCATCAAATCGGTATTCACCGCCGTGACCGATTACGGCCCCGGCCACGACGCCGAGGCCGCCTTCATCAAGGGATTCACCGAAGCCGGCGGCAAGATCGCCGGCTCCGTTCGGATGCCGGTGGCCAATCCCGATTTCGTGCCCTTCATCCAGCGCGCCAAGGATGCCAATCCCGAGGCCGTGTTCACCTTCGTGCCGGCCGGCCGCCAGGCCACCGCTTTCATGAAGACATTCGCCGAGCGCGGCATGCGCGAGGCCGGCATCCGCCTGATTGGCCCGGGCGACATCACGACCGACGAGGAACTGCCCAGCATGGGCGACGTGCCGCTCGGGGTGGTCACTGTGCATCACTATTCCGCCGCTCATGACTCGCCGACCAACAAGGCGTTCCAAGCCGCGTGGAAGCAAGAGTACGGCGCCAACGCCGTACCCGGTTTCATGGCGGTCGGCGCCTGGGATGGCATGCACGCGATTTCCCACGTCATCAAACAGCTCAACGGCAAGATCGATGGCGACAAGGCCATGGCGCTGCTCAAGGGCTGGAAACACGAAAGCCCGCGCGGTCCCATCATGATTGATCCGGACACCCGCGACATCGTGCAGAACGAATATATCCGCCGCGTGGAAAAGCTGGGCAACGCCAACGCCAATATCGAGATCGGCGTGATCCCCGCGGTGAAGGATCCCTGGAAGGTGTTCAATCCGCCGAAGTGATGGCAAGGACGTGCGTGCGGCAAGGGCCCCTCACACCACCCTCTCCCCGCTTCGCGGGGCGAGGGAGCGAGCACTTAAGCCCTCACCCCCAACGGGGGAGAGGGAGGGGACCCGTCGCGACAGCGATGGGGAGGGTGAGGGGCGCTAGATACCAGTCACGCATTCTGAAATTCTGCTCGGGAGTCGCGTGATCTCCGCCTTTATCGGCATTCTGTTCGACGGCTTGGCCTACGCGATGATCCTCTACATCATCAGCGTCGGCCTCAGCGTCACCATGGGCATGATGGGTTTCGCCAACCTTGCCCATGGTGCCTTCGCCATGGCTGGCGGCTATGTCATGGTCACGCTGATGCAGCAGTTGGGGTTGCCGTTCCTGGCAACCCTGCCGCTGGTGTTCGTCATCGTCGCCGCCATCAGCGTGGCGTTCGAGCGCCTGCTCTATGCGCGCCTCTACCGCGCGGGCGAGCTGGATCAGGTGCTGTTCACCATCGGGCTCATCTTCATGGCGATCGCGGCCACCACTTTCGTTTGGGGCCCCCTGCCCCAGGCGGTTCGCCTGCCACCCTATCTGATGGGCCAGGTCGATCTGGGCTTCCGCACGTTCCCAACCTACCGGACGTTCCTGATCGTAATCGGCGCCGTGTTGATCCTCGCGCTCTGGTTAGGGCTGGAGCGCACACGGCTTGGTGCCCAGGTGCGCGCCGCGGTGGACAACCGGCGCATGGCGGAGTCCGTCGGCATCAATGTCGGCCGGCTGTTCACCACCACTTTCGCCCTGGGCAGCGGGCTTGCCGGGCTGGGCGGCGCGCTCGGCGCCGATATCCTCGCGCCCACACCGTCCTACGCACTCGAACATCTGGTCTATTTCCTGATCGTGGTCGCCGTGGGCGGCATGGGCAGCATCCGCGGGCCCTTCGTCGCCGCCCTGCTGCTCGGCGTGATGGACACGGCCGGCAAATATTACGTGCCCGATTTCGGTGCCTTCTTCATTTATGTCGCCATGATGGGCCTGCTGCTGTGGCGCCCCCATGGCCTGTTCGGGCGGGCCTAGACGCCATGGCCCTCCATCCCATCGATCACTTCGCCGCCGGGCATCGTTTGCGCCCGATCGAATTGCTGCCCTGGGCGTTGGCCGTGGGATATTTCTTCCTGCCCAATGCCAATTTACCGCTCGGCACGGAAATCCTGATCTGGGCACTGTTCGCCCTCTCCCTCGATCTCGTGCTGGGTTATACCGGCATCGTCTCGCTCGGCCATGCCGCCTTTTTCGGCATCGGCGCCTATGCCGCCGGTCTGGCCGCGCGCTGGCTCGGCTGGACCGAACCGATCTCGGCCCTGCTGTTCGCCGGGCTGGTCGCGGGCGCGGCCGGCATCGTCAGCGGCATGATCGTGCTGCGCACCCATGGGCTAACCTTGCTCATGCTGACCATGGCGGTCGCCGTCATGCTCAAGGAGATCGCCAACAAGCTGGGCTGGCTAACCGGCGGCGCCGATGGCTTACAGGGCATCGTGATCGATCCCGTGCTCGGTCTCTACCGCTTCGACATGTTCGGGCGGACATCTTACGTCTATGCGCTCGTCGTACTGTTCCTCGCCTGGATCGTGGCGCGCCGGATCGTTCACTCGCCCTTCGGACGCGGGCTGGTCGGCATTCGCGAGAACGCGACCCGCATGAGTGCCATCGGCAGCCCGGTCATGCGCCGGATGGTCACGGTCTATGCCATCTCCGCCGCGTTGGCCGGTGTTGCCGGCGCGCTGTTGGCCCAATCGACGCGCTACGTCACGCTCAACGTGCTGAGCCTGGAATATTCCGGCGACGTGCTGATCATGTTGGTGTTGGGCGGCATGGGCCGGCTCTACGGCGCCTTCGCCGGCGCGACCGTGTTCCTGGTGCTGCGCGACGAGCTGTCCAAGATCAGCCCCGCCTACTGGGGCTTTGGCATCGGCCTGCTGCTGGTCGCCACCGTGCTGTTCGCGCGCGGCGGGCTGCTCGGCCTGGTCGATATCGCACTCGCCCGCATCCGTGGCAAGCGATCATGACCCCGGCGCTCGAAACCCGCGGGCTCAGCAAGAATTTCGGCGCGCTCGCCGTCGCGCGCGCCATCGATTTCCGCCTGGAGCCGGGCGCGCGCCACGCGCTGATCGGCCCGAACGGCGCGGGCAAGACGACCCTGATCAACCTGATCACGGGCCGGCTGGCGCCCACCAGCGGCCAGGTCTTCCTGGCCGGAACAGATGTTACCGGCTTGGCCGAGGCGAGCCGGGTCAAGCGCGGCCTCGCCCGCACCTTCCAGATCACCATGCTGTTCAAGGGCCTCACGGTCCTGGAGAACGTGACCATGGCGGTGGGCGAGCGCGAGGGCACGACCGCCAATATGATCCGCCCCGCGGGATCGCGCCGCGAGATCGTCGAGGAAGCCTACGGGTTACTGGAGCGGCTCGGCATCGCCTCGGACGCGCTGCGCCTGGTGCGCGAACTGCCCTACGGACGCCAGCGCCTGGCCGAGATCGCCATGGCGCTGGCGTTGAAACCGAAGGTGCTGCTGCTGGACGAACCGGCGGCCGGCGTGCCCTCCAGCGAAAGCACGGTCATCCTGGACGTGGTCGGCGCGCTGCCCGAGGATATCGCCGTGCTCATTATCGAGCATGACATGGAGCTGGTCTTCCGCTTCGCCCGCCGCATCACGGTGCTGGTCGAGGGCGCCATCCTGACCGAGGGCACACCGGCCGAAATCGCGGCCGACGAGCGCGTGCGCCAAGCCTATCTGGGCCGGGGCGATCATGGTTGAGCTGCTGCGCCTAGAGGATGTCAGCGCCGGCTATGGTGAGACCGTGGTGCTGGAAAACGTCAGTCTCGCGGTCGAGGCGAGCGGCACACTCGCCGTGATCGGCCGCAACGGCGTGGGCAAGACCACGCTCCTCGCCACCATCATGGGCCACACCCAGCTTCACGGCGGCGCCATCCGGTTCGCCGGCATCGACCTGACCGGAATGGAGGCCCATGCCCGCGCCCGCGCCGGCATCGGCTACGTGCCCCAGGAGCGCGAAATCTTCGCCTCGCTGACGGTCGAGGAAAACCTGACGGTGGCGGAACGGCCCGGCGACTGGTCCCTGGATCGCGTCTACGACATGTTCCCCGGCCTTGCCAACCGCCGCCGCAACCGGGGCAACCAGCTCTCCGGCGGCGAGCAGCAGATGCTCGCCATCGGCCGCGCCCTCATGGGCAATCCCAAGCTGTTGCTGATGGACGAACCGCTGGAGGGGCTTGCCCCCGTGATCGTCGAGCAATTGCTGGCCGCCATGGAGCGCTTGCGCGCATCCGGCGGCCTGACCATCGTGCTGGTCGAACAGCATACCCGCATCGCGCTGGCCTTCGCCCAGCGCACCCTGGTGCTAGACCGGGGCCGTGTGGTGTTCGACGGCGCGAGCGCTGAACTCGCGGGCGACCCGGAGCGGGTGGCACGGCTGATCGGGGTGGCGGAGCGGAGTTAACCCACCCCGAAAAACCCCGCCGCGTTCCCGCCCAAGATCTTCGCCTTCGCCGCCTCGCCCAGCCGTTTCGACCCGCGCACCAGCGCCCCCACGCGCTGTTCGCCCAGGGGGAACGGGTAGTCCGAGCCCAGCATCACCCTGTTCTCGCTCATGATTTCGACCAGCAGCGCCAGGGATCGGTCGTCGAAGATGGCGGAGTCCACGTAAAAGCGGTCGAGATAGTGCGATGGCGGCGCCGTCGATTTGCCGCGCACGATGTCGCGGTTGTGCCAGGCGTTGTCGAGCCGGCCGAGCAGGAAGGCGAAGCTGCCACCGCCATGGGCAAAGCAAATCTTGAGTCTGCGCGGCAGGCGGTCGAAGGCGCCGCCCAGGATCATGGCGACGATGGAAAGCTGGGTTTCCGCCGGCATGCCGACGGTCCAGGCCATCATGTATTTGGCCGTGCGCTCGCGCGCCAGCATGTCCCAGGGATGGAC
>SHVW01000133.1 GCA_009694085.1 Alphaproteobacteria bacterium
CATTGCCCAGGGTGAATCGTGATACGCGACAAGTGACTAACCATGCCTGAAGCATACACTTTCCCAGGCCCTCGCGCTACCCGCGGCCGTGTCAGGCGTCGAGCGCCGCAATGATCCGGTAGGCCAGATCGTCCGGCTCGATGCGGGTCCAGGTGGCATTGGCGCGGATCCAAAACGTGTCGCCCTCGGGCTCCGGCAGCTTGACGCCACGCGCGAGCGCGCCGGCCGCGATGCGTGCCATCCGCGCCGGATCGGCGCCCGTCACCACAACGGGATAGATGTTGGAGGGATGGGGGAAGGGGGCGATCCGCGCCCGGCCGGACGCGGCGATGCAGTCGAGCACCGGCGGCGGCCGTGCCAAGGCGCTCGTCCATGACTGCTCCAACCCGTCGAGCACATGCCCGGCCACGAGCGCGATCGGCCAGAACTGGTTGAGTCCGCCGCCATGGCGCCGCCGGTCGTGCTGGAGGCCCTCGATGACAGCCGCGGGCCCGGCCAGCACCGCGCCGAACGGCACGTTCATGTATTTGTAGAGCGAGACATAAACCGTATCGAACAGATCGGCATAGCGCCGGACCGACCGGCCCGTAGCCGCCGCGGCGATGAACACGCGGGCACCATCGAGATGGAGCGCGATGCCCTCGCGGCGCCCGAGGGCGACGACCGCGTCGATATCGGGCTCGGCGACCAATTGCGCATGGCGGCGGCGCACCGGCGTCTCGATGGAAATGGCACCGACGGGCGCCGCGACCCGCGCGGTCGTCGTCCGCTCCAATTCGGCCGCGACTGCAGCAGCGGTGAACCCGGCCTCGTTGTCCTGGAGCGCGATCAGCTTCAACCCCATCACGCGCTCGCAGGAATCGCCGGTGTCGTTGAGGATGTGGCTATCGCGTTGCACGATGACGCGACGCCTAATGGAGCCGGCCAGGCGATCGAGTGCGAGCATATTAGCGAGCGTGCCCGTCGGCATGAGGATCGCGCGCTCCTTGCCGAGCAGGGCGGCAACGCGGGCCTCGAATTCGGTCACGATGCCGCCGGCGCCGAAATTATCCGCCCGCACCTCGCGTTCGCGCACCAAGCGAGCCAACAGCTCCGCATAGGCCACGGGCGACAGGGCCTCGCCATCGGAGGCGAGGTTGACCGTGAATTGAGTGTCGGTAACAGTCACGGCGCCTGTAGCGACGAGTACGCGTGGTCGAGTTGTTTGTCCAATGTGACCAGCCCAACTCCGAGGTTCTTGGCAAGCCAGAGATAGCTCGCATCGTAAACCGTCAGGCGGGATTGATGTGCCATCATAATGGTTGCCTAAAATCGACCGCCATTAGGACGATTTTCATACGAGTGAAGAGTGCGAATGCCTGCGTTAATTGGCTCTGCTCGCGCGATTGCCGCCTGATCTTGGTCAGGCAAACATTGGCGACTTCGAAGGGCAGCAAAGGTGGGGCGGCTAGCTCGGCTCCGTCCAGCCGCCCAGCAACCCGAGCAGCTTCGGGCTCGCCGAACAAGACGGCGCAGATTGCCGAGGCATCAACGACGCGGACGGGCATCACGATCCGCACGAATGATCGCGGACGAATCGGCTGGCGTTTTCAAGCCAAGGCGACGCACCTCTGCCAAAACTTCACCTGCGGATAAGGTCGGGGCACCGTTGACCGCTTCCTCGATGATCGATAGCAACTCGCCTTGAAGCGAACGATGATGGCGACGAGCGCGATCCTTGAGTCGATTCACCACATCATCGGGAGCATTCTTGATCGAGAGCGTGACCGGCATCGCAGCCTCCATGGCGCCAAATCGGAGCCAAAATAGCGCCAATATAACCTCAACGTCAACACGCCCTTAACCTGGGCCACGTCCAGTTCTTGTCTTGCCGTGGCCGCTATGTCAGACATGCCGTCCATAACCATGAACGATCGCACCCACCACCATCTCCCATCGATCGGACGCCGCGCCTTTCTGGCGCTGACAGCCGGCGCGACGACCGTGCTGATTGGCCAACCCGCGCGCGCCGCTGAAACCGATTTCGCGACTTGGCTGAAGGATGTGCGCGCCGAGGCGCTTAAGCTCGGCTATAAGCCGGCCATGCTCGATGCGGCATTCAAAGGCGTTCAGCCCATTGCGCGCGTGCTGGAGCTCGATCGCAAGCAGCCGGAATTCACACTCACCTTCGATCAGTATATCGAGCGCGTGGTCGGCGTTCAGCGCATCCGGAACGGCCGCAATCGCCTGGTCGAGCACAGCAAACTTCTGGACGAGGTGGCCCGGAAATACCGGGTGCCGCCGCGATTCATCCTGGCGCTCTGGGGCATCGAAACCGATTTCGGCCGAATCACAGGCAATTTTCCCGTGATCGCCGCGCTTGCCACGCTGGCCTATGACGGGCGGCGCGCGCGATTTTTCCGCGGCGAGTTAATGCAGGCGCTCAAGATTCTGGACGAGGGCCATATCGGCGCGGCGGAGATGCGGGGCTCCTGGGCCGGCGCCATGGGGCAGAATCAGTTCATGCCGTCCAGCTTCAACCGCTTCGCCGTCGATTTCAACGGCGACGGTCGGCGCGATATTTGGACCAGCCTGCCCGATGTGTTCGCGTCGATCGCCAATTACCTCGCCGGATCGGGCTGGAAGGCCGATCGGAACTGGGGTGCGCTAGTCACGCTGCCGGACAATTTCGATCCGGCGCAGGCCGATCTATCGATCCAAAAGAGCAATCAAGATTGGACCGGTCTTGGCGTTCGGCGCGCCGATGGCGCCGCCTTTGGTCCGGCCGATGCCGCCGCTTCCTTGTTGCTGCCGGGCGGCCCGACCGGCCGGGCCTATCTGGTGACCGACAATTTCCGCACCATCATGAAATGGAATCGCTCCATTAATTTCGCCACCGCTGTCGGATTGCTTGCAGACAGCATCGGCGAGGGTTAGGCTACAATATCTAGTCGTTCTAGTTTCGAGGCCTACCGGATCATGATGAGGGGATCGTTACGAGCCTGGCTTGCCCTCGCGGCCGTCGGTGCTTTTCTCGGCGCCTGCGCCGAATCTCAATTGCTGATTCATGCGGCCAAGCAGTCGCCACCAAAAGAGGAGACGCCGACCGGCGGCCGATTCAAGGTGGGCGATCCCTATCAGATCGGCGGGGTCTGGTATTACCCCGCGGAAGATTACGGCTACGGCGAAACCGGCATCGCGTCCTGGTACGGCAAGGAGTTTCAGGGCAAACCGACCGCCAATGGCGAAGTCTTCGATATGAACAAGGTGTCGGCGGCGCACCGCACCCTGCCGATGCCAAGTATCGTGCGCGTGACGAATTTGGATAACGGGCGCGAGATCGTCGTGCGGGTCAACGATCGCGGTCCCTTTGCCCACGGCCGCATCATCGATATGTCGCGCCGGGCCTCTCAACTGCTCGGCTTCGAAATGCAGGGCACCGCCAAGGTGAAGGTCGAAATCGTGGCCGATGAAAGCCGCCAGATCGCCGAACAGATGCGCGCGAAAAATCAGGTCGCCGCCGACCGCAACTCCGGCGGCGGCGTTCGGGGACCGGTGCCCGACGCCGCGCCGCGCGGCGCTGTCCTGGCCCAGGCACTATCGGCCGGCGCCGGCACGGTTGCGGCCCAACCTTTGTCGCCGCCTGCCGCCGCTACAGCAGGTGCCATCGCCAGCCAGCCCCTGGCCGCGCCGCTGCCGCCCCTGCCCGCCGGTGGCCCCGTGACGACGCCGGGGCCAGCCACTGTCGTATCGTCGGCCGCCCGCGAGGCCGTACAGGGTGCGCCCACGGATACCCCGGTGCGGGTCGTGCCCAATACCGGCGGCAACCAGATCTTCGTGCAAGCCGGTGCCTTTGCGAGTGCGGACAACGCGCTGCGGCTGCAAGGCCAACTTCAGCCGCTTGGGCCGACCTCTGTGAATGCGGCAATCGTGCAAGGGCAGAATTTCTATCGTGTGCGCATCGGTCCGCTTGCCTCGGTGGCGCATGCCGACAGCGTGCTCGAACGTGTGATCGGTGCCGGCAATTCGCAGGCGCGCGTGGTCGTGGAATAAACAGCTGCCCCAATTTCGGCGCAATCGCGCCGTATATGGGCGAGCGAGGGGAGCGGAACGGTTTCGCGCTGACAACATGAAAACATGCATCGAAACATTGGCTGCGGGCCTGATCGCCGGATTGATTGCGCTTGCCGCCGGTAACGCAGGGGCGCAGTCGACGATCGAGACCGCGGCTGGGCAAATGATCCTGGTCGACTACAAGACCGGTGCCGTACTGGCGGAAAAAAACTCGGACGAGATGATGCCGCCTTCGTCCATGTCGAAGATCATGACCATGTATGTGGTGTTCGACCATTTGCGTCAGGGCAAGCTGTCGCTCGACAGCGACATTCCCATCAGCGAGCGGGCCTGGCGCAAGCAGGGTTCCAAAATGTTCGTCACGCTCAACAGCCGGGTCAAGGTTGAAGACCTGATCCGCGGCGTGATCGTGCAATCCGGCAACGATGCCTGTATCGCGCTGGCCGAGGCGCTCTATGGCAGCGAGGACGCGTTCGCCCAGGAACTGACCCGGCGCGGCAAGCTGCTCGGGCTCAAGAGCACGAATTTCACCAATTCCACGGGCTGGCCCGATCCGGATCACCTAACAACGGCGCGCGATCTCGCCATTCTGGCCAAGCGGATGATCGCCGATTTTCCCGACTATTACCGTTACTATTCCGAGCTTGAGTACACCTACAACAGCATCAAGCAGGGCAACCGCAACCCGCTGCTCTATAAAAACATGGGGGCGGACGGTTTAAAGACCGGTCACACCGCCGCCGCCGGCTACGGATTGACTGCGTCGGTCAAGCGCGACAACAGGCGTCTCATCCTGGTGATCAATGGGATGAAGAGCATGGGCGAGCGCGCGGCAGAGGCGGAACGCCTGATGGATTGGGGTTTCCGGGAATATGAGAACGTGGCGCTGTTCAAGGCCGGGGAGGCCGTCGAAACCGCTGCGGTCTGGCTTGGCCACGACAAATCCGTACCTATGGTGCTGGCCGAGGATGTCGAGATGACGCTGTTGCGCCGGGCCCGCAAAGACATGAAGGTCACGGTCGTCTATGAGAAGCCCGTACCCGCGCCGATCGCTGCGGGGCAGGCGATCGGGAAGCTGCGCGTGAACATCCCCAATGTGCCGCCGATCGAATTTCCGCTTCTGGCCCAGCGTCCGGTGGAGCAGCTCGGTTTTATCGGCCGGATCAATGCCGCGGCCCATTATCTTGTGTTCGGCGCCGCGAAGTAGCACATTAAGGGTCGAAGCCCGGCAGTCGAGGGCCTGAATTAGGCAGAGGCACGCGTGGCCTGCGGCAAGTTGATCACATTCGAAGGCGGCGAAGGGGTCGGCAAGTCGACTCAGATCGCTCGGCTTGCCGCGGCGCTTAAGCTATCCGGCGTCGAGGCGATTGCCACGCGAGAGCCCGGCGGTTCGCCTGGCGCGGAGGAAATTCGGAACCTGCTCGTCACGGGAGCCACCGGCCGCTGGGATTCGGTATCCGAGACCTTGCTGGTGTTTGCCGCCCGGCGCGATCATCTCGTGCGCAAAATTCTGCCCGCCCTGGTCGATGGCCGGTGGGTGCTGTGCGACCGCTTCACCGATTCAACCCTCGCCTATCAAGGCTATGGGCATGGCATGGAACGGGACCAGATCGAATCTCTGCATAAGCTGGTCTGCGACTTCCTCAAGCCCGACCTGACCTTGATCCTCGATCTGCCCGCGGAAACCGGGCTGGCGCGGGCGGGCGCTCGCCGTGCTGCGGCCGGCGAGGCCGGTACATCCGCACGCTTCGAACAACTCGACACCAAGTTCCATAGCCGCGTGCGCGAAGGCTTCCTGGAGATCGCGTCGCACGATACCAAGCGCTGCGTCGTCATCGATGCCGTGGGCAAGCCGGAGACTGTGGAGCGCGCCATCCGCCGCGCCGTCGCCGAACGTCTCGGCGTTTCTTTCAAGCCGGCCTGATCGCATGGCTGCCGAACCCGGCGACATTCCGATCGCGCGGCAAACCGTCGATCTCGCGGGGCAGGGCGATGCCGAACGGGTTCTGCTCGATGCTTACCGATCCGGCCGGCTGCCCCATGCCTGGCTGATCACCGGCCCGCGCGGCATCGGCAAAGCAACACTCGCCTACCGCTTCGCACGATTCTTGCTGGCGGAGGGGGCGGGGGCCGACCCCGGTCTGTTCGGCGCGAAATTGCCGCCGGAATCGTTGGCCGTATCCGCGGATTCGTCCGTGTTTCGCCGGGTTGCGGCGGCCAGCCACCCCGATCTGTTCGCGGTCGAGCGGCGCTACGACGACAAGCGCGACCGTCTGCGCAGCGAGATCGTGGTCGACGACGTGCGCGATCTCGGCCAGTTCCTCCACCTCACGCCCGCCGAGGGCGGCTGGCGCGTGGCCGTCATCGACAGCGCCGACGAGATGAACCGCAATAGCACCAATGCCGTGCTCAAGCTGCTGGAAGAGCCGCCGAAGCGGGCCGTGTTGCTGATGGTCAGCCATGCCCCCGGTGGCCTGCTGCCGACCATTCGTTCGCGCTGCCGCAAACTGCCCTTGAAGTCTTTGGGCGAGGCGGATCTGGCCGCGCTATTGCGTCGCCACGCGCCCGATTTGGACGATGGGGAGCGGCAGGCGCTGGCGCGGCTGTCCGAGGGCAGCATCGGGCGCGCCCTCGAATTGGCGGCGGCGGGCGGGCTCGATCTCTATCGCGATCTGATCGGGCTGTTCGCCCAATTGCCGCAACTGGACCCGGTGGCGGCTCATAAATTCGCCGACCGGTTCGGTCGCAAGGGCCAGGAAAATGCGTTCGCCACCGCCGCCAATCTGATGGCGTGGTGGTTGGGCCGTGCCGTGCGTGCCGGCGCTACCGGCCGGGTGCCGCCCGAGGTGGTGCCGGGCGAGGCGGCCTTGGCCCATCGCCTGATCGCTGCTGCCGGCGGCGACCGGCGCGGTCTTGATCGCTGGCTTGACCTGTGGGACAAGGTGGCCCGCTTGGTGGACCGGGCCGAGGGCGCCAATCTCGACCGCAAATTGGTCTTTCTCAACGCGCTGTTTGGTCTTGAGGCCGCAGCGCGCGGCTGAAACGCAAGCGAACGCGATCCCATATCCAGGGCGGCCGGTACCTGGGCCGCCCCGAGGAGTATTCCATGGCCGTGCCGAAGCGCTATTACATCACCACGCCGATCTATTACGTCAACGACGTTCCCCATATCGGCCATGCCTATACGACGTTGGCCTGCGACGTGCTTGCCCGTTTCATGCGGCTCGACGGCTACGATGTGCGCTTCCTGACCGGCACCGACGAGCACGGTCAGAAAGTGGAGAAGGCGGCCGGCGCCGCGGGTATCGCGCCTCAGGCGTTCACCGATAGGGTGTCGCAGAACTTTCGCGATCTCGCGAAGGTGATGAACTACAGCAATGATGATTTCATCCGCACGACCGAACTGCGCCACACCAAGGCGTGTCAGGCGATCTGGAAGGCTCTGCTGGATGCGGGCGACATCTATCTCGGCAGCTATGCCGGCTGGTATGCCGTGCGCGACGAGGCGTTCTATGCCGAGAGCGAGCTGGTCGAGGGCAAGGCGCCCACCGGGGCAGACGTGGAGTGGGTGGAGGAACCGTCCTATTTCTTCAAGCTCTCGGCTTGGCAGGACCGGCTGCTCCAGTTCTATGAGCGTAATCCTGATTTCGTCGCCCCGCGGTCGCGCCGCAACGAGGTGATCTCGTTCGTCAAAGGCGGTCTCCAGGACCTCTCGGTCTCGCGCACCACGTTCAAATGGGGCGTGCCTGTGCCCGGCGCGCCCGCGCACATCATGTATGTATGGCTGGATGCCCTGACGAACTACATCACGTCCGTCGGGTATCCCGATACAAAAAACGATTTATATTCAAAGTTTTGGCCTGCTAATCTTCACATGGTAGGTAAAGATATTCTGCGCTTCCACGCGGTCTATTGGCCGGCCTTTCTGATGGCGGCGGGGTTGGAGCCGCCGCGGCGCGTTTTCGCCCATGGTTGGTGGACAAGCGAGGGACAAAAAATCTCCAAATCTCTCGGCAATGCGATCATGCCGGCCGACCTCGTGCAGACCTACGGCATCGACCAGGTCCGTTATTTTCTGCTGCGCGAAGTGCCGTTCGGCCAGGACGGCGATTTCTCCCGCGCCGCCATGATCAGGCGCATGAACACGGATCTGGCCAATGATTTCGGCAATCTGGTCCAGCGCGTGCTGACTCAGGTCAACCGCAATTGTGATTCCGCCGTGCCCGAGCATGGCGAATACACCGCCGCGGACCTGGCCATGCTCAAGCCGGCCCACGAGCTGGTCGATCGCATGCGCGCCCAGTTCCGCGAGCAGGCGTTCCACCTGGCGCTCGATGCCATGTGGGAAGTGGTGAGCCTAGCCAACCGCTATGTCGATGCCCACGCACCCTGGGCTTTGCGCAAGACCGATCCCGCGCGCATGGCGACCGTGCTCCATGTGCTGGTCGAAGTGATCCGCCATCTCGGCATCCTGGCCCAACCGGTCACGCCGGATGCGGCGGCCAGGGTTTTGGATCAGCTTGGCCTCGGACCGGACGAGCGCGGCTTCGATCGCCTCGGCATCGCTCATGCCTTGGCACCCGGCCGGCCCATGCCGAAACCCGCCCCCGTCTTCCCGCGTTATGCCGGCGAGGGCGAGGCGGCCAAGGGGTAGGCGAGGGGCCGTCATGCTCGTCGACAGCCACTGCCATCTCGACTTCGCCGATTTCGAGAGCGAGCGCGACGAAATCGTGGCGCGGGCGCGGCGGGCAGGCGTCGGCTTGATCGTGACGATCTGCACCAAGGTCAGCGAGTTCGACCGCGTGCTCGCCATCGCGGAACGTTACGACGATGTCTACTGTAGCGTCGGCATCCATCCCCACGAAGCCGCCGCCGAGCCGGCCGTGGACGCCGCGCGCTTGATCGAACTGGCCCGCCATCCACGGGTCGTCGGCATCGGCGAGACCGGGCTCGACTATTTCTACGAACACAGCCCACGTGCGGACCAAGCCCGCAGCTTCCGCGCCCATATCGCGGCGGCACGCGCTACCGGCCTGCCCCTGATCGTACATACCCGCGATGCCGACTATGACATGGCGGAAATCCTGCGGGAAGAGCAGGCGAGGGGCTCCTTTTCCGGTGTGCTTCACTGCTTCAGCTCGGGCCAGGCCTTGGCGGAAACGGCGATCGGTCTCGGCCTCTATATCTCCATGTCCGGCATCGTCACGTTCAAAAAGGCCGATGCCCTGCGAACAACCGTGGCAGCCATGCCGACCGAGCGCCTGTTGGTGGAGACCGACGCACCCTATCTGGCGCCCATCCCCAATCGCGGCCGGCGCAACGAGCCGGCCTTCGTGATCCACACTGCGGCCGAAGTCGGTCGCATCAAAGGGCTCGGAGCGGCCGAAATCGCCGACGTCACGACCCGAAATTTCCTGCGCCTCTTCACCAAGATCGCACCGCCCGCACCATGCGCGTGACCATTCTGGGCTGCGGCAGCTCGACCGGCGTGCCCATGCTGGGCAATGACTGGGGCGCCTGCGATCCGACCAACCCGCGCAACCGGCGCCGCCGCGCCTCTATCCTGGTCGAAACCGGCGCCACGACCGTGCTGGTCGACACCTCGCCGGACCTGCGCGAACAACTCATCGACGCCCGCTGCAAATGGCTCGATGCGGTGATCTACACCCATGGTCATGCCGACCATCTCCACGGCATCGACGATCTCCGCTCGATCAATTATTTCCGCAATGGCGCGCTCGATGCATACGCAGACGACGAAACCCTTGAGGTGATCCGGGCGCGCTTCGGCTATGTCTTCGATCCGATTCCGGCGGGCGCGGAGATGTACAAGCCCTGGCTGGTGCCACGCCGGATCGCCGGCCCGTTTCGAATCGGCGATCTGGATGTCGTGCCATTCGATCAGGATCATGGTTTCAGCCGAACCCTGGGTTTCCGCTTCGGCTCAATCGCGTATTCGACGGATGCGCTGGAACTGCGGGAGGACGCGTTCGGTATTCTCACCGGAGTCGAGACCTGGATCGTCGACTGTTTGCGTGAGCAACCGCACCACACCCATACGCACCTGGCCCGTACCCTGACATGGATCGAGCGAGTCAAACCCCGGCGCGCCATTCTCACTCACATGAACACATCGATGGATTATGGGTTGCTGGCGGCCAAGCTGCCTGCCGGCGTTGAGCCAGCCTTCGATGGCATGGTGCTGGGGGCAGTTTGAGCGCCGCCAACGGTGCCGTATCCTCCCAATGAACCGGAAAAGAATGGTGCCCCAGGGTGTGATCTAAGCCCGTATTTCCCATATGGCTCCCTGCGTCGAACGCACCCGCCACGCCACCGGCACGGCGCATTTGCGCAAGCGCGCCGACAGCATCAGAACTTCGTTCGTGTCGTTGATATGGCTTTGATCCATCTGCAAGACAATGGTTTGACCGCGCGAGGTCAGACGCTCGATCGCTTGCATGGCGTAGGGCTCGATCGCCCCATCGGCGTCGATTG
>SHVW01000134.1 GCA_009694085.1 Alphaproteobacteria bacterium
ATAACTATGCTGTAGATATCATTGACAGAAGGCTAAACAATACCCATCGCAGCTTGAAGGTCTCTAGCCAACCTCTCGAAGAGCTTTGCCTCATGAATGACGACACGGCACGGGCTAACGCCCTACTCGGCATGACGGCAGACATCGTGGCGGCCTATCTCAGCAAGAACCCCGACCAACACCCACCAGATCGGCGACATCATCGGTGCCGTCCATGGTCCGCTCGCCGCCGTTGGCTCGGGCGGCCAGGCCACCCAATCTGCCACTGAGCTGCGTCCAGCCGCGCCGATCGAAAAGTCGGTCACGGCGGACTACGTGATCTGCTTGGAAGACGGCAAGAAGCTGAAGATGCTGAAGCGTCACTTTCGCACATCTTACTGACGCCCGAACAATATCACGCCCAATGGGGTTTGCCGCCGGATTACCCCATGGTGGCGCCAAACCATGCCGCCCAGCGCTCCGCTTTCGCTAAAAAGATCGGGCTGGGCCGGTTGACCACCAAGGCCACGGGCCGCCGATGTTAATCTGCGGATAGGTCGAGCGCAAAGAAAACGGCCCGGCGGGTCACCCCGCCGAGCCGTTCCTGCGTTCAGCCCAAGGGCTGAAGATTACATCTGGAAGTACTTACCGTTCTTCCAGATGTACCAGACGTACTCGGAGTTCGAGACGTCGCCCTTGTTGTCATACTGCAGCTTGCCGATCACCGTGTCGAAGGCCTTGCCATGGATCTGGGCGGCAACCTTCTTGGCGTCCGTCGAGTCCGCGCGCTTTGCCGCTTCCGCAAAGACCTGGAACGCAGCATAGGTGTAGAGCGTGTAGCCCTCGGGGTTGTACTTCTCCGCCTTGAACTGGTCGACCACCGCCTTCGCCGCCGGGCTTGCGACCGGATCGGGTGCGAAGGTCATCAACAGCCCCTCGCCTGCCGGGCCCGAGATCTTCCAGAACTCGTCGGTCACGAGTGCGTCCTCGGAGAGGAACTGGGCGCCGAAGCCCTGCTCGCGCGACTGCTTGACCAGCAGACCGACTTCCGTGTGGTAGCTGCCGGCATAGACGACTTCGATGCCCGCCTGCTTCATCTTGCTCACGATGGCCGTGAAGTCCTTGTCGCCCTTGGAGAAGGAGTCCCAAATCACTTCTTTCTGGCCGGCGGCATTCATATTCTTGCGGGTTTCTTCGGCGATGCCCTGACCATAGGGCGTCTTGTCGTGCAGGATCGCAATCTTCTTGCCCTTGAACTTCTCGGCCAGGTACTTGCCGGCAACGACGCCCTGAATGTCGTCGCGGCCGCAGGTGCGAAACACGTTGGTCCAGCCCTTGGCCTTGGCTTCGTCGGTCAGGCGCGGGTTGGTCGAGGCCGGCGTGATCTGTAGGATGTTGTTCTCGGCATAGACCGCCGAGGCCGGGATCGAAACGCCCGAGCAGTAGTGGCCGGCGACGAAGATGACCTTCTTCTGCACGAAAGAATTGGCAACCGGCAGGGCCTGCTTGGGCTCGCACTGGTCGTCGCCCAGCTCAAGCTTCAGCTTCTTGCCGAGGATGCCGCCCGCCGCGTTGATGTTTTTGACCGCCATATCGGCGCCGCGTTTCATCTGCTCGCCGAACGCGGCATCGCCACCCGTAATCGGGCCGGCCAGCGCGACGACGAGATCTTGGGCCCGCGCAGTGGCAGCGCTAAGCGCTACTGCCGCCGCTGCTGCCATCAAGAAACCAGTATATTTACGCATGCAGATCTCCCTGTCTTGAACGTGGGTTGATTCAACGTTTCCGGCTTTACGTCCGAACCGCTTGTCCGTCCGTACGATCCATTGATTCCACATGTTAGGGCCAACCGGCAATGGCTAAGTTATGCTTTTGGAATCAGGGGCTTTTGTCCCGCCAGGACAAGATACCGGCAGGCTCGTAAAGCCATGGGTACTGGCGGACCATTTTGCGCGCGAGCGTAATACGGTAGGCCAACAACATGACAGCGGTGATTCCGGCGGTATCAACGATGAAACCCAGACCCGATACCAGAGGGGCCGCGAACAGCATGTGCTCGAACAGCCGCATACCAACGCCGAGCAAAGCGCCATAGAGCAGGCAGTTCTGCCAGGGACGCCAGGTCTGAGCGATCGCCTGGCCGGTCATGAATCCGGCCCACATAAACAGTACGAAGGAGCCGAAAAACTCCGTCCAGGAGACGCTGCCGAGCAGTTGCGCTGTCATGGGCCCTCCCTAATGCCCGCCTTCGAGATAGGCCGCACGGACTTCACGATTGGCGAGGAGCTGCGAACCCGTGCCGGTCAGGGTGATCGCGCCATTGACCAGAACATAGCCACGATGGGCTAGGCGTAGCGCGTGATAGGCGTTCTGCTCGACCAGCAGAATGGTCGTTCCGGTGCGCTCGTTGATCTCGCGGATAATTTGAAAGATTTGGCGCACGATCATGGGCGCCAAGCCAAGCGAGGGTTCGTCCAGCAGCAGTAGGCGCGGGCGGCTCATCAAGGCGCGCGCGATCGCCAGCATCTGCTGCTCGCCGCCCGATAGCGTGCCGCCGCGTTGGCCCTGGCGCTGGCGCAGGATCGGGAAGATGGCCAGCACCTTTTCTATGTCCTCCGCAAAATTCGCTGGATCTCCAACCAGCGCGCCCATCTGCAAGTTTTCCAGCACGGTCATACGCGGAAAGATGCGGCGGCCTTCCGGCGCCTGGGCAATACCGGAGCGCATGATCTGGTGCGTGGGTTCATGGGTGATATCGCGGCCGTCGAAAATGACGCGGCCTAATGACGCCTGGGGCGTCCCGCACACGGTCATCAGTAGGGTCGATTTCCCGGCGCCGTTCGATCCGATGAGGGTCACGATCTCGCCGGTCTTGACTTCCATATCGACGCCGCGGAGCGCCTCGATATGGCCATAGAAGGTGTGCACCTTTTCGATTTGCAGCATCGGTCACGCCCCCTGACGGAGGTCGGCTTCGACCTCAGGCGGCAAGGCTTCGTTTTCCTCTTCGCCCAGATAAGCGCGAATGACAGCGGGATCGTTACGCACTCTTTCGGGCGTACCATCAGAAATCTTGCGGCCGTAATCGAGCACGACCACGTGATCCGAGATTTTCATGACCACGCTCATGTCATGCTCGATCAAGAGAACGCCGATGCGATGCTCGTCGCGGATAAACTTGAGCAAGTCGTTCAGTTCTGCCGACTCCCGAGGGTTGAGGCCGGCAGCGGGTTCGTCCAGGCAGAGAAGATGAGGCTCGGTGCACATGGCACGCGCGATTTCCAGGCGGCGCTGGTCGCCATAGGGCATGTTGCCGGCATCCTCGTCGGCCCGCGCGGTGAGGCCGATGCGATCGAGCCAGTAGCGCGCCAGTTCGACGGCCTTCCCCTCGGCCTTACGATAGACCGGCGCGCCGAATAGGCCGAGCAAAGTAAAGCCGGAAGCGCGCATCAATTTGTTGTGTTGGGCCACCAGCAGGTTTTCCAGAACCGACATGCGCGGAAATAGGCGGATGTTCTGGAAGGTGCGCGCGACCCGCGCCCGCTGACCGATGCGATAGCCTTCCATGCGCTCGAGCAAGAACTCGCTGCCCACCGCCGGGCTCAGCATCAGCCGCCCGACCGTCGGCTTGTAAAATCCGGTAAGGCAATTGAACACCGTGGTCTTGCCCGCGCCGTTCGGTCCGATGATTGCCGTGATCTGACGATCGGCAGCATCGAAAGACACGTCATCGACCGCGACCAGACCGCCGAAGCGCATGGTCAAATGCTCGACGCGCAGCAACGGAACCGCACTCATGCCAGCCGCATTCATGCTGAGCGCGCTCCCGGCGATGGACCAAGCTTGATGGTGGGCTCGCGATGAGACAGCAGCCCCTGGGGCCGCCAGATCATGATCGCCACCATCAACCCGCCGAAGGCAAGCATGCGATAGGCCTCGAGGTCGCGGAACCATTCGGGCCCGCCGATCAATAGGATCGAGGCGACGACCACGCCGATCTGGCTGCCCATGCCGCCGAGCACGACGATCGCCAGGATGATCGCAGATTCGATGAAATTGAAGCTCTCCGGGCTGATAAAGCCTTGGCGGGTGGCGAAGAACGAACCGGCGAAGCCGCCGAACATGGCGCCGATGGCGAACGCCGTCAGCTTGGTATTGGTGGGGTTGATGCCGAGAGCCCGGCAGGCCGTCTCGTCCTCGCGCAGGGCCTCCCAGGCGCGCCCGATCGGCATCTTGCGGATGCGTAGGGTGAACCAGTTGGTCAGCAGGGCCAAGAACAGGATGATGTAGTAGAGGTGGATGATGCGGTGGATCGGCGCGAAATCGAGGTTGAAGAACTCGTGAAAGGCCGTAACGCCCTCACGCGGCGCGGCAGTGAACTGCATGCCAAAGAAACTGGGGCGCGGAATGCTGCCGATGCCCTTCGGCCCGTTCGTCAGGTCGTCCCAGTTCAGCAGGATCAGGCGGATCATCTCGCCGAAACCGAGCGTGACGATGGCGAGATAATCGCCGCGAAGGCGCAAGACAGGGAAGCCGAGCAGAACGCCAAACAACGCAGCCATGGCGCCGGCGAGCGGCAGCGTCTGCCAGAAATTCAAATCGAAATGAATCGACAGGATTGCGTAGGAATAGGCGCCGACGGCGTAGAAGGCGACATAACCCAGATCGAGCAAGCCAGCCAGCCCGACCACCACGTTTAACCCCCAACCCAGCATGATGTAGGTCAGAACCAGGATGCCAAGATCGACCATGCGCTGATCGGCGAAAGGCATGAACGGCATGGTGAAAGCGAAGGCAACTGCGATGCCGCCGAGGTATGGGCCGATCCGGGCAACCAGGGCGCCCAACTTTTCCACGCCATCGGTGTACCCGGCGGCTGGGCGCGTCGCGCGGCGCTGCACGATCCATGCCCGGATCGCCAACACGGACGCGACAATCCAGGTTAGCCAACCCAGGGCCGGCCAGGTTATGGGATAGAGGTGGAAGGCAACATTGATCAGCCATGCGGCGCTCAATGCCACCGTCGCGGCTTGGATCAAACTGGCGTGGCCGGCCTCGATCAGCAGCAGCAGCAGACGGCCGACAAAAATAACCGCCACGGCATAGAACATGGCGCCGAACCGCGTGTCCAATACTATGCCGGCACCGCGGTCCACCGTCTGGAAACCGACCAATGGCATTGCAAGTGCTAGAGACGCCAAGGCCATCATGCCCGCATCCTTCAGCATGGCAGGTAGGTCAAGCGGGCGACGGGAACTTGCAACAGCCGACACGGGACTAAACCTTCTCGATATCGGGTTTGCCGAGCAGGCCGGTCGGCCGGAAGATCAGCACCAACACCAAGATGGCGAAGGCGGCCACGTCCTTATACTCAACGCTGAAATAGGCCGACCAGAAGACTTCGATAAGACCGATCAGAAGCCCACCCAGCATGGCGCCGGGCAGCGAACCGATGCCGCCGATCACGGCGGCGGTGAATGCCTTAATGCCGACGAGGAAGCCGACATAGAAATCGATGATGCCGTAGCGGAGCAACCAGATCAGCCCCGCCACCGCGGCGAGCGCGGCACCCATGATGAAGGTGAGCGCAATGGTGCGGTCGACATCGACGCCGAGCAGCCGCGCCATCTTCATGTCCTGCTCGCAGGCTCGTTGCTGGCGGCCGAGGGCGGTGCGCGCGATCAGCACGGAGAAACCCGCCATCAGCACCGTCGCAACGCCGATGATGACCATTTGCATGTAGGCGAAGGTAACGGTGAATCCAGTCGAACTGGTCATCAGCTCGATGCCGCCAAAGATGATCGGCGACAGCGGCTTGTTGCGCGCGCCCTGGAGCAACTGCACATAGTTCTGTAGGAAGATCGACACGCCGATCGCTGAAATCAAGGGCGCCAGACGGTTGGAATTACGTAGCGCGCGATAGCCGATGCGCTCCACCGCCCAACCGTGCAATCCCGTGAACGCCATGGCGATCAAAAGCATGCATAGAAGGGAGAACGGAAGCCACGTCACGCCCAGCACGCCCAGAATCATGAATGTGATGATCGATATGAAACCGCCGATCATGAAAATGTCGCCGTGAGCAAAATTCACCATGCCCAAGATGCCGTAAACCATGGTGTAGCCGATGGCGATCAGGCCAAAGATGGCGCCCAGCGTCACGCCGTTGATGAACTGCTGGATGAAATACTCCATGTAGCCCTGAACCTCTGCCCCGTTCCCCTTCGCGCCGACCGGTTAGCCCGGACCTAAAGCGCTGCTATCGCGATTCGGTAAACTATTCCTGCCGGCCTGGCAATCATAACCGATTGCCCTCAGACGGTGATGGCCCCGCCGCCGCCAGCTCCGCCGCCGCCTTCGCCCCGCTTCGACAATAGGTACATAAGTTTCTGAATTGTCGTGCGCTTCAAGATTGCCGGCGAGGACGAGGCCGGACCGACGATGGTGGCCTCCACGAGTGAAACCGGGTCAACCGCGGTCACCTTGACATAGGCGCCGACCCGGTTGAATTCGATGATGATGTCATCGTCGCGCATGAGTCGGAGTGCCCTTCGCCTACGCCGCCCGTGGGGAGACTTCCGTATCGAGCCGCCGGCCCAAGGCATCGCGCGCGGTTTCCAGTTCATAATAGGCCTGGGCATTGATCCAGAATTGCGCATCCATGTCGAAAAAACGACCTAGCCTCAATGCCGTGTCGCCAGTCACGCTACGGCGACCCTTCACGATTTCGTTGATGCGCCGGGGCGGAACGCTGATTGCCTTGGCCAGCCGATATTGACTGATACCCATGGGTTTCAAGAAATCCTCATGGAGGATCTCGCCGGGATGAACCGGAGGCATCTTTCGCACACGTGAAGGCTGGGTCATCCGCTCACCTCAATGATAGTCCACAATTTCCACGTCATAGGCATCGCCCTCCCGCCAGACGAAGCAGACCCGCCATTGATCGTTGATTCGAATGCTGTGCTGATCGCGTCGGCGACCCGAAAGCTTTTGCAGGCGATTGCCCGGAGGAACATTCATTGTCTCCAATGCCGTCGCCACATGAAGCTGGACCAGTTTCCGATATGCGGCGCGCTGCAACATAGGGCTGAACTTGCGCACGTACTGGCGCAAAAATACCGCCTCCGTTGCGGTGTCAGCGAAGCTCCGGATCACATTGCCATAATAACGCAAGGCGTTATCATGGACCAGCCCGAAAGCGGGCGCCCCAGTTCGGGCCGACGTTGAGAGAGGCAGCCATGGCCGTGCGCGCGAAGAAAAATGCAATGCGCTTCAGCGTGTCCCACGCCAGGGGCGCCAAGTTCACGGGCGGCGGTTTGCGCGATTTCTTCGTTTATCGCGACCTCGGCATCGTAACGGCGACCGGCGGGCGGTACGGCGCCACGGTCATCCGTGCCAAGCGCGCCTGCACGGACGGCACCGGCCGGCACCGCCATCGCCTGGGCTTTCAGATGATCTACATCCTCAAGGGTTGGGCCAAATTCGATTATGACGGCCAGGGCGTCATTACGCTGCGGCGCGGTAGTTGCGCCCACCAACCGCCCGGTATCCGCCACGAATTGATCGCCTGCTCCAAGGGCTGCGAGATCATCGAGATCACGGCGCCGGCGGAATTCGCGACCACGCCCGTTTGACCGGGCGCCCGCGCGGCGTATAGTCCGGCCGAAAGTCACTCGGAGCTCTCGCCATGTCCGCCGCAACCAAATCCGCGTTGAAATCCGCCAAGCCCGTCTTCCTGTGGGACGATCCGCTCCTGCTCGACGACCAGTTGACCGAGGACGAGCGGATGATTCGCGATGCCGCGCGCGCCTATTGCCAGGACAAGCTGCTGCCGCGCGTGATCGAGGCCAACCGCCACGAGATTTTCCATCGCGAAATTCTCAACGAGATGGGCGAGCTCGGCTTTCTCGGCTCGACAATCCAGGGCTATGGCTGCGCCGGGGTCAACTACGTCTCCTACGGGCTGGTAGCGCGCGAGGTCGAGCGCGTCGATTCCGGCTATCGCTCGGCCATGAGCGTGCAGTCCTCCCTAGTCATGCACCCGATCAACGCCTATGGCACGGAGGCGCAGCGCCAGAAATACCTACCCAAGCTGGCCACGGGCGAATGGGTCGGCTGTTTCGGCCTGACCGAGCCCGATCATGGCTCCGATCCCGGCAGCATGACGACGCGCGCCGTCAAGTCCGCGGGCGGCTATGTGCTCAAGGGCGCCAAGATGTGGATCACCAATTCGCCCATTGCCGATGTCTTCATCGTCTGGGCCAAGACCGAGGACGGCGTGATCCGCGGCTTCATCCTGGAGCGCGGCATGAAGGGCCTGACCACGCCCAAAATCGAAGGCAAGTTTGCGCTGCGCGCCTCGACCACCGGCGAAATCGTCATGGACGACGTGCCCGTACCGGAAGAAAACCTTTTGCCCCAAGCCAAGGGCCTGGCCGGACCGTTCGGCTGCCTGAACAAAGCGCGTTACGGCATCGCCTGGGGCGCCATGGGTGCCGCCGAGGCGTGCTGGCATGCTGCGCGCACCTACACGCTGGAGCGCAAGCAATTCGGCCGTCCGCTGGCCGCCAATCAGCTCATCCAGAAAAAACTGGCGGATATGCAGACCGAAATCACGCTTGGCCTCCAGGCAGCACTGCGCGTCGGCCGCCTGAAGGACGACGGACGCTGGACACCGGAGATGATCTCGTTGATCAAGCGCAACAATTGCGGCAAGGCGCTCGACATCGTTCGCATGGCCCGCGACATGCACGGCGGCAATGGCATCGCCGACGAGTTTCACGTCATCCGCCATGTCATGAACTTGGAAGCAGTCAATACCTATGAGGGCACCCATGACATTCACGCCCTCATCCTGGGCCGCGCCCAGACCGGTATCCAGGCGTTCACGGGGGCGTAAGCCGCCACCTTCTTCGGACGTTATCCGCGCGCCATTGCTCGGATCGACCCATACTGGGTGAGACTCTGATTTGATCGCCCTGCTCCAGGTTTTGCCGTTCCTGGCGGTTGTGGCCTTATTGGCCTCGGGCCGGGTCAACCTGATGCAAGCCGGCCTTGCCGGCCTCGCCCTGACCGTACCGGCCGCCGCTGTCACCTTGCCGGCCGACCGGGCGGTCTTGCCGTTTCTGCTGGCAGAGATACCCGCCGGCGCCTGGCTCGCCTGGCATGCCGTCGCCGTCATCCTGGCCGGGCTTGTCTTTTACCGCGCGCTGCTTGCGACCGATGCCTCACCCACCCCGGCCGTCACGCCGGCGCCGACCTATCGCCGTCTATTCGCCGTCTGCTTCCTGATCGGACCATTCGCAGAATCGATCATCGGCGTCGGCGTCGGGGCGATCGTCGCCGCAGCCCTGTTGCTACGCATGGGCATCGCGGGGCCGCTGGCGGCCGCGCTAGCGCTGTTCAGCCAAATGCTGGTGCCCTGGGGGGCGCTCGCCATCGGCACCGTGATCGGCGCGGCATTGATCGACTCGCCCCTCCAGGAACTCGGGCTGCGTAGTGCCCTTCTAACCATGCCCATACTGGTGGGCTATCTCTTCGTGCTTTGGCATCTGGCCGGAGCGGCCGGAGTCAGCCCCACGCTGCGCGAGCGCGGCGACGATACGCTCTGGCTCGGCGCCCTGCTGGCCCTGCTCTGGCTGGGGAACCGCTATCTCGCGGTCGAAATCGCCGGCATCGCTGCAACCGGCATCCTCGTATTGCTCCGCCACTTGCGCGACGAGCGACCGGGATGGCAAGCCCTGGTCCGCCTCGCCGGCCAAACTGCGCCATACGGCGTTTTGGCGCTCTGCCTTCTGCTGTCGCGCATTCCGTCAGCCGCGGAGGCCCTGCGCGCCGTTCTGACGATCCGCCCGGCACCGGGCTGGGCACCCTACGCGCCCTTCTATCATGGCAGCTTTTGGCTGCTCCTGGTGGCGCTCGGGGTGCTCGTCCATGGCGGCCTGGCGAATAGGGTGGGCGCGGTGCTTTCGCAGGGCTGGGCCGCTGGCCGGGCACCCGCTTGCGTGACTCTCATCTTCATCGTCATGGCTCAACTGCTCGTGACCTCGGGCGTGTCGGCGGCCCTGGCACACGCCTGGGCGGAATTGACGGGGCCGGGCGCCATTCTGATCAGCCCCGTGCTCAGCGCGGTCGCCGGTTTCCTCACCGGGACCAACGTCGCATCCAACAGCTTGCTGATGCCGCTCCAGGCGGCGATCGCGTCGAGCACGGCGGTCGACGAGCGCTGGCTCGCCGCCATCCAGAACACGGCGGGCAGCAATCTGACCATGCTGTCGCCCGTGCGCGTCGCCATGGCGGCAGCGCTGGTCGGCATCGTCGGAAAAGAGCGCGAAATCTATCGCTTGATCGCGCCGCTTGGATTGGTGGCGCTGGGCATGCTGCTGGCCGTCACCATGGCGATCTAGTACCTCTGCACGGAGGTTTTGACCGGTTGGTTGTGTGCGGATCGTAGGGCTGGGAGGTCCTCGGCATCAACCAGGATGGTGATGGTGCGGGCCTCGCCTGGTTGTCGCCGGATGAGCCCGGCGCGCTCCAGCGTGATCACCATC
>SHVW01000135.1 GCA_009694085.1 Alphaproteobacteria bacterium
ATTCCTGCGTGATGTGGCAGCGATAGACGATCAGAAGCACCAGCAAATGATCGTCGAGACCACCGACGCCCCACGGCCGGCCCGAACGGTTCTTGCGCGCCACAATCCGCCGTTTCCACAGCGGACGGAGCTTCCGGCTCATCGCCAGAAATTGACCCGGCGTTACCCCGGTCAGTGACCGAAACGGCCGCCGGCGCACAAGGCCCGCGCTGCTAAATTTCGCCATTGGAAGGGCCCTCTAACGCCCTTCCATCTTGAATCACGTCGCGCCGCCCTTGGGAATCCCCTCATTTTTGCAACAGGTCTAATGTTTAACTGGAGAAGCGCCACGTCTGACACGGGATGCTCTGCAAGCGTGATTATCGTTGGTTTCGATGCGATTGCGCCCCTGATCGGGCCGGAGTGGTGCTTGTGGCCCGGCAGGGTCAGGCGCTTCCTCGCGATATCGCCTGGTCCATTTGGAGGAAAGGGAACAGACCCCACTTGCTCCAGTGCGCTGCCCTGCCCATACTGCTGGAATGGTCAAGTTTCGCGCCACCGAGACCTTCCAGCTTCACCGCCGCCCGCGCCAGGCGGAGGCGTTGCACGCGCCGCACGCGGCGGGTCTGCGCAGTTGCGACGCGCCGGGTTGCGCGGGCGAAGGCCAGTTTCGCGCACCCCAAGCCCGCGATCGACTGACCCAATATTACTGGTTCTGCCTCGATCACGTCCGCAGCTACAACGCCGCCTGGAACTATTATGCCGGCATGAACGAGAAAGAGATCGAGGCGCTCAACCGGGCCGACGTCACCTGGTGGCGGCCGACCTGGCCGCTTGGCGGTTTTGGCGGCCACGGCACGGGGCTCGACCCCAACCGTTTTCGCCGCGAGAATCTGAAGGATGGATTCGGCTTCTTTATGGATGATACGGAGCGTCCCGAACCGCGTCGCCGGCCCACGGCCCGGGTTGCCAAGGCTGAGGAAGAAGCGTTTCAGATCATGGACTTGCCTACTGACACGCCGTGGGTGCAGATCAAGGCCAGATATAAGGCGCTGGTCAAACTCCACCACCCCGACGCCAATGGCGGCGACCGCGATGCGGAGGAGCGGCTAAAAACGATCAATCAGGCCTATACCACGCTGAAAAAAAGTATATCTTCTTGACCCTCTGACCCGCCGAAGCGGCGCCGTCGAGCGGCCGCATCGGCGAAGCGTGTTCGTCGCTCGCCACCCACGTCCAATCCAGGATTCGTATCCATCATGGTTTCTGTGACGAGAGCGGACACCGCCGGCAAAAACGGCGGGCGCCCTGACCTGACCCTTTCGGTGCGGCAGATTTTCGGCTTCGACACCGATATGCAAGTGCCCGGCTTCAGCAAGCCGACCGATCTCGTGCCCGATCTGGACGAGGCCTATCATTTCGATCGCGACACCACGCTTGCGATCATGGCCGGTTTCGCGCACAACCGGCGCGTTATGATCCAGGGCTATCACGGCACGGGCAAATCGACCCATATCGAGCAGGTCGCGGCCCGTATCAACTGGCCGTGCATCCGCGTCAATTTGGACAGCCACATCAGCCGTATCGACCTGATCGGCAAGGATGCCATCGTGCTGCGCGACGGCAAGCAGGTGACAGAGTTCCGTCAGGGCATCCTGCCCTGGGCCCTGCAAAACCCCTGCGCCCTCGTGTTCGACGAATACGATGCCGGCCGCGCCGATGTCATGTTCGTCATCCAGCGCGTGTTGGAAGTCGACGGCAAGCTGACCTTGCTCGACCAGAACACCGTGATCCGGCCGCACCCGGCCTTCCGTCTGTTCTCCACCGCCAATACGGTGGGGTTGGGCGATACCACCGGCCTTTATCACGGCACCCAACAGATTAATCAGGGCCAGATGGACCGCTGGAACATCGTTGCCACGCTGAACTATCTGCCGCATGAGGAAGAAACCAAGATCGTGCTGGCCAAGGCACCGGGCTACGACACGCCCGAAGGCCAGAAAACCGTCGCCGCCATGGTGACGCTGGCCGATTTGACGCGTTCCGGCTTCATGCAGGGCGATATTTCCACCGTCATGTCGCCGCGTACCGTGATCACCTGGGCGGAGAATGCGCGCATCTTCCACGATGTCGGCTTCGCCTTCCGCGTCACCTTCTTGAACAAGTGCGACGAGGTCGAGCGCGCCACGGTGGCCGAGTATTACCAGCGCTGCTTCGGCACGGAGCTGCCGGAATCCGGCGTCAAGACGCACAAGGCTTGAGCGAGGCTGGGTCTTGAGCGAGCTTGGGCGGCGATGAGCGACGCCGAAAGCCCCCTGGAAAGCTTCAAGCGCGCGACCGCCGCCACCGTGCGCGCGATCGCCGAGCGCGAGGATGTCGACGTCGCCTTCGGCGCCGACCAGCCCGGCTTGCAAGGCATGCGCGCGCGCTTGCCACAACCCGGCCGCGAATTGAAGGCCGACGACGTCGCCCAAGTCCGCGGCGAGGCCGACGCGGTCGCGCTCAAACTGCGCTACCATAATGACCGCATCCATGCCCGCCGCGCACCCAAGGGCCAGACCGCACGCTCGATCTTCGAGGCGGTCGAGCAGGCGCGCTGCGAGGCGCTCGGCGCCCGTCGCATGGCCGGTTGCGCCGCCAATCTATCGGCCGCGCTCGAAGAGCGCTATCGCCGCAAGGGCTTCGAGCGGATGAGCGAGAAGAGCGACGTCAATTTGATCGAGGTGCTGCGCCTGCTGGCGCGGGAAAGCCTGACCGGCGAGGCCCCGCCCAAGGCGGCGCGCCATGTTGTCGATCTCTGGCGGCCCTGGCTCGACGCGCGCGCCGGCAAGGATTTCAGCGAACTCGCGCGTAGCGCTCACGACCAGGATGCTTATGCGCGAGTGGCGCGCAAGCTGATCACCGACCTCGACCTCGACCTCGGCGACGATTCCAGCGACCAGGACGATTCCGATCAGGCCGAGGGCCAGGACGATCAGGGCCAATCCGACCAGAACGCCGAAGCCGGCCAGCGCGGCACGGCGGAGGCCTCGACCACAACCGACGGCCTGCCCCAGGACGCCAAGCCCGGCGAGGAAGGCGAGGACGGCGGCGAGGAGGTCGACGGCGAACTCTCGCCCGGGTCCGGCGACGAGCAGCCCGGCCAGCCCGGCGCGCCTCAGCGGTGGCCGAACCGCGGCCTCGGCGACAATCGCGAACCCGCCTACAAGGCTTTCGCCAGCGAGTATGACGAGATCGTGCCGGCCGACGAGCTGTGCGACGCCGAGGAACTGGCGCGGCTGCGCATGCTGTTGGACCAGCAATTGACCAGCCTGCAAGGCGTGATTGGTAAACTTGCCAACCGCTTGCAGCGCCGCCTGTTGGCCAAGCAGTCGCGAGCTTGGGAATTCGACTTGGACGAAGGGATGCTGGATGCGGGCAAGCTCACCCGCATCGTGGTTAATCCGGAGCAACCGCTATCGTACAAGCGCGAGAAGGAAACTCAGTTCCGCGATACCGTCGTGACCCTGCTGATCGACAATTCCGGCTCCATGCGCGGCCGGCCGATCACGATTGCGGCCATGAGTGCCGACATCCTGGCGCGCACCTTGGAACGCTGCGGCGTCAAGGTCGAGATACTGGGCTTCACGACCCGGGCGTGGAAGGGCGGCCAGGCGCGCGAGCGCTGGATCGCCCAGGGCAAGCCGGCCAATCCGGGCCGGCTCAACGATCTGCGCCACATCGTCTATAAGCCGGCCGAAGCGCCCTGGCGGCGCGCGCGCAAAAGCCTGGGCCTGATGCTGCGTGAAGGCATTTTGAAAGAGAACATCGATGGCGAGGCCCTGATGTGGGCGCATAACCGCCTGCTCGCTCGCCATGAAGAACGCCGAATCCTGATGGTGATCTCCGACGGCGCGCCGGTCGACGACTCAACCCTGTCGGTCAATCCCGGCAATTACCTGGAGCGCCATCTGCGCGACGTGATCCGCTATATCGAGACGCGCTCGCCGGTCCAACTGGTCGCCATCGGCATCGGCCATGACGTCACACGTTACTATCGCCGGGCCGTCACAATAGTGGACGCCGAACAACTGGGCGGCACCATGATGGAAAAGCTGGCCGAGCTGTTCGACGAGGATGACGAGCCCAAGACGCGGAAGGCGACGAAGCGGCGGGCGAGCTGATTTCGGGTTTCTGCGGCGCTGCACCACCCCTCGCCCTACCCTCTCCCCCGTTGGGGGCGAGGGGAAGTAACAGAACCCTCGCCCCGCTCTCGCGGGGAGAGGGCAGGGTGAGGGGCCAGCTGCTACGCCTTCCTCGGCCCAATTCTCTCCGGCGGCGAGCCGTTGCGGCTGAACGTGGCATAGCGCGGCAGATTGTCGACGATCTCGAACCAGGGCAATTGCTCCTCGGCAAAAACATGACGCAGCGGCTTCACGCCGGACGGGTCAGCGAGCGAGCCGGCGAGCACGTGGACTTCGTCGGGTATGCGTTCGTTCTCATAGGTCAGCGGCGAGCCGCAGGTGCCCCAGAATTTGCGCGTCACGCCGGGCGAGGAACTGAACGCCTTGGGCGTACCCCGGGTCCAGCGAAAGCCGGTATGGGACACCGATATCCAGGTCGCGACGGGCGCCGAGGTGCCGCGCCGGCAGCTCTCGCAATGGCAATGGAGAGTCCACAGGGGCTCGACATCGTAGGCATAGGCGACGGCGCGGCACAGGCAATGTCCTTCGATACGAAGGGCCGGCATGGCAAGAAACTCCGTGGGTCGAGGGCGGACGGATCATAGGGCACGGCACCGGATGGTCGCAAACCCGTCGCTTGAACCCCGGCGCCCGTCATGCTGAGCTTAGCGCAATCAAAGGCCGGTGCCCAGTCGCCGGAATTCGCAAAGGAGAGCCGACATGTCCATCCGTTTGAAATCCCTGCCGACGGCGTTCATTGCATTGGTCGCCGCATTCGTGCTGGCGACCGCCGCGCTTGCCCAGCAGGCAGCGGTGACCGTCAAGGTCACCTTCCTGCACACCAACGACGTTTATGAAATCGCCCCCGTGCGCGGCATGGGCGGTTTCGCGCCTTTGATGACGGCGCTCAAGCGCGAGCGCGCGGCGGCCCCGCACTCCATGACCACCTTCGGCGGCGATCTGATCTCGCCCTCGCTGATGTCGGGCCTGACCAAGGGCAGCCAGATGATCGAGATGATGAACGCCATCGGCCTCGACATCGCCGTGCTCGGCAATCACGAATTCGATTTCGGCGACGACGTGCTCAAGGCGCGCATGGCCGAATCGAAATTTCCCTGGATCGCCACCAATGTGGTGGGCGCCGACGGCAAGCCGTTCAACAACGCGCTCGCCCTCTCGGTCAAGGAATTCGGTGGCATCAAGTTCGGTTTCTTCGGCATCACCACGCCGGAAACCACCAGCCTGGCCAGCCCGGGCAAGGACACCAAATTCCTGCCGATCGTCGCGACCGCCGAGAAGGCTGTCGCGGACCTCAAGGCCCAGGGCGCGGAAATCGTCGTGGCGCTGACCCACCTGACCATCGCGGAAGACCGCGACATGGTGCGCCGGGTCAAGGGCGTGAACTTGGTCCTGGGTGGCCACGATCATGACCCCATCACCTATTACGAGGGCGGCGTTCTCGTTCACAAGGCCGGTTACGACGCCCACTACCTCGCGGCCGTCGACCTGACCGTGACGCGCACGCCCCAGCAGCAGGGCGCGCCGCGCTATACCGTGGTGCCGGCCTGGCGCATGACGGCGATCAACGCGTTGACGCCCGACCCAGAGATCGCGGCGCTGGTCAAGAAGCACACGGACAAGCTGGACGTGGAACTCAACGTGCCCGTGGGCAAGACGGCGACCGCGCTCGACAGCCGGCGCAACGAGGTGCGCGCGGCCGAGGCCGCCATCGGCAATCTGTTCGCCGACGCCGTGCGCGAGGCGGTGGGCGGAGAGATCGGCCTGGTCAATGGCGGCGGCATCCGCGGCGACAAGACCTACGACGCCGGCGTCACGCTGACTCGCAAGGACGTGCTGACCGAGCTGCCCTTCGGCAACAAGACCGTGCTGATCGAACTCAGCGGCGCCGACCTCAAAGCGGCAATGGAGCACTCGGTCAGCCAGGTCGAGCAGAAACAGGGCCGCTTCATGCAGCTCTCCGGCATGACGCTCGTCTACGACCCCAAGCAGCCCGCCGGGGCCCGCGTGGTGGAGATCAAGGTGGGCGGCCAGCCGCTCGACGCCACGCGCATCTACAAGGTCGCCACAAATGAATACGTTTATGACGGCGGCGACGGCTTCGAGGTGCTCAAGAAGGGCAAGTCGCTGATCGACGAGAGCGCGGCCAAGCTGATGGCCAACCAGGTGATGGAATACATCGCCGCCAAGGGCTCGGTATCGCCGAAGGTGGAGGGGCGGATCGTGGCCAAGTGAGGCGCCAAGCGGGGCAACTCTTTCCCTCGCCCCGCCCTTCGCGGGGAGAGGGCGGGGCCCGTGGTGCGGGAGGGTGAGGGGCGGCGGCAAATGCTCCGACGGTGTCGTAAGTTGGGGAAGTGTTCCCTTTTGAATGCCTGATCGGCTAGGCGACCTGGCTGATGCTGAACGACCGGGCCCACCGCCATCTGTTCCTGGCCGATCTGGATGGCTGGTGGCGCTCCTGAGTTTGGCGAGTGCCGTGTTTCGCCGGGAAAAGAGGACCCTTTCCTTTTTCAATGAAAATGGCGACCCATGCGGGACCGCTACCCCCTCAAGCCGAGGGGACCAATACGATCTTGCCGGTATGCCGCTTGGCGAGGAACTCCTGTTGTGCGGCGACGATCGCGTTGAGCGGATGGGTGCTGGCGATCAGCGGCTTGACCTCACCACGTTCGATATAGCCGACGAGGTTGCCGAACACATCTGGCTCCAGGATCGTGCAGCCGATCAAGCGGAGGTCCTTCAAATAGACAGTCCGCAGATCGAGCTCGACCTTAGGCCCCGCGATAGCGCCGGCAACGACGTACCGTCCGCCCCGCCGGAGCACCTCAAGCAATTGCGGAAACGCGTCGCCGCCGACGACATCGACGACCGCATCGACCGCCTCGCGTCCGACGGCCGCCACGAGATCGGCGTCGCGCGGCACGGTCTTGGTTGCGCCCAGCGCCGCGATTGCCGAAGCCTTCGACGCGCTTGCGACCGCAATGATCGTGGCACCGCGACGTTTCGCCAACTGCACCGCTGCGGAACCGACGCCGCCCGAAGCGCCGGTAACGAGGACGGTTTCGCCGGCGCCGACGCCGGCGCGCGCGAGCATGTTCTCGGCAGCGGCGTAGGCGCAGGGAAAGGACGCCAGTTCGACATCGGAAAGGCGACTGACGATTTTATGGGCATGGATTGCGGGCGCCTTGGCGAACTCGGCGAAGGCCCCATCGCATTCCGAACCGAAATAGATCGCCCGATAGGGTGCCCAGCCCACCGGGGCGCGGAACACGGGCTCGATCAGCACACGCTCGCCGATCCGTGCCGGGTCGACCCCGGCGCCGATGGCAACGATGCGGCCGCACGCATCCGCGCCCTGAACGCGTGGAAAGACCGGTGCCGTGCCCGTCCAACCGGAATCTTCCGATTTTGCCTCGGCATAACCGCGCGCACCGCCAGCCGAGGTCGTTCCCTCGCTCACAGCCTTCGAATACCACGCCGTTCGGGTGTTGATATCCGTGTTGTTGACCCCGGCCGCGCCGACCCGGATCAGGACCTCGCCGGCCATGGGTATGGGCACGGCAATGTCTTCACGGTATTCGAGCTGGTCGAACCCGCCATTGCCCTTGAGCAAGACGGCTTTCATCATCCGCGGTGGTGCCTGCATATTTCAACTCCGGGAGGACGATGAGAAGAAAGAAATTCGGGGTCAGAGTGAGAAAGAAGCATTGCCGCACATCGATCGCGCGCAGGGTCGTTCTCAAACGTGAATGTCTCGCGGTCGCCTTGTTTTAATCGTTTTTAATCGCTATGACTAGAAACGATTGCACCCAACGAGAGCACCCATGGAAACCAAGGTTATCACCGCTCATCTTCCGCTGCCGCTGGCCGAGCAGGTCGACCGGCTTGCCGCTCGGCTGGATCGCTCGCGCGGCTGGGTCGTCAAGCAAGCGTTGAGCGCTTGGCTTGCCCAGGAGGACGAGCGGCACCGGCTGACCCTGGAGGCCCTGGCGGATGTCGAGGCCGGGCGCGTGGTCGATCATCAGGCCGTCCGGGCCTGGGCCGAAAGCCTGAGCGCGGGCAAGAGGCGAGCACCACCTCGTCTATGAAGCTCTGGCGGTGACGCGACAGCGATGAAGCTGCAATGGACGGAGAAGGGGCTGTCCGATCTGGTCCGGCTATACGAGTTTCTGGCCCCGATCGACCCGCGGGCGGCCACGCGGACGGTGCGATCGCTCGCCAACGCCCCCGGCCGCCTCGTGACGTATCCGCGCATCGGCGAGAAGCTCGCGCAATACGAGCCGCGCGAGGTTCGCCGCCTTCTGATCGGTCACTACGAAATGCGTTATGAAATTCAGGACGACACCATCATCGTGTTGCGGCTTTGGCATACGCGCGAAGATCGCTAGGCCGGCGTTAAACTCCATGAGGCACGAGAGTACTCCCATTTTCGCCGATTCGCTGACGCCGTCGCCGCAAGAAAAACGCCTCCGGCGATCGGTTTGGACTTAGGGCCGGCCGGTTGTAAAATCCCCGCCATGACCGCAGCCGCCAAGCCCTCCGCCACCGACAGCTTCAACGAAATCGCCACCGTGCGCATCGAGCTCAGGGACACCGATCCCCCGATCTGGCGCGCGGTGGAGGTGCCGACATCGGTCACGCTCAAGGTCTTGCACGATATCGTCCAGGCGGTCATGGGCTGGTTCGACCAACACCTCTGGGAATTCACCATCGCCAAACAGCGCTATGGGCTGCCGATGGACGAGGATTGGGGAACCGAGCCCCGCTTCGAGGCTGCCAAGGTCCGGCTTCGCGACGTGCTGAAGGCGCGCAGGACCGTCATCGACTATCTCTACGATTTCGGCGATTCCTGGCAACTCCGGCTGGTCGTCACCGGTGTTCGGCAAGGCGAGCCGGGCATCGCCTATCCCCGCTATGTCGGCGGCGAATGGAACGCGCCGCCCGAGGATTGCGGCGGCATTCCCGGGTTCTATGAAGCGCTCGACGCCTGGCGGACCCCAAGCATCCGAACCACGCCGAAATCGCCGATTGGTTCGAGGGCTACGATCCCAAGGCGATCGACGAACTGCCGCTCAAGGTCGCGTCGGACCGTATTGCCAAACAGCGCAACGCCGCCGACGCGCGCCTCAAGAAAAAAGCTGCGCCGACTCGCTGACGCCTGCGCCGAGCGGTGCGGAAGCGGCCATGAAAAAGCCCGCCTTTCGGCGGGCTTTTCAATTCAGGCTACCGATGAAGGGCTTACGCCGCCTTCGCCGCCGCAGCCTTGGCGTCCGCGCGCTTGGCGATGCGGCGCTTGAGGCGCTTGAGGTCGGCGGGCAGGCGGGAATTGGCGGTGCCCAGGATCCAGGCGTCGATGCCGCCATTCTTCTCGATCGTTTTGATCGCGCGCGTGGTGATGCGCATGCGGACCTGATCGCCCAGCGCGTCGCTGGTCAGGGAAATCTGCTGCAGGTTTGGCAGATAGCGCCGCTTGGTCTTGTTATTGGCGTGGCTGACATTGTTGCCGACCTGAACGCCCTTGCCGGACACGCTGCAACGCCTAGCCATGACACTAATTCCTTTGGGATATTTCGATTTTCGCCCGGCGCGACCGCCGGGTCGGGCCCGGCTATGTAGGCCAAGGCGGCCCGGCCGTCAAGTCGCCGTGACGCTCATCACAGGCATTCAAGCCTGTTTGCATCATTCTGAATAGCGAAATATCGCGTATAATCGGGCGTTGTTTTATGATAGAGAGTGCAAGGGCGATGTCTGACGACGGTTTCTCCGCTAGAGCCGATTGCCGCTGCTCGCTCTGCCAATCCTATATCGCGGGCGGGGCCGACGGCTCGGGACCACAGTTCATAACCCGGCAGGCCGCCTCGACCGGCGATTACCGGGTCGATGCCCTGGTGTATCCGGACCTCGACCGCTGGAACAGCGTGGCGGCCGTGGGCACACCGGCGCCGGTAACCTACAGCTTCCTTAGCGCGGCCAACAGTTCGGGCGATAGCTTCGGCTTCGCGCCGGTCAACGGCACGCAGATCGAGGGCGCTCGCGCCGCCTTTGCCGCCTGGGAGTCCGCGACAAACGTCAAATTCGTCGAGGTATCCAGCGGCGGCGATATCGCTATCGGCACCAACGACCAAACCGATTCCTCCGCCTACGCCTATTCCCCGGGTACGACTTATGGCGGCGATATCTATCTGAGCAATGCGGTCAGCTCCAATCTGGACATGAGCGCGGGCGGTTTCGGGTTCCTCACCTTCATCCACGAGATCGGCCACGCGATCGGCCTTAAGCATCCCGGCAGCTATAACGGGTCGAGCAATTCCGGCGATCCGCCCTACCTGTCGGCCGCAGAAGACA
>SHVW01000136.1 GCA_009694085.1 Alphaproteobacteria bacterium
TCGCCGAGATCGCCGCATGGGAGCGTCAGCGCAACGCTGACGGCGCCCGCATCAAATGGATGTTCACCACCGAGCGCGCCCGCGATAAAATGGCCCGCGCTTACCCAGACCAAACCAAAGAGTCATAATCACTGTGCAGAGGTACTAGAGATGTGGCGGTGCTGATGCGAAGCCGTCTCGGTTAACCCCTCCGCCCGCTCCGCTCGCTCAACACCCGGTCGTAGCGCGCGAGCTGCGCCATAACCCGCCCATAAACGCTATCGGCCGAAAAATCCCCCGCCGCGTCCAGTGTGCCCGCCGCCACGCCGGTGAACAACTCCAGCGCTTCCTCCACCGTCGCGGCACTCCAGACATGGAACTGCCCCGACGCCACCGCATCCGCGATTTCGGGCCGGAGGCCCAGATTGATCTCGTTGGAGGCCGGGATCAGCACGCCCTGGGTTCCGGTCAGGCCGCGCTCGGCGCAGGTGCGGAAAAAGCCTTCGATCTTGTGGTTGGCGCCGCCGATCGCCTGGGTCTCGCCCTGCTGGTTGACCGAGCCGGTGATCGCCAGATCCTGGCGTAGCGGCGCGCCGGCCAGCGAAGACAGGACCGCCAACAGCTCGGCGAGCGACGCGCTGTCGCCCTCGACGCCGCCATAGCTCTGCTCGAAGGTGATCGAGGCGGAGAACGACAGGGGGAAGCCGCGCGCGAACATGCCGTTGAGGAAGCCGGACAGCACGAGCACGCCCTTCTGCTGGATCGGGCCGCCCATATCGATCATGCGCTCGATATTGATCACGCCGTGCTCGCCCGCATAGGTGCGCGCGGTGACGCGGCTGGGCGAGCCGAAACTGTGATCGCCCAGATCGCGCACGGTCAGCGCGTTGATCTGGCCGATCTTCGCGCCGGTCACGTCGATCATCACCGTGCCCGTGCGAATCGTCTCCTGACTGCGGTCCTCGACGCGCCCGTTGCGACGGCGGCGGTCGTCGAGCGCCGCCTTGACGTCGGTGCCCGTAATCGCACCGCCCTTGCGCCGGCGCACAACGGCGCCGGCCTCTGCGACCACGTCCTCGATCTGCTCGAAGCGCGCCGACAGTTTCTCCCGGTGCTGGGTCCAACGCGCAGCTTGCCCCAAGAGGTAACCGATGGCGCTATCCTCGCAGACCCATCCGCCGAGATGGTGCGCGGAGGCACGAATGATCGCGGCATAGGTCGCCAAATTGCCCGGTGTCGCTTCCAGGTCGGCGTCGATGTCGGCCTTGACCTTGAAGTAGCTCTGGAAATCGGGATCGACGGAAAAGAAGGTGTAATACCAGCGCGGCGCGCCGACGATCACCACCTTGATATCGAGCGGGATAGGCTTCGGCCGGGGCGCGCCGGTCATGGGCAGGCTGCCCGAGCGGTGCAGTTCCTCAATGCGGATTTCACGGTCGCGCAAGGCGCCCTTGAGAAACTCCCAAACCTGGGGCAAGCGCGCCAGCGCCTCGGCGCGCAGCACGAGCACGCCGCCATTGGCGCGGTGCAGCGCGCCGGCCCGGATCATTGTGAAATTGGTTTCGATGACGCCCTGGGATTGGCGGTATTGGATCGAGCCGAACAGGTTCTCGTAGGTCGGATTGGGTTCGAGCACGACCGAGGGATGCTCGTCGCCGGTGTGATCGACCAGCAGGTTGATGGCGTAGCGCTCGGCAAGGTTGGGCGGCCTCTGGCCCTCCCCCTCGCCCGCGATGCGGCCCAGCATCTCGACGATGTCGGCGCGCAGCTCGACCAGCCAGCGCGCCAGGGCCGGGTGGTGCTCGAACTCCAACGCGACCGCGCTGATCAAGGGTTCGACCGCGCGCTCCGCCGCCGCGTGCCGGACCCGGCGCACGGCCTCGGCAACCTGTCCCTCCGCACCATCGGCCCGGGCCGTAAAGCTCTGGAGCGCTGGCTTGATCTGGGTCCATGCGGCCTCGATCTTGGCGCGCCCGGCCTCGCCCAGATTCTCGTACATGCGCGGCTCGCCCTGAGCGTCGCGCATGATCAGGACTAGCCCCTGCTCGTTGCGACGCAGTTCGACGCCGAGCGCCTGTGCCTGCTTCTGCAGCGCCTCGTATTCGGCCGTCAGCCCCGCGCGCGCCTGCTCGGCGGTGTGGCGCAACTGCTCGGCCAGCTCGGGCGAACCCAACGTGTTCTTGAGCGCTTCCTCGATCGCCGGCATCAGCGCCATCATGCTCTCGCGAAACCGACGGCCGGTGCCGGCGGACAAACGATGGGGCCGCGGCCGTTCCGACTGCTTGAAGTTGTTCAGATAGACCCAGTCCGACGGTGCCGGAAAGCGGCGCACATAGGCGCTGAGATAATCCAGCGTGGCGGTCATTCGGCCGCTGCGGTTCTCGCCGAGCACGAAGATATTAAACCCAAGGTCGGGGATGCCGAGGCCGAATTCCAGCGCCTGACGCGCCCGCTGATGGGAGGTGAGCGCAAAGACCGCGGGCTCGCCATTGACGCCAGCCGCGGCACCTGCGTCGGGTGGAATGGAAAAACGAGGCAGGCCGACCCGGTCGGCGCCCAGCGGTTTCGCGGTCATGTGCCCCCCTATTCTGCCGCCTAGTCCGCCGCCTTCGCCTGCGGGTCCGGCAGCTTGTCGCGCATGGTGACGAATTCCTCGGCGGCGCTGGGATGGATGCCGATGGTCTGGTCGAATTGTTTCTTGGTGGCGCCGCATTTGAGCGCGATGGCGAGGCCCTGGATGATCTCGGGCGCGTCGGCGCCGACCATGTGGCAGCCGAGTACCCGGTCGGTGCGCCGGTCGACCACCAGCTTCATCATGATGCGCTCATCGCGCCCGCTCAGCGTGTGTTTCATCGGCCGGAAGCTGGTGCGGTAGACGTCGACCGCGCCATGCCATTCGCGCGCCTGGGCTTCCGTGATGCCGACCGAGGCGACCGGCGGTTGGCTGAACACGGCGGAGGGCACGTTGGCGTGGTCCGGCTTGATCGGATTGTTGTTGTAGAGCGTCTCGGCCAGCGCGCGGCCCTCGTGGATGGCGACCGGAGTCAGGTTGATGCGGTCGGTCACGTCGCCGACGGCGTAGATGTTCGGCACCGTGGTGCGCGACCACTCATTCACGGCAATTGCCTTCTTCTTGTTCAGCGCGACGCCAACCTCTTCCAACCCGATCCCATCGGTATTGGGCGCGCGGCCGGTCGCGTACATAACCACATCGGCCTCGATCGCCGCGCCGGGCCGGACGAACACACGCAACCCCGTTGCCGTTTTCTCGATACTTTGAACCTGTTCGCCCGCACGCAGGACAATGCCCTTCTTGGCCATCTCGGCCTGGAGGAACTGGCGCACATCCTCGTCGAATCCGCGCAGGATGCGGTCCGCCCGGATCACCTGGGTCACGGTCGAGCCGGCGGCGCGGAAGATGCCGGCAAACTCCACCGCGATATAGCCGCCGCCAACGATGACGACGCGTTTGGGCAGCGCTTTTAGGTCGAGCGCCTCGTTCGAGGTGATCGCGTGCTCGATGCCCGGAATCTTCGGCAGACTGGGCCAGCCGCCCGTCGCGATAATCACGGTTTCGGCGGTATAGCGCTTGCCGCCGAGTTCGATAGTGTGGGGATCGATCAAGCGCGCCCGGCCGTCCAGGATAGTAACGCCGGCATTCTTCAACATATTGATATAGATGCCGTTGAGCCGATCGAGTTCCCGGTCCTTGGCCTGGATCAAGCGGCCCCAATCGAGGTCGCGCGCACCCAAATTCCAGCCGAAGCCGGCGGCGTCCTCAAACTCCTCGGCATAATGGGCGGCATAGACCAGCAGTTTCTTGGGCACGCAGCCGCGGAGCACGCAGGTGCCGCCGACGCGCACGGATTCGGCGATCGCCACGCGCGCGCCGTAAGAGGCAGCCCGGCGCGAGCCGGCGACGCCGCCTGAGCCGGCGCCGATGGTGAAGAGGTCGAAATCGTACTTGGCCATGCCTAGTTCAGCCTCAATCCGTAGCGCGTGAAGCCCTTCTCTGCCGGCCCGAGCACGCTAACGCCAGGTGCGGCAGATAAGAATTTTTCCGCCGCCGGCGCGCTTTCGAATTCCAGCACGACCGGCTTGCCCACCGGCGCGAAAGACCAGTTGCCATCGGCGCTGGGATCGATGGTGCTATTGTCGAAGATGTAGTCGACGATCACGGCGCGATTTTCCTCGGGCGATTCGATGATCACGTTCTTGCCATCGACGCCGGGGAATTTTCCGCCGCCGCTGGCGCGGTAATTGTTGGACGCGACCGCGAACAAGGCCGTCGGGTCGATCGGCTGGCCCTTGAAGCGGAGATCGACGATGCGGTGGCTGTCCGGCGCCACGAGTTTGCCGTCATTATCGTAGCGGCGCGGCTTGGTCACGTCGATCTTATAGGTGACGCCGTCGATGATGTCGTAGTTGAACGAGGGAAAGGCCTCGTTGATGATTTTCTGCGGCTCGGCCTTGTCCGGGTCGATCCGGTTGAAGATGCCGGCCGACATTTCCAGCCACTCCTTGACCACCGCCCCCGTCACCTTCACGACCTGGAGCGTGTTGGGATAGAGGTAGAGATCGGCCACGTTCTTGATCGCGATGTCGCCGGTGGGCACGTCGGTGTAGTACTCCGCCCCACCTCGCCCGCCCGCCTTGAAGGGCGCCGCGGCCGACAGAACGGGCAAATTGCCCAGCTCCGTGCCCTTGATCAGATTCTCGACATACCATTTCTGCGCGTCGCTCACGATTTGCACGGACGGTCGTCCTGCACCAGCGAGAAATAACTGAAAATCGGCGCCGTGGTCTTGCCCACGGGCTTGCGTACGAAGGCGAGTGTTGCCTCATGCTCTTCCTTGACTGCGGCCACCACTTCCGGATCGCTCTCGACCATCGGGATGCGCCGGCGATCCTCGGTCTTGAAGACCACGCGGAGATGGCTGGCTTGCTCGAGGATGCGCCATTTGCCCGTGCCGCCGAGCGCCAGCGTGAAATCGACGATGCCGAGATGACTGCCCCAGAAACCGGGCATCACGGCGGCCACACCGTTGATGGTGCCGCGCGCCAGATTGACCCCGGGGATATCCTTGAACTGGTCGCTCGGGAATTGCAGATGGAAATGGCCGAACAGGATGGCGTCGATGCCATCGACCTGGCTCAGCAGAAAGGTGGAATTCTCCTCCATGGCCTGGCGGCGGGCGAGGCCCATGCCCGAATGGGGCACGGCCAGCACGAGATCGGCGCCGCGCGCGCGCATCTCGGGCACGAAGCGCCGCGCGGTCTCGACGATGTCCTTGGCCACCACCTTGCCCTCGAGATAGCGCTTGTCCCATTGCATGATCTGGGGCGGGGCGAAACCGATCACGCCGATCTTGATCGCGCGCTCGCCGCCGGCCTCGTCCTTGAGTTTGCGGTCCAGGATCACATAAGGCGTGAAATAATTCCGCTGGCCATCGGGGTGATAGACGTTGGCGTTGACATAGGGAAATTTCGCACCGCTTAACGCGATATCCAGATAGTCCAGGCCATAGTTGAATTCGTGGTTGCCGATATTGCCGGCATCGTAGCCCAACAGGTTCATCGCCTTGAACACGGGATGGACTTGGCCGCGCACCAATGTGCTTTCGCGCGCCGTGTAATCGCCCATGGGATTGCCCTGGATCAAATCGCCATTGTCGATCAGCAGACTGTTGGCGGCCTGGGCGCGCGCCTGGCGGATCAGGGTCGCCGTGCGCGCGAAGCCGAAAGAGTCGTCCTCGCGATCGCGGTAATAATCGTAATTCAGCACATGGACATGGATATCGGTGTTTTCCATGATCCGCAGCTTGACGATGGCGTCGGCTGCCCATGCAGCCGTGGCTTGCCAAGCCACGACAATGCCGACGAGGAACCCCAAAATCGCGCGCTTCACCAGAAAATACCGCATGCCGCCCTCCCTTGTCCCGAAACTGGCAACGAGAATCAGCGATCCACCCCGCCCATACAGAGATATTTAATCTCCAGGAAATCATCGATGCCGTATTTCGAGCCCTCCCGGCCGATACCGCTTTCCTTGACGCCGCCGAAGGGCGCCACCTCGGTCGAGATGATGCCGGTGTTGATGCCGACGATGCCGTATTCCAGCGCCTCCGAGACGCGCCAGATGCGGCCGATATCGCGCGAATAGAAATAGGAGGCGAGGCCGAATTCGGTGTCGTTGGCCATGCGCACCGCTTCCTGCTCGTCCTTGAAGCGGAACAGCGGCGCCACCGGTCCGAAAGTTTCCTCGCGCGTGACGGCCATCTGGGTGTGGACATCGACGAGGACGGTCGGCTCGAAGAACGAGCCGCCCAGGGCATGGCGCTTGCCGCCGACCATGATTCGCGCGCCCTTCTTGACCGCGTCTTGGATGTGCTCCTCGACCTTGGCGACCGCCTTCATGTCGATCAACGGCCCCTGGCCGACGCCGGCCTCCATGCCGTTACCGACCTTGAGTTTGCCGACCGCGACGGCCAGCTTGCCGGCGAAGGCGTCGTATACCTTGTCCTGCACCAGCATGCGGTTGGCACACACGCAGGTCTGGCCCGTATTGCGGAACTTGGACGCCATGGCGCCCTCGACCGCGGCATCCAGATCGGCGTCGTCGAACACGATGAAGGGCGCGTTGCCGCCGAGTTCGAGCGAGACTTTTTTCACCGTGCTGGCCGCCTGCTGCATCAGCAGCTTGCCGATCTCGGTCGAGCCAGTGAAGGTGATCTTGCGCACGATCGGGTTGGAGGTGAGCTCGCCGCCGACCGCCGCCGCCTTGCCCGTGACCACGTTGAACGCGCCCTTGGGTACGCCGGCGCGCTCGGCCAGCTCGGCCAGCGCGAGCGCGGAATAGGGCGTCTGGCTCGCCGGCTTGCACACCACCGTGCAGCCCGCCGCCAACGCCGGCCCGCATTTGCGCGTGATCATGGCGGCCGGGAAATTCCACGGCGTGATCGCACCGACCACGCCGATCGGCTCCTTCAACACCACGATGCGCTTATCCGCCTGGTGCTGGGGAATGATGTCGCCATAGATGCGCTTGGCTTCCTCGGCGAACCACTCGATGAAGGATGCGGCATAGACCACCTCGCCCTTGGCCTCGGCCAGGGGCTTGCCCTGCTCGGTGGTCATGATCGCGGCAAGGTCGTCGGCATTCGCCAGCATCAGGTCGAACCACTTGCGCAGGATGACCGAGCGTTCCTTGGCCGTCTTGGCCCGCCAGGGCCCGAAGGCGCGGTTGGCCGCCTCGATGGCGCGCCGCGTTTCGTCCGCGCCCATTTCCGGCACGGTGCCGATGATCGCCTTGGTCGCGGGATTATCCACCTTGATGGTCGCCCCCTTGTCCGCATCGGTCCAGGCGCCGTCGATGTAGCATTGCTGACGGAAAAGCTTGGCATCCTTGAGATTCATGGCAATCCTCGCGGGGTCAGAAAACAGGGGCGGAAAACTAGTATAGAGGGGGAGTGCCGCCGTGTTAATGACCTCTCCATCATGACGCGCCGCCGCAAGAACCCGCATGAAGCCATCCTAACCGAAGGCGTGGCCGCGCTGTGCGCCCGCGATCCCGATCTGGCGCGCATCGTGGACATCGCGGGGCCGCCGCCACCGCGCGAGCGCGAACCCGGCTTCGGCGCGCTGCTGCGCATCATCATCGGTCAGCAGGTCTCGGCCAAGGCGGCGGACGCTCTGTGGCGGCGCACGGTCGAGCAGATCGATCCATTGACCCCCACAGCAGTTGCCGCCGCCGATGAAGTTACCTTCCGCGCTTGCGGCTTCAGCCGGCAGAAGATCGTCTATGCCCGGCACCTGGCGGCGGAGGTGATGGCCGACCGGCTCGACTTTGCCTCGTTCAACGATATGGACGACGCTTCCGTCACGGCGGCGCTGACCCGGCTCAAGGGCATCGGTCCCTGGAGTGCGGAAATCTACCTGCTGTTCGCGCTCGGCCGGCCCGATGTCTGGCCGATCGGCGACTTGGCGGTGCAGATCGCGGTCAAGCGGATCAAGCGCCTGCGCAGCCACCCCTCGCCCAAGCGCATGACCCGGATCGGCGAGGCCTGGCGGCCCTGGCGCAGCGCGGCAGCCATGCTGCTCTGGCATGCCTATGCCAAGCTGCCCGTGGACTAGGTTGCGGGCGGCTGGTTGGCCGCCTTGGCCGCGGTCGCGCGCTTCTGCCGGCGCATATGAGCGCGCACGCCGAGCCAGATGACGATCAGGAAACCCGCCAGCAGGACGAGTCCGACGTCGCGCGCCGCCTCGCCCAGCACGGCCTCGAAGGCATGACCGAATAGGTAGCCCACGCCCGCAAACGTGCAAGCCCAGACGCCCGCGGCAATGAAGTTGAGCAGCAGGAATCGGCTCCAGCGCAAGCCGCTCATGCCCATGGCGAAGGAGCTGAAATTGCGAACGCCATAGATGAAGCGGAAGCTAAGGATGAAATAGGTGTTGTACGCGTGCAGAAAGCCGAGCGCCGCGTCCACGCCCGGCCGCCATTTCGGGAAGCGCTCCAACAGCCGGTGACCATAGCGTCGGCCGATGAAGAAATAGAATTGATCGCCGGCGAAGCCGCCGAGCCAGGCAGCCGCGATCAGCTTCCAGATATTGAGCAGGCCCTGTTCGGCGGCGAAGCCGGCAAAGATAACGAAGGTCTCGCCTTCCAGGAAGGTCCAGAGGAAGGTAAAGGGATAGAACCACTCGCCGTAGTCGAGGATGAGCTGTTGCAGGTCCATGGCGCTGGTGGGTCAGGCCGCCTGGTGCGGGCAATGAAACGGGATCAGGGCCATGCAGGGTCCAATACTCCAGATTCCGGGCTGGCGGAATTCGCGTGGCCGCGAAGGTCGCGCGCCCGGCCGAAATCTAGCACAGACCCCGGCCGATCCGGCAACCCCTGCGGTCCAGGGCAAGCTTGGCAAATCGACGGTGCCATGCGATGGAAAACCGTAGAGCACACGAATGTGACAGTGCCATGACCGACCTGCCGATCGATATTCTGCCCGAGGTTGCGGCTGCGCTTGACCGCCGCGGCCCCGTGGTGGCCTTGGAAACCACGGTTATTGCCCATGGCCTGCCCTATCCGGTCAACCGGGATACGGCGCTGGCGCTCGAGGCCGCCATACGCGCGGCAGGTGCCGTGCCGGCAACGCTCGGCGTCATCGCCGGCCGCATCAAGATCGGGCTCGGCGCCGACCAGATCGAGCACTTTGCCACGAAGGGTGCCGCCTGCCGCAAACTCAGCCGGCGCGATCTGCCCATCGTATTGGCCGAGTCCGGCGACGGCGCAACCACGGTCGCCGGCACCATGATCCTGGCGGCGCTGGCCGGCATCCCGATCATGGCCACCGGCGGCATCGGCGGCGTGCATCGCGGCGCGGAATCCACCATGGATGTCTCGGCCGATTTGACCGAACTGGCGCGCAGCGACGTCGCGGTGGTTTGTGCCGGCGCCAAGTCGATCCTCGACCTGGAAAAGACGCTGGAGTATCTGGAAACCCAGGGCGTGCCGGTGATCGGCTATGGCACCGATCGCCTACCCGCCTTCTACGTGCCGGCGACGCGGTACAAGCTGGAAGCGCGGGTCGACAACCCCGCCGCCGCAGCCCGCATGATCCGAGCAAAGCGTCAGCTTGGCTTGAATGGCGGCCTCATTTTCGCCAATCCGATCCCGGCCGAATTCGCGCTCGATCCAGACCTTGCCGAACGCGCCATCCAGGCGGCACTTGCCGAAGCCGTCGCTCATGGCGTCGCCGGCAAAGAGGTCACGCCCTTCCTGCTTACCCGCATGGAGCGGCTGACCGAAGGCCGCAGCCTGCAAGCCAACGCCGCTCTCATCCGCAACAATGCACGGGTGGCGGCCGAGATCGCGGTGGCTTACGCGCGGAGGCGCTAGGGTCGAACGCTCAACTACGCGCCCAAGGCGCGAAGCAAAGCCTTGGGATCGCGATCGATCGCCGTCAGCAGAGCGCGCGCCGGCCCCTCCGGTATCCTGCGCGCTTGTTCCCAATTGCGCAGCGTATGCGGGCTGATCTGGAAGGCGCGCGCGAAACGTTCCTGAGAAAGCCCCGTCTTGGCACGAATGGCAGCAACGTCAAGCGGCGTTACGACGCGAAGTCGGCCGCTCTTCAAGGCGGCATCGAAATCGATGCCATCGGTTTCGGTTCCGTCCTGCGCCGCATGCCGCGCAATCGTCGCCTCGGTTGCGCGCACCATCACCTTGGGACGTTTCCGCGCCTTGTGCCGCACATCTTCAGCCGAGTATCTCGCGATAGGCATTGCGCTCCCTCCGGTTGGCCTGGCGTGCCAAAATGATTCGCCGGTTTCCACCACGCCATGTGTAGACAACGAATAGAACATCCTCGCCGACGCAGCCGATCACCTAAATGCGCGCCTCGCCATAGTTCAGACGCTCATCGGCGATCTCTAGCAGGGGACTATCGAAAACCTGCGCAGCGTAAGCGAAATCGAAACCGCGAGATCGCGGGTTTGCGGCGCTCTTGACCTCATCCCACT
>SHVW01000137.1 GCA_009694085.1 Alphaproteobacteria bacterium
CGGCATCCACGTGGCAACTGGGCCCCTTGGTCTGTGTGGCGTCAATCGATCCGTTCATAGACATTATACTGACGGGCAGCCCAATATTTTTGAGGCAAGACAAGATAAGAAAGAAAATGCTTCTCTAGCACTTCGCCCAAATAGCAACTTTCAATCAGTTGGTATCCATGACGGCCATAGAATGGGGACGTGTCTTGACGGCCAATCCACATATCCCAGGTGTCAATCACGTTCGTCTCAAAGATCCATCGCGCGCCTATCCGCGATATCCGGTTTGAATATAGATTTGCATTGCTGTCTCTGGCCGTCCCGCGACCAAACTATCGATGCCGGCGTCATAGGGCGACGCGGGCTGGCGGCAGGTTGCGGCGATGAGCGCGCGCTTAGTTTCTGGACGCTTGCTCAATAGGTCCGCTGGCGAAACAAGCGGATATATATCTCGAAACAAACCCTTCGCAAGGTCGAGCGTTTTGGCGACGCCGATATGACGCAGGGCAGGCTCGAATATTGAGCGTAGTTGATAAAAGAGCCGCTTTCGCTCGAGTATTTTGGGGTTGATTGTGACTGCCCGAACCAGGGGTTTGATGGCACTCACGCCCTGCCGGACTAAAATCAGCGTGGTTGCCAAGAGATACGACGGGTCCCAAGTAGACGCGGGATGCGCAGCGGCGCGTGCGAGCGCCTGGATTGCCGCTCTTATTTTTCCAGATCTTCGTAGAACGACGCCCAGATTGTGCTGCGCCTGCCAATCGTCCGGTTGAAGCTGCGCAAGCCGACGAAGCAGGCCGATAGCGGCATCGTCGTTGGCTTCCTCAATTGCGATATCGGCAAGCAGGGCATAGGGATCGCGCGCCGCGGGATTGAGGGCTATAGCTCGCAACGCCGCGCCCTGTGCATTTGCCAACCTTCCCAGCTGGCGCAGCACGAGCGCGTGGTTGTGATGGGCGGTCCAATCGGCAGTTCGAGCTGCTGCCGCACTGCGCAATGCCTTCTCGGCGTTGGCATATTGGCCCTGTCGAACAAGCGTTGCCGCTGCCCTTAGAGGGTCTCTGTCCGAATCCTCACGTGACTCAATTTCTTTCGTCACGGTCGCCCCGTTGGCTCTGTGGTCCGATGTGTCGTGGCTTACGCACGACGTTAGGCCTTGTGCGCCCCATAATAGAGCGTCACCACGTGCTTTGCCTCGGCGAAAAACAGCCAGCGTTCGACCACCACGCCAACACTGGCCGATAGGGCGGCCAGCGCGCTTGCGGCGATGGCGATGACCGGGGGTGCGTTTCCCAACAGTGCCAGCGCGGTCAGCGCCGCCGGCACGGCGAAGCCGAGCAGCACGACGCTCGCGCGTAGCTTGGTCGCATGTTTGCGCGCGATCCGGAAGCCCATCTCGCGCTGCAAATAATTCTCCTGGGTATGGGGCGGGTCGAGCATGCGCACGGGCCCGAGCGCACCCAGCCCCGTGGCGCTTTCTGCCGTGCTTACGGCCGCGCTCGTGTCGATGAAGCGCCAATAGGCAAGCTTGACCAAGGCGGCGAGCGCTATGGCGCAAAGAGCAAGCCAGCCGACCCAAGCGCCCACCACGCCCAATGCCTGCATCAGGGCGCCGAGCCAAAGCGCGCCGGTCATCAGCGCGAGCGCCACATAGTTCGGCACGACCCAGCCATTGCACCACTGATGAATGGTGCGCAGGCTGGCATAGATCATGGCCGTGCAGATCACGGTCAGCGCGGCCAATCCAGCGCTCGCCACGCCGAGCCAGGCCCAAACGCCACGATTGTCGGCGAGGAAAACCCAGCCGATCGCAAACAAACCTGCGGGCACATAGGTCGCGATCGCCAGCACGCCCTCGCGGCTCAGCCACGAACTGCGCCATTGGGTGAGCGCGCGCCAGGCTCGTTCGGGATGGCCGAGATGGAAGGTCGAGGACAGCAACCCGGCCGTGATCAGTCCGAACGACAGGGCGAAGGCGATGACGCCGAACAATCGATCCGGCGGCAACAACCCGAGCGCGGCGCCAACACCAAGCAGTGCCAATAGCCCGTAGCCGGCGCCGGATGCGGTGGTGAAGAAGATGACGGAAAAAGCGGGATGCATGGGCGGAGGACAGGTGTCAGATGACAGACGACAGAAGGAGTTCGCAAAATTCAGCCGCGACCGCTGCCCGGCATCTGGTATCTGGCATCTGGCATCCGATCCCCGTCATCTGGACAGCACCCTGTCGATCCAAGCGAGCAAGCCGGTGGCGCCCGCCGCGGATTCGAGCTTGTCCGGCGCACCGGTGCAGCCGGCTGTCGCCTTGCGCGGGCGGGGCGGCAGGTATTTGTTGACGGGTTTGTAGCCCAACTCGGGCATGAGATCGTAGCCGCCGCGCGCTGCAACCAGGATCGATACCGCCGAGTTGGCGTCGCCGAGATCGCCGAAATGGCGCGCACCAACGGGGCAGGTCGAAACGCAAACCGGCACGCGGTCGATTTCTTCCAAGTTCTCGTTATAGATGCGATCGATGCACAAGGTGCATTTCTTCATCACGCCGTCGTCGTGATCGTATTCGCGTGCACCATAAGGGCAGGCCCAGGAGCACAGCTTGCAACCGATGCAGGTGTCGGCATTGACCAGAACGATGCCGTCTTCTTCGCGCTTGTAACTGGCACCGGTCGGGCAGACCTCGACGCAGGCGGGCTGCTCGCAATGCAGGCAGGATTTCGGGAAATGGACGGTGCGGCTAGCCGCGCCCTCGCCCGCTTCGAAGCCGTGAATACGGTTGAACCACACGCCCCAGGCATCGCCATAGGGATCGGTATCGGTCAACGGTGCGGAATGGCCGCCGGTGTTCCATTCCTTGCAATTGACCGCGCAGGCGTGACAACCGACGCAGATGTCGAGGTCGATGACCAGACCCAGTTTCTTCTGGCCGGGCTGCGGGGCGGGCAAAGAAGTCATGGCGCCCTCCGCTTGAAGGTTGCGCCATAGCGCAGCACGTCGGGCGGTTTGGGCAGGCCGGTGGGCGGCGGGAGACGAGCGAAGCGCGGTTCGCATAACTGGGCTTGGTCGGTATCGCGTTCGATGCGCACGCGCAGATCGTACCAAGCGGCCTGGCCGGTCACGGGATCGGCATTGGCATAGCGATAGCCGCCGGCACGCTCCGGCAGCAATTCCGAGATCAAATGGTTGAGCAGGAAGCCTTTGGTCGATTCCGGTGCGCCGGGGGCAAGGTTCCAGGCGCCCTCGCGCTTGCCGATCGCATTCCAAGTCCACACGGTGTCGGCATTCACGCCTTCCATCAGACGGACCTGGCAGCGGATGCGGCCGTGATGGCTGGTCACATGGATCCAGTCGTCATCGGCGATGCCTTGTGCGGCGGCCGTCGCGCGATTGATATAGAGCCGATTGGCGCCATGAATCTGACGTAGCCAGGCATTTTGCGAACCCCAGGAATGATACATCGCCATGGGCCGCTGGGTGACGGCGTGGAGTGGGAAGGCGGTTGTGTCGACGGCGGCCTGCTCGAACGGCGCATACCACAGAGGAAGCGGATCGAAATAGGTCTTGATGCGTTCGCGCTCGCGCTCCGGCGGCTGAACAGCTCCATGACCTTCGGCGGCCAGTCGGAATTTCTGCAAGGGCTCGCTATACATCTGCAACACGATCGGCTCGGCTTTGCCGATGAAGCCGACGGAAGCAGCCCATTCCAGGTAGCCCCGGTTGGCATGCTTGAAATACTTCTGATCGGCCAGCAGTTCGTGGCGCCAGAAGCAACCGTTCTCGATGTAACGGTCGAGCTGATTGGGGTTAGGCGCACCCTTGCCCCGATCGCCGCCATTGGCGCCGCGCCAGCCCGCTAGCATGCCGATGCCGGGCATGCGTTCGTGATTGACCAGATAATCGGGGTAGAGACCGGGATAGCGCGGGCTGCCGTCTTCTTTCGTCAGGCCCGGCAGCTTGAGTCGCGCACCCAACTCGATCAACACGTCCTGGAAAGCGCGCACGTCGCGGTTCGGTTTGACCACGGGCTGGCGGATGGCATCGGCCGGCCCATCGGCATCGCAGATCGGCCGGTCCAGTAGCGAGATGCAGTCCCAGCGTTCCAGATAGGTCGTGTCCGGCAGGATCAGATCGGCGTAGGGCACGGTCTCGGAGAAGAAAGCATCGGCATAGATGATGTGCGGGATTTTATAATCGCCGGTCGCCGGGTCCTTGTCGGTCAGCATCTCGATCGTGCCCGATGTGTTCATGGCCGAATTCCAGCCCATATTGGCCATGAACATGAACAGCGTATCGATCGGGTAGGGATCGCCCTTCCAGGCGTTGGTGATGACCATGTGCATCAGGCCATGGGCCGAGATCGGTGCTTCCCAGGAAAAACCCTTGTCGATGCGCCGGGGCGAACCATCCGCCTCCACCAGCAGATCTTCGGGGCCGGTAGGAAATCCCAGCGGCGGACCCGGCATCGGTTTGCCCGCCGCCACCTGGCTCGGCTTGCCCGCCGGCTTCTGGGGCGGCGGACAGGGCTTGGGGAAGGGCGGCTTGAAACGGAAGCTGCCGGGTGTGTCGATGGCGCCGAGCAGCATCTGCAAAAGGTGGATCGCCCGGCAGGTGTGGAAGCCATTGGAATGGGCGGAGATGCCGCGCATGGCGTGGATCGCCACGGGCCGGCCGATCATGCGCTCGTGGCGCCGCCCGGCCCAATCGGTCCAGGGCTGCTCGATCGTCACGGTCTGCTCGAACGCGGCATGGGCCAGCTCGGCAGCCAGACGCCGAATGGTAGCGGCTTCGATGCCGGTCTCCGTCGCGACCCGCTCGGGCGCGTAGCGCTCGTCCATGTAACGTTGGGCCATGAGCTGGAAGGCCGGCACGGCGCGCCGGCCATCGGGCAAGGTAAAATCGCCTGCGAGCGCTGGCGCGACATCGGCGAGCAGCGCGTTGGCCGTCGCCTTGCCCTTGAGGTTCCAGCACAGGGGATTGCCCGATGCATCGCGCGCGAACAGCCCGTCCTCGGCGGTCCCTGGCGCCTGGATCACCAGCCAGGGCGCATTGGTGTAGCGCACGAGGTAGTCGGCATCGATCTTGTCCGCCAGCAATAGCTCGCGGATCAGCGACATCACGAACAGCCCATCCGTACCGGGCCGGATGCCAAGCCATTCGTCGGCAATCGCGGAATAACCCGTCTTGATTGGGTTGACCGACACGAATTTGGCGGCGCGCTCTGGCGGCCGGCCCTTGAGTTTGCCCAGCCCGATCTTGATCGGGTTGGAATCGTGATCCTCGGCGACGCCGAACATCAGGAAATAGCGCGTGTGGGTCCAGTCGGGCTCGCCGAACTCCCAGAACGAGCCGCCCACGGTATACAGCCCGGCGGCCGCCATGTTGACCGAGCAGAACCCACCATGGGCCGCGTGATTCGGTGTGCCGAACTGGGACGCCCACCAACCCGTCAGCGCCTGAGACTGATCGCGGCCGGTGAAGAACGCTAGTTTGCGCGGATCGCTCTGCCGAATGGCGCCGAGCCACTCGACCGCCTTGCCGAGCGCGTCGTCCCAGGAAATTTCTTTGAACTCGCCAGACCCGCGCGGCCCAACGCGCAGGAGCGGTTTGGTCAGGCGCGCCGGCGAATAATGGTTCATGATCCCGGCCGAGCCCTTGGCGCAGAGCACGCCGCGATTGACGGGATGGTCGCGATTGCCTTCGATATAGCGAACGGCGCCGTCCAGAAGGTGAACCTTGATACCGCAGCGGCAGGCGCACATGTAGCAGGTCGTGGTCTTGACCTCGTCGGATACCTTAGGCGAGGTATTGACCTGCTCCTTGCCCTGCCAATCGATCGCCATCAATGCTCCCTAGGCGGCGCGCTTGGCGCCACGTAAGCGAGCGGGCAATCTAGGGGGCGGGGGTGAGTCGGGTCAAGTTGAGTTCCGAAGACGCTCTCGTGAACCAGCCGTCACGCGCTATCAATCTGCATCCGGCGTCAGCGCAGCGATCTGCTCTTCCGTCAAATTGCCGGGCACGATAGTGATGGGCACGCGCAGCTTGCCCGCGGCCTTGGTGACGAGATAGGTGATCAGGGGGCCTGGGCCTTCCTTGCCCGTGCCGGCGCCGAGTACCAGGATCGAGATCGAAGGCTCTTCATCGACCAGCTTCAAAAGTTCGTCCTGGCGCGGCCCCTCGCGTACATAGAGAACGGGAACCTGGCCGGAGCAGCGGTTGACCAATTCGGACAGTGTCTTGAGCAGCTCCTCCGCCTCCTGGCGGCGTTCCTCGCGCATGATCTCGCCGACCGCCATCCAATGCTGGTATTCCGTCGGCTCGATCACGTAGAGCAGCGCGACCCGCCCGCCCGTGCCCTTGGCGCGCCGGCAGGCATAGCGCAAGGCCACTTGCAGCTCTTCCGTGTCGTCGACGACGACCAGGAAAGTGCGGTCCGATGTGCTCGGGGCAGCTTCGGCCTTGTTGTCCGGCGTCTCGCTCATGCCGCTCCCATCATCTCTTGCGGAACGCCGCGGCGGCGCTCCAGCCTGCTGCGGCGGCGATTGCGATTGCAATCAAACCATACCATGCGGTCTGGTTGTGGGCGAATTCGTACACATCCGCGCCCACCCCGATCTTGCTGATCGAGAGCGGCGTGGCCTGGGCGCCGGCGACCCGCTCGTTGCGCACGTAGTAGGCATTGACCGTATAGGTTCCGATCGGGATGTTGGCGGGCAACGCGATCGAGGTGCGGAACAGACGGTTGCCGAGGAAGGTCACCCGACCGACCTCGGTCGAGTAAAGTCCGGCGCGCTGCTTGTTGCGCACGAGAGCCGCGCGAAACAAGCCGATCTCGGCCACGGGCGCATCGGCCTCCTCGGGTTGGAGGCGTAGATTGCGCACACCGATCTGGTGGCGCTCCAGGACGTTGGCCGGTGCGATCTCCTCGATCGGGCGCGACGCGGCGACGGCATAGAAGATCGGCGCCTTGGGAAAGGTCATCTGGTGGCGGTTGACCCACAGGCCGGCGGTGCGCTGCTTGCGCCGCACGGTTACGCGGGTCTCCGGGCCGGTGATCACCACGACCACGTCGCCATCCTGCTCGATCGCGCCGAACATCAGCACTTCCGTGCCCGTGAAATCGGTCGTGATCTTGATCAAATGCGGGGCATGGTCGGCGACCAGAAGCTGTGCACCGGCCGGCTGCCAACCAATCATGGCCACGAGCATCAGGCAGGCCAGAGCGAGGCGGGCGGCCATCAGTGTTTGACCGCAATATTGAGGGAATAGACGTCGGTCGGCGTTACCACCAGGTCGAATAGCAGCTTGGCGACCACGGCGAGCACGAGCAGCGCCAGCAGGCCGCGCAATTGCTCGCCATGCAGCTTGGCGGAAAACCGCGAGCCGACCTGGGCGCCAATCACGCCGCCGACCAGCAGCAACACGGCCAGCACGACGTCCACGGTTTGGTTTTGCACGGCCTGTAAGAACGTCACATTGGCGGTGACGAAGATGATCTGGAACAGCGACGTGCCGACGACCACGGATGTGGGCATGCCGAGCACGTAGATCATGGCGGGAACCATGATGAAGCCGCCGCCCACACCCATGATGGCGGCGAGCATGCCGACGATGGCACCGATAGCGAGCGGCAGGAGCGCGCTGATGTACAGCTTCGACTTGCGAAAACGCATTTTCAGCGGCAGGCCGTGCAGCCACATATGCTGGTGCAGCTTGCCGCGCTGAGGGGTTGCGCGCTTGCGCCGCAGCATGGCGCGACCGCTCTCGAACAGCATGAGCACGCCGATAATGCCGAGAAAGACGACATAGCTGAGCGAAATGACCAGGTCGACCTGGCCCAGTCGGCGCAGGATCGTGAACAGATAGACGCCCACGGTCGAGCCGATGAAGCCGCCGACCAGAAGCACGAGGCCCATCTTGACGTCGACATTGCCGCGCTTCCAATGGGCCAACACGCCCGACACCGAGGAAGCGACGATCTGATTGGCCTCGGTGCCGACCGCGACCGCCGGCGGCACCCCGGAGAAGATCAAAAGCGGCGTCATCAGGAAGCCGCCGCCGACGCCGACCAGGCCGGACAAGAAACCGACGCCAGCGCCCATCCCCAAGATGAGGAAGATGTTCACCGACAATTCGGCGATGGGCAGGTAGATGTGCATCGGGTGGTAAATCAGCCTCCAGCGCCGATCGTCCCGGCAAAGCCGGTGACGGGCGCCTTCAGCCTATTGTTAGCCGAGAGGGCGGGTGCGGGGAAGGGTATCGGTTGGCCGCCCGCGATCGAGACAACGCGGGGTTTCGACTAAGACCCCGCCTCGACCGGCAGACCCGCCTGTTTCCAGGCGATGATGCCGCCGCTCATGCGATAGAGATCGCCGGTATAGCCGGCGAGCGCCAGGCGTTCGGCCGCCATGCCGCAACGCTGGCCCGAGCGGCAGTGGAGCACAACCTTGCGCGTGCTATCGGGCGGAATGCGCACGGGATCGAGCGCGGAGAGCGGCTCTAGCGTCGCGCCCGGAATATGCTCGACCGCGTACTCCTTGATCTCGCGTACGTCATAGACGACGGCCTCGCCGCGATCCATCCAGCCCTTGATGGTCTGGGGATCGACCTGATGGATATTCGCCTTGCCGAGCGTGGTCATGTTTTCGTCCCGTCGTCCGATGATGCGCAGTAGAGCGTATAGAGCGTGTCGATGATCGCGGCAACCGCGCCCGAGGCGAGCGAGTAGAAGATCGTCTGGGCCGCGCGGCGCGTGCGCACCAGCCCGTCGCGCCGAAGTCGAGCCAAATGTTGAGACAGGGCCGATTGGCTCAAACCCACGACCTTCTCCAACTCACCAACCGATTTTTCTCCCCCATGGGCCAGCTGGCACAGGATAAGCAGTCGGCGCTCATTGCTCATGGCACGCAGAAGCGCGCTCGCCGAACGCGCGTTCTTTTGCATGCCCGCCATTGCGTCTGCGTCGGTGTTTGGCACGGGCTTGATCGCAACCGCCATGGCTGTTCATCGCTCCCCCTTCTGACTATAGCCGGAATTATATTCGACAACGCTAAATTAGGAAATCGGAGAGCGCCGTGAGCTCGCTTCGCTAAGGAGCCAGTCGCGAAACGCCGCGACCTTGGGCCGGTCGGCGGCGGCGGGCGCGCATACGACGTAATAGCCGTAGCGTGTGGGCAGGCTGACGTCGAACGGCTTGACCAGCCGGCCCGCGGCGAGGTCGTCGGCTACCAGGACCGAACGGCCGAGCGCCACGCCAAGACCCTGAATCGTCGCTTGGATCACCGTGCTCGATTGCGAAAAGCCGGTGCCGCGCGTGGGATCGACACCCTCGACGCCGGCCGCCAGCAGCCACATGCGCCAATCCTCGCGCATCTCGTCGTGCAACAGGTTGTGATGGCGCAGATCGGCCGGCTCGTTCAGCGGATGGTGCCCGGCGAGCAGGCCGGGGCTGCACACGGGAAACACGTCTTCGGCCATGAGGTGATCGATGCGCAGGCCGGGCCAGGCGCCGCCGCCGTAGCGGATGCCTAAGTCGAAATCCTCGCGCGCGAAATCGATCATGCGCACTTCGGTCGAGATGCGCACGTCGATATCGGGATGCAGCGCCTGAAACCGTCCAAGGCGCGGCACCAACCATTTCGCCACGAAGGACGCAACCGCCGTGACCGTGAGCACGCCGCCCCGATCGCGCCGGCGCAAGCGGTCGGTTCCCTCGATCAGGCGCTCGAAGCCCTCGCGCACGGTCGGCAGATAGGCCTGGCCGGCATCGGTTAGCAGCAGCGAGCGGTTAAGCCGGCGAAATAGCTTGAGGCCAAGCCATTCTTCCAGGGCCTTGACTTGGTGGCTGACCGCGGCCTGGGTCACGTTCAATTCTTGCGCCGCCCGGGTGAAGCTGAGATGGCGGGCGGCGCTTTCGAAGACCCGAAGGGCGGTGAGTGGGGGCAGGCGTCCAGCCATGGATTCAGATTAGTTTTTCTAATCTGAATTGTCAATTAAGATCGTTTGTGCATGTGCTGGAAATCGCTAAATATCACGCTACTAACCAAGCAAACTAGGCTGTCATGCAGCCAACGCAGACCTGAATGGAGATAATGTCATGACCACGCAAATCTTATCCGATTCTGGCATCGCCGGTGTCCACACGGGCTGGCGGGCCGCGCGTGGCGGTTGGACCCTGCCGGCATCGGCCTGATCGCCCGCGCCGTCAACCGGTTGCTCGATTGGCAGGATGGCGTGTTCGAACGCCGCCGCATCGCCGATTTGAGTGACCATCTGCTGCGCGATATCGGCCTGACCCGGTCCGATTTGTCGCAGCCCTGAGCTGCCATACGCAAAACCCCCTTAAGTAACGCGCCCATGTCCATCTCAAGCTTTACTATGCCCCTGCGCGGCTTTGTTTGCAGCGTGACCGGCTTGGTCACGGCCGGGATCAACGGCCTGCTCGCTCGGCAAGAGCGCGCTGCCGAGCGGCGCCACCTGCAATCC
>SHVW01000007.1 GCA_009694085.1 Alphaproteobacteria bacterium
GGCGCGTCGCGGCGAAGCTTCATGACGTTGCTCGACAGCGACCCCGCCATTGTCATTTGCGGCGTAACCAGCGGCTACGGTCAGAACGCTCACCAACGCTTCACCCCGGCGGAGCGCCGCCGACATGCGACGCGCGCGCCGATTGCGGCCGGCGTTTCCTTCGGCTCGCCGCTGCCGGAACGGGTCGTGCGCACCATCGCCCTGGCTCGGCTCGCCAACTTTCTGGAGGGTCACGCCGCCGTGCGTCCGCGCCTGACCGAGGCGGTGGCCGCCATGCTCGACGATGCGCGCTTGCCGCCGGTCCCAGCGGACGGCAATGGCGGCGCTGGCGAGATTTTGCCGCTCACCCATTTGTTCGCCGATCTCGCCGCGCGGGTCGGCCTGGAGGAGAAAGAAGGCCTGGCACTGATCAATGGCAGCCCGGTCTCGGCGGCGCTGATAGCCGATGCGGCGTTGGCGGCTTGGGTACGGCTCGACCTGGCGATGGAAGTCTTTGCGCTCGCGATCGAGGCCTTCAAGGCGCCGATGGAGGCTTATGCGCCCGCTCTAGACGACCTCTGGGGCGATCCCCATGAGGCCGAGGCATTGCAGCGTATCCGGCATCTTCTCGCCAGCGGCGGTACGCAGCGCCGATCTTATCAGGCGCCGGTTAGTTTCCGCATCCTTCCCCGTCACTTCGGCCGCGCGCTACGTGCGCTCGCGCAGGCCGAGACGGCTGCCACGGTCTCGCTCGCCTCGGTCACGGACAACCCGGTCTATGTGCCGCCCGATGGCAAGCATCCCCACGGCCAGATTCTCAGCAATGGCGGTTATCAGAACGCCATGGCCTACCCGGCGCTGGACGAGCTGGCGGCATCATGGGCCGATCTATGCCTATTGGCCGAGCGTCAGACTCACAAGATGCTGGAAGGCCGGGTGTCCCTCCTGCCCGATGGGTTGCGGACGCGGCCGGACGACGATCGCTATATGGGCGCGTTGCCCATGGCCCAGGTCGGTTTCGGCGAGCGGGCGCGCCATGCCGCCCAGCGGACTTTCCTGCCCGGCTCGGAATCCGGCGACTTCGCGCAGAACGACGTGGCGGCGCCAACTATGCTCGCCTGGTCGAAAGAGGGCGACGCGGCCCAGGCGCTGGAGGCCTGCTTGGCAATCCTTGCCGTAGTTGCGTCCCAGGCGCTTTATGTGACGGAACGGCCGGCACCACCACAACTTGCCAACCTCCTCGCAGAGGTCCGGCAGGTCGTGCCGCCGCTAGAAAGCCAACGCATGCTAAGGCCCGACTGCGAGTGTTTGGCTCAAGCGTTCAATCGCCGAATCTTCGCGCCCTGACTTAGGTGATCTCGTCGATCTCGATGATGTTGCCGGAGATCAAGGGACGGATCAGCTCGATCAATTCGTGCCGGCTGAACATGACGCGGACAGTTTGGGATTTGGATTCGTCGGTCAAGGTCAGCTTCATGTCCTCGCCGACGATACCGAGGGAATAGCCGAAAGATTCGAAAGCGTGGTTGCCCTGGGGCAGGTCGAGTTCGGCGTTCATGGGAGGATCCCTTTCTGATGGCCTCGCACTCAATGTATTAATAATTCATGAAAAAGTGTCGGTAGGCAAGTTAAGCGCGCAAGCGCGCGTTTTCCGGATCGAAGGGCGATTCCACAATAACCGTGGCACGACGGCGCTCGCCTAGGATTTCGATCTCCAATTCCGTACCGAGCGCGCCGAGGTCAGGGCGTACCATGCCGAGCGCCAGGGACTTGCTTAACCGCCAGCCATAGCCGCCGCTGGTGCTACGCCCCACGAGGGTTTGCCCCTGCCAGATCGGTTCGGAACCGCGGGCATCGGCGTCGGTTACGCCATGGACCTCCATGGTGACGAAGCGATTCTTGAAGCCGCGCTCGCGCCAAGCCGCTAGCGCGGCGGCACCGAAGAACGCGCCTTTGTTCAGATGAACGAAGCGGTCGAGGCCGGATTCGAGCGCGGCATACTCGATCGACAATTCTTGCGGAATCAGCCGGTACGATTTCTCCAGACGCAGGGAATCCATGGCGCGAATGCCGAAGGGTTTGAGATCGAATTCGCGGCCGGCGTCCATCAGGTGGTCGAAGATGTAGTTCTGCATCTCCATCGGGTGATGCAGTTCCCAACCGAGTTCGCCGATGAAATTGACGCGCAGCGCCCGCGCATGGGCCGCACCGATATTGACGGTTTTGCCGGTCAGCCAGGGGAATGCCTTGTTCGACAAATCCCAGTCGGTCAAACGCTGGAGCAGATCGCGCGATCGCGGGCCGGCCAGGACGAGCACGCCATGCTGGGTGGTGACCGTGTCCAGACGGACGCTGCCATCGGCGGGGAGGGACTTTTCCAGGTAGTCGCGGTCGTGACGCTCGAAGGCGCCGGCGCCGACGAGATAGAAATGCTGCGGTCCCTCGCGATAGACCGTGAACTCCGACCGGACGCCGCCGTTCTTCGACAACATATGCACCAAGCCGAGCCGGCCGATCTTCTGGGGCAGGCGGTTGGCAACCAAGCCGTCCAGCCAAGCCTGCGCGCCGGGGCCGGACACCTCGTATTTGGCGAAGGCCGTCATGTCGAGCAGGCCGACCTTCTCGTGAACGTGACGGCACTCATTGCCGACATTGGGGAAATAGTTGGTGCGGCGAAAGCTCCAGACGTCCTTCTGCTCGACGCCGTGGGGGGCGAACCAGTTCGGCCGTTCCCAGCCATATTTCAATCCGAACACCGCGCCCAGCGCCTTCATGCGGTCGTAACAGGGCGCCTGCTTGAGCGGCCGCGCGGCGGCGCGTTCCTCATCGGGATAGTGGATGGTGAAGACGTTGGCGTAGGCCTCTTCGTTCTTCTCGCGCAGAAAGCCGCGCCGGGCATAGGGGCCGAAGCGGCGGGGATCGACGCCCATCATGTCGACGCTGGGCTCGCCCTCGACCATCCATTCCGCCAGCTGCCAGCCGGCGCCGCCGGCTGCGGTCACGCCGAAGCTATGGCCTTCATTGAGCCAGAAATTGCGCAACCCCCAAGCCGGGCCGACGATCGGCGAGCCGTCGGGCGTATAGCAGATGGCGCCGTTATAGGCCTTTTTGATGCCGACCTCGCCGAAGGCGGGCACGCGGTTGATCGCCGCCTCGATATGGGGAGCCAAGCGATCAAGATCTTCTTGGAACAGTTCGTACTCGCTCTCCGCGGAGGGGCCGTCGACATAGCAACAGGGTGCGCCCTTTTCGTAGGGACCGAGCAGCAGGCCGCCGTTTTCCTCGCGCATGTAGTAGGACGCGTCGCTTTCGCGCAGCACGCCCATTTCCGGCAAGCCCTGGCGCTTGCGCTCGACGATGGCGGGATGGGGTTCGGTCACCAGGTATTGATGTTCGACCGGGATGACCGGGATCTCCAGCCCAACCATTTCGCCCGTCTTGCGCACGAAATTGCCGCTGGCGGAGACCACGTGCTCGCAGACGATGTCGCCCTTGTCCGTACGCACCAGCCATTCGCCGCCGGCCTGCCGCTCGATCGCGGTGACCGTGGTGAAGCGATTGATCTCGGCGCCCAGCTTGCGCGCGCCGATCGCCAGCGCCTGGGTCAAATCGGCGGGCTGGATATAGCCGTCCTCAGGATGCTGGATCGCGCCGATCATGCCCTCGACATTGCACAGCGGCCAGATCGCCTTGACTTCGGCCGGCGTCAGAAAACGCACATCAATGCCGATGGTCTTGGCAACGCCGGCATAGAAACGGTATTCGTCCATGCGGTCGCGGTTGGTGGCGAGGCGGATATTTGTGACCTGCCGGAATCCGACGGTCTGCCCGGTTTCCTGTTCGAGCGTTTTGTAAAGCGCCACCGAGTATTTGTGAATCTGGCCGACCGAATAGCTCAAGTTGAACAGGGGCAGCAGACCGGCGGCATGCCAGGTGGAACCGGAGGTCAACTCCTTGCGCTCGACCAGCGCGACGTCATGCCAACCCTTTTTAGCCAAGTGATAGAGCGTGCTCACGCCGACCACGCCGCCGCCGATCACCACCACACGCGCATGCGATCTCATTTTCGTTACGCCTTTCTCCCGTCCCGTTTTCAGCTTGCGGGCTGAATCTCGAACAGGCAATGATCATGGCCGCCCTCGGCGGCGCATTGGATTTCTTCGGCGGTCAGCGCCAGAGAGTGGCCGGATTCGGTTGCTACCCATTCCAGCGCGCCGCAGAACCAGCCGCGGAACATGTAGCAGACCTTGCGGCCCGCTGAAGGCCCAGCCTCGGCGACAAACACGGAGTGGCGTATTTCGACGATGCCGCGGCCGGTAGCCGCTTCGATGCTGCGCACGCAAAACTGGGCCCAGCCGCGCTGGGACAGCCGCATCATATAGTGATGAAACACGTCGATACCGGCGAGACCATGGGTCTGGGCTTCTTTCGCACACCAGTGATGCGCGGATTTGCGACCGGCTGCAAACAACAGGTCGCGATTGCGTTCGATGCCGATGGCGGTTTCGATCTCTTGGTGATTGTTGACCAGGAAGTGGCGCGGTACCAGGATCATGGGCAGGCCGCCGACCCGCCATTCCCCGGTGTTCTCGTCGACCTCGATCGGTATTTGCGGCTGGGCCATGGTCTCTCCGTCGCCGATGTTCTACCAAATACAGCGCGGCGAGCGGTAAGCAACTAACACACCCGCGACGCCCTCTGCCGTTTCTCCGCCAAGCCGTGCTAAAGTAAGACGCACGAACACCTTGACCGACTATGCTGCGCCCGGCCCGCGCGCCGCCTTCACCGATGCCGATCGCGCCCTCGACCTTGTGCGCGCCATCTACGACGCCAATTGCACCTTCTTGCAAGATCGCTTTGCGGCATTTGCGCGCGGCGACGACCTGCCCAACCGGGTGAGCCGCTGCTACCCGTCGGTCGAACTTGCAGTGGACACGACCGCCTATGTGGACACTCGGCTTGCCTATGGCTTCGTCGCTGGGCCCGGCACCTATGGCACGACGCTGACGCGGCCGGACCTCTACGCCTGTTACTACCGGGAGCAGTTTCAGCAGCTCCTGCGCAATCATGGCGTAGCGCTCAAGGTGGGGGTCAGTCCGCAGCCGATTCCCGTTCAGTTTGCCTTTGCCGAAGGTATGCATGTCGAGGGCAAATTTGGCGCCCGAGCGCTTACGACGCTTGCGCGACCGCTTCGACCTGCCCGATCTCGCCCATATGGACGACAGCATCGTCAACGGCACCCACATGCCGGCCGCGGGCGAGCCGCTGCCATTGGCCATGTTCACCGCGCCGCGCGTCGATTACAGCCTGCACCGCCTGGCGCACTACACCGCGACGACGCCGGATAAGTTCCAGAACTACGTTCTGTTCACCAATTATCAGTTCTACGTCGACGAGTTCGTGCGCCTCGGCCACGAGCTGATGCGCGCGACCGACGATCCCGAAGCGCGGGCCTATCGCAGCCAGTACATCGCCTTCTGCGAGCCCGGCAATCGGGTGACGTCCAACGCCAATCTGGGAGCGGCGGCGTCCACGGGCGAGTTGGCTCAGCGCTTACCGCAGATGCCGGCCTACCATCTCATGCGGGCAGATTCCTGCGGTATCACCATGGTCAATATCGGCATCGGCCCATCCAACGCCAAGACCATCACCGACCACATCGCCGTGCTGCGCCCCCATGTCTGGCTCATGCTGGGTCATTGCGCCGGCTTGCGCCGGACCCAGCAGCTCGGCGACTATGCGCTTGCCCATGGTTATGTGCGCGACGACCACGTGCTCGATGCCGATCTGCCGCTATGGGTCCCGGTACCGCCGCTGGCAGAAGTTCAGGTCGCTCTAGAATCCGCCGTGGCGCAGGCGTCCGGGCTATCCGGCTACGATCTCAAACGCATCATGCGCACGGGCACGGTGGCGACCATCGACAACCGCAATTGGGAACTGCGCGAGCAGGCCGAGATTCTGCGGCGCTTTAGCCAGAGCCGCGCCATCGCGCTCGACATGGAATCCGCAACCATCGCGGCCAACGGCTTCCGCTTCCGCGTGCCCTACGGCACGCTGCTCTGCGTCAGCGACCGGCCGCTCCACGGCGAACTCAAGCTGCCCGGCATGGCCAATAAATTCTACCGCGATCGGGTGGATCAGCATTTGAAGATCGGCGTGCTGGCGCTCTAACTCATGCGCGGGCAGGGATTGGGCAAGCTGCACAGCCGTAAGCTGCGCGCCTTCGCCGAATCCGCTTTCCAATAGCCGGGGTTAAACGCTGATCAGCAACACGGTGCCGACGGCGACGATCACGAGCGGCCCGGCGATTTCGAGCGTGTGGCGCGCCGCCTTATAGGTGGTCGTGTTGCCATCCATTAAGGTGAGCACGCGATCGCGCGCGACGATGGCGACCATGCCCAGCATCGCCATGGTCACGGTCATGCCCAGTGCGATGAAGGCCGTCATGATCAAGCCCTGGAGCAGGATGCCGTTGGCCAGCGCATAGACCAGGATCAGGATCGAGCCGGAACACGGCACCAGTCCGACCACCAGGGATAGCAGCGAGGTCTGCGCCCGGCCGTGATGTTTGTGCAGATGCAGATGGTCCTCGACCTCGTCGTCGTGATGATGGTGATGGTCGTGATCGTGGCTGAACCAACCGGTCAGCTTCTGCAACAGCATGAACGCGCCGATCGCCACGATCAGGCCGTAGCTCGCATATTTGATCTCGCGCGCCTCGGCGAGCTGGGTGCCATAGACCCCAGTTAGCACGAAATGGGCGATCACGATGATGGCGATGGCGGAGAGCACGTGGAACGCCGAAATCTGCGCGCCCATCAGGAACCCGCGGAGCACGCGGGCATGGCGCGCCAGAAAATAGGAGATCACCACGGCCTTGCCATGGCCGGGTCCGGCGGCATGAAAGGCGCCGTAGAGAAAAGCGAACACGATGCCGACATAAAGTGCGCCGGCCGACCGCTCGTCCTTGATCTCGGCGAGCGTGTTGTTCATGGTGCGATGGACATTGCTTTGCACGCGCTTAAACAAAATCTTGGCGCGTTGGTAAGATGTCGGCTCGGCCTCGGGCGCGGCCGGCTGCTCGGCCGATTGGGCGGGCGGGCGGCTGCCCGGCGCGAATGGGTTGGCCGGTTGTTGCGCCATAGCGATTGAGCCGGCGAGCCATACCCATAGCGTTACCGTCAGAGCGACAACGACCCGGGTCATCCGCCGCTCCCGCAGGTCAGATTGACGGCCTCGACAAGGCCGACGCCGAAGGCGGCGGCCAGGGAATCGTCGCGCTCGATGCGGGTCTGGCAGGCGATGCCGCGCGCACCGTCGAATCGAATCGGATCGACCTCGGCAAGCAGGATTTCGACGAAATAAGTCTCGTCGAGAATGACGAGCTGGATACCCTGCTTGAGCGGTTCGATCGGCTCGGGCAGGTCGAGGGTGAAGCGATAGACGACGCGCTTGCCCAGCCGTTCGACGGAAAACGCCCGGGCGGTCTTGAATTTTATCTTGGCGCCGCCAGCCGTTATCCGAGTGAAGAAATCGTATTCGCCCAGATTGCCGAAGGCATTGACCTCGACCTCTCGGGCCTCCTTGGCGTCGAATTTTCCGTCTTTGTTGCGATCGAAATCGTGGATGATGTTGCCGCTGAAAATCTCGTCGAACTGCCATTCCTGGCGGATCGATGTGATGCGGTCGCCCTCGAACACCAGCGTGGCGCTGGCGACGATCCAGACATGGGGATGGGCCGCTGCCGGACGTATCGCCAGCCCGGCTATTGCCAGGAGCAGAAGCAGTGCGAACCGGAACATGGCGCAGGGTCGGGTCAGCGCTTCAAACTCCGCCCAGCATCTTCCAGAACTCGTCGTTCAGCTCGCGCATGACGTCGTTGTGTCGCACTTCCAGGCAGTAGCGCAGGGTCACGCGCAGGCTGGTATCGACGGTGCGGTTGCAGGCGTTGAACATACTGCGTGCCTTTTCCACGCCGGCCGGCGTCACGCCGACGCGTGAGCGTGGGCCGATCACGCGTTCCCACAGTACGCGACGCAACGCGTCCGGAATATCGCCGCGCTCGGGCAGGGTGTTGATCATGTCGGCAGTCAGCCGCGCGGCATCGGCCCGCTCCTCGGCGCGCTCGAACACGCTTTCGGCCACGGCGCGATGGGCGCCGGTGGCGAGCGCGCGATTGTCCAGCGCCACCGCAACCTTCTCTTCCACCGGCAGCACGGCGGCGCGCTCGGCCACTTCGACCGCGAGCTGCATGGCGCCATAGGCGGCGACCGCTTCCGGCTTGAGCACAATCTTGAGCGCGTTGAAGCCGAGATGGCTGAAGATCGACATGGTCTCGGTCGAATCGAGCCGCCGGGTCTTGCCCGAAGCATCGGTTGCGGTCAGCACCACATCGCCCGCCCGGTTGGCGCGGTAGGCCGTGCCGTGATCGGGCGGCAGCACCTTTTCCTCCAGGCAGAAGGCGCCGAGGAAGGCGGTACAGCGGCCGTCGGTGCAGGTGACCGGCACGGGCTCGCGCGTGGCGACCACACCGAGCGTCTGGGGACCTTCATGGCGGGGTGGGATGGCAAGGGTCTGGGCGGCGGCGGTCTGGGCCGCAAGGCCAAGAAGCGCGGCGAGCACGAGGCGCTGGAACATGTGTCGGACTCCCTCTTTTCCACCCCAGGGGAGGCAGAATGCTTAAGAGGAATCATGGCACTAGAGCGCGGCGGGGTCAATGGAAGCGCGCCCATGGCGCAAACCCTACTGCCCCTGTCGCACCCTCGCTAGAATGGGGGCGGATCGGCCGGGATAGTCGGGCGAATTAGTGCGCGGGGAGGGTTGCGGTCATGTCCGATGCAGCGAGCGATACCGGTTTGGCCGAGGGCGGCCGGCGCGGGCGGGGCGGTTCTTCGGCCCGGCGCGCCAAGCGCGAGCATCCCAAGGCGGTGCAGCTCCCCTATATCTCGCGCTCGATCCCGGTCATGGACGTGCTGGGCACGGAGGGGTTGGAGATCCTCGAGCACAATGCCGACACCATCCTCCATGAAATCGGCATCGAGTTTCGCGGCGACGAGGAAGCGCTTAGCCTCTGGCGCGCGGCCGGCGCCGACGTCAAGGGCGAGCGCGTGCATTTCCCACGCGGGCTGTGCCGGCAGATCATTCAGAAGTCGGCGCCGCGCGAATTCACCCAGCACGCGCGCAATCCTGGGCGCAACGTCGTCATCGGCGGCAAGACCACCGTGTTTGCGCCGGTCTATGGCCCGCCCTTCATCCGCAATCTGGACGAGGGGCGGCGCTACGCCACGATCGAGGATTTTCGCAATTTCGTGAAGCTCGCCTATATGGCGCCGGCGATCCACCATTCCGGCGGTACCGTGTGCGAGCCCGTCGACTTGCCCGTCAACAAACGGCATCTCGACATGGTCTATGCCCACATGAAGTTCTCGGACAAGCCGTTCATGGGCTCGGTCACCCACCCGCTGCGCGCGGCCGACACGGTCGCCATGGCGGAAATCCTGTTCGGCGCCGACTTCGTCGACCGGAACTGCGTGATCGCCAGCCTGATCAACGCCAACTCGCCCATGGTGTGGGACCAAACCATGCTGGGCGCGCTCAAATGCTACGCCAAGGCGAACCAGGCGACCGTCATCTCGCCCTTCATCCTGGCCGGCGCCATGAGCCCCGTGACCGTGGCGGGCACGCTGGCCCAGCTTTTCGCCGAGGCGCTCACGGGCATGGCATTTGCCCAGCTCTGCCGGCCCGGCGCGCCCGTCATCTTCGGCACCTTCGCCAGCTCGATCTCCATGCAATCCGGCGCGCCCACCTTCGGCACGCCCGAGCCGACCCTGGTGCTATTCGCCGCCGCCCAGCTTGCCCGGCGCCTCGGCGTGCCCTTTCGCTCCGGCGGCGCGCTGTGCGGCTCCAAGGTCGCCGACGCCCAGGCCGCCTATGAAAGCGCCAACACCCTGCTGCCCACGCTGTTGGCCGGCACCAATTTCGTGCTCCACGCGGCGGGCTGGCTCGAAGGCGGGCTTTCCTCGGGCTACGAGAAATTCGTCATGGATTGCGACCAGCTCGGCATGATGCAGGTGCTGGCCGGCGGCGTCGATTTGACCGAGAACGGTCAGGCCTTGAGCGCTATTCGCGAAGTCGGCCCGGGCAAACACTACCTCGGCTGCGACCACACCCAAGCCAATTTCGAAACCGCCTTCTATCGCTCTTCCATCGCCGACAACAACAGCTACGAGCAATGGCTGGCCGAGGGCAGCCAGGACGCCGCTCAACGCGCCAACAAGATCTGGAAGCAGATGTTGAAGGAATACGAAGCGCCGGAACTCGATCCGGGGCGCGATGAGGCGCTGAAGGAATACATCGCGAAGAAGAAGGCGAGCTTTCCCGATTCGAACGTGTAGGCATTCCGCCGCTGACTGTGCCGAGTATATTCCCTCCAGACATGGTGATCTGTATGATTGGGGAAAATGACCGGCGCGAAAGATGGCGCTTACGGACACCAGGGGGAGGACATGCTCATGATATCCGCATCGATCCGTGCCGTCGCCATGGCGAGTGTAGTCATGGCCCTTGCCTCTGGCTCCGTCCAGGCTCAGCAAACGGCGCAAGCGCCGATCGAGATGAAGCTGGCCTATTTCGTGGGCGACCAGCACGCCATGTCGCAATGGCTGATCCGGTGGTCCGAGCAACTTGAAAAGGGCTCGGGCGGGCGCATCGCGGTCAAGCGCTTCCCCAGCGCTCAGATGGGCCCCACGCCCCAGCACTACGATTTCGCCCGCACCGGCCAGGCCGATGTGTCCTGGTTCCTCCATGGTGGCACGCCCGGTCGCTTCCCGCTGACCGAGCTGATCAACCTGCCCTTCATGGTGGGCAGTGCCGAGATCGGCACCAAGGTGCTGAACGACCCGGAGCTGCGCGCCAAGCATTTGGATGCCGAGCACAAGGGCATCAAGGTTCTGATGCTGCTGACCCATCAGCCTGGCGGTCCCCACACCACCAAGAAGCCGATCCGCACGCTGGAGGATTTCAAGGGGCTGCGCCTGCGCTTCGCCTCGCCAACCGTGCGCGATCTCGTGCAGGGGCTCGGTGCCACGCCGGTCGGCGTGCCGCCGACCGAAATGGCCGAGCAGCTTCAGAAGGGCACGCTCGATGGCGTGTTCATCGATTACGGCGGCGCCGGCATCGCCTTCAAGCTCGGCGGCATCCTGAAATACTCGACCGAACTCTACGCCTATGTCACCAGCTTCGGCGTCGGCATGAACGAGGCGTTCTGGGACAAGTTGTCGCCCGATCTGAAGAAGTTGGTGATCGACACCATGACCGGCAAGGACAAAGAGGTTGGCGAGGCCTGGGACGCGCTCGACGTGCCGGGCAAGAAGGCGCTGATCGATGGTGGCGGCGAGGCGATCAAGCTCTCGGCCGCGGACCAGGCGAAGGTGCGCGCGATCGGCGCCGAGGTATCCGAAGCCAAGGTCAAAGAGCTCGAGGGCAAGGGCATGCCGGGCCGTGCTGTATATGACATGATGCGCGGGTTGGCCAATAAGCACGCCTCGACCTCGAAGAACTTCTGGAACTGAGCCACCGGTTTCAATCGTCGCGGACGGCAGCATGACCGCCTGGCGTTCGCTTGCGGTCAAGCTGTGCGGCACGCTGGCCGGCGTCTCGCTCGTGGCCATGATGCTGCTGACCGTTACCGATGTGATACTGCGCGCCGCAATCAATCGGCCGATCCGCGGCACGTTCGAACTGGTCGAGTTGCTGCTGGCCTGCACCTTCTTTCTGGCCTTGCCGGCAGCGTTTCTGCGCGGTGACCATATCGTGGTCGACGTCATCGACACCTTAGCGCCGCGCCGCGTCGCTCTGCTCAAGCGCGTGGCCGAGGCGATAGCCGTCGTCGTCATCGCCGCGATGGCGTGGCAGGGCTGGTTGGCCGCGCGCGATACGCTCGTGTTCAACGACGTCACCTCGGATTTGGAGATACCGCGCATCCTGTACTGGATCCCGGTGCTCGCCGGAATGATCGGCGGCGGTATCGCGGCTGCAATCATGGCCGTCCGTCCGGCCAACCAGCGATGAGCGTGGCCGCGATCGGCATTCTGGGCGTCGTCCTGCTGCTCGTCCTCATCTTCGCACGCGTGCCCATCGCCATTGCGCTCGCCGCCAGCGGCTTGCTCGGTTATGCCGCGCTCGACGGTTGGCCGACCGCGCTCAAGATGTTCGGTACCGTGCCGTTTCAATTGGCCAGCGCCTATTCCCTTTCTGTGGTGCCGCTGTTCATCCTGATGGGGGCGGTGGCCGCCCGTGCCAACATGGCGACCGAGCTATTCCAGGCTGCGAACGCCGTGTTTTCCGGCATGCGCGGCGCGCTCGCCAATGCCACCATCGGCGCCTGCGCGCTGTTCGGCGCGATCTGCGGCTCGTCGATCGCGACCGCGGCGACATTCTCCCGGGTTGCCATTCCCGAAATGCGGCGCCATGGCTACGACCCGGCCTTTGCCGCTGGCGCGGTGGCCTCGGCCGGAACCCTCGACGTGCTGATCCCGCCATCGGTGCTGCTGGCGATCTACGCCATCGTCGCCGAGCAGTCGCTGCCGAAACTCTATGCGGCGGCGTTTATTCCTGGATTCGTGCTCGCCGGGCTTTATGTGCTCGCCGTTTTCGCCGTGGCGTGGCGGCGACCGCAATGGGTGCCTAAGGTCGCGGCCATGCAGCTCGGCCAAAGGCTGCGCGCGGCGGTCGGCATGTGGAAGCTGGGCGTACTTTTCATCTTCGCCGTGTTCGGCATCTATCTCGGCTGGTTCTCGCCGACCGAGGCGGCGGCGGTGGCCGCCTTCGTCGCCATCGTCATCGCCTTCGGCACCGGCGCCATGGGTTGGCGCGGGTTGGTAGAAGCGATTTTCGAGACCGTCCAAACCACGGCATCTCTGTTTTTCATCGTGGCCGGCGCCTTCATCTTCTCCCGCTTCATCGTGCTGACCCGGGTTCCCACCGAATTGGCCAATTGGGCGGAGCACATGGCCCTGGCGCCGGTGTGGATATTGCTCGGGGTGGCCGCACTCTATGTCCTGCTCGGCACTTTCCTCGATGAAGTCAGCACCATTCTGATCACGGTACCGGTGACGCTGCCGCTCATCCTCGGTATCGGCTATGACGGCATCTGGTTCGGCATCTTCGTCACCGTGATGTGCACGATCGGGCTGATCAGCCCACCCACGGGCATGACCGTCTTCGTCATCCAGGCCCAGCATCCGGATATTCCCGTGGCGCGCATCTATCGTGGCACCCTGCCGTTTCTGGCCGCCGATTTCGTGCTGGTCGGTATCTTGATTCAATGGCCCGCCCTGGTGTCGTGGCTGCCGCGGGTGTTGGGGATGTGAGGCTTCGGCTACTCGGTCGGACCTGCGGCAATGTGCATTGCTTGATTTGGTAAGGAAATTTCCTTACATTTACTCAGGCGATGTGGAGGTTGATATGGCGTCCGTCATTGAGGCAAGCAGCACCATAACGATCAAGGGCCAGACCACCGTGCCCAAATCGGTGCGTCAGGCGCTCGGCGTCGCTCGCGGCGGCAAGATCGCCTATCGTATCGAAGAGGGCCGCGTGAGCGTCCACAATCCCATGAGCGAGCAACGCGACCCCGCCTTGACTGCTTTCCTCAACCTGATCCGCAAGGATATCGCTGCCGGTCGCGGGGTGCGCGACATGCCTGCCGGGCTTGCGGTCGTCCTGCGGAAGACGGCCCGCCAAGTTCCGGTCGATCTAAACGCGCCGTTGGAGGGCGACGTGGCGCTCTGATCGCACCGCGATCGCCGATGCTCGTCAACGGCTGGACGCTGCTATTCCACGACGCCATCATTGGCCAGATCGAGATTCTGGCTGCCGCGACCCGGCGCGCGCGCAAGGCGGCTCCGCAGCGATATCGCACAAATGCCAATGTCAAACTGTTGGCGGCTCTCGCCAAACTCATCCTGGAGGATATCCCGGGCGATCCGGGCCGGCCTGAGTACCGCCAGGGCAATACCCTCGGCCCTGGTTGCCGGCACTGGTTTCGCGCCAAGTTCTTCGGACGGTTTCGCTTATTTTTCCGGTATGACAGCCGCGCGCACCTGATCGTGTTCGCTTGGGTCAATGACGAGCATTCCTTGCGTCAACACGGCGGTCGCAGCGATCCCTACGCGCTGTTTCGGCGCATGCTCGACTCCGGCAATCCGCCCGATGATTGGCAAGCTCTGGTGCAACGCTCCCGTCGTTTGCCGAGGGATGCCCTGGGGCCGGCGGATTTCTCCGTCGAAAAGGATTGATGAGTTGGGAGTTCGGCTTGTCAGCGTCGAAGGCTGCGCTTAGTTTCAGCCCGAGCTTAGCATCACCGGGGAGCCCCCCTTGTCCGTCTGCCGCACCACCTACCAGGGCGATGAAGCGCTGGCCCGCCTGTTGAGCAAGGCTGGCGTCGCCAGCGACATCGCTGCTATTCGCTCATTGATCTCGGGAAACGTCGCCGCGCCTCAGACCGCTGCGAGCGAGCGGGATTGGCTGCGCCTGATAGCGCGGGCGCCGAGCCCGGCTCTGACAGCTCAACTCGTCGCGCTCCGCGATGAAATCGCAGCCGGCATGGCCGATCCCGAAAACCGGGCTACGCCTGGCGCGAGTGCCGAACGTTTGGCGCTGCTGCGCGCAGAGATGAAGCGGCGCGGCCTTGACGGATTTGTGTTGCCGCGCACCGACGAACACCAGGGCGAATATCTGCCCAAACGCGCGCAGCGCGTTGCCTGGCTGACCGGCTTTGTCGGCTCGGCCGGCGTGGTCGTCGTGCTGGCCGACCGCGCCGCCATCTTCGTGGACGGACGCTACACGCTTCAGGTGCGCAGCCAGGTCGACACCGCCCTCTACGACCCCCAACACCTGACCGAAACGCCGCCGGATCGCTGGCTCCAAGCCAATGCCGGCAGGGGCCAGCGCATCGGCTACGACCCCTGGCTGCACACGGTTGACGGCGTCGGCCGCCTACGCACGGCGTGCGAGCGCGCCGGGGCCGAGCTAGTCGCGCTCGACGGCAATCCGGTCGATGCGGTGTGGACGGCCCAGCCGCCGGCACCGCTCGCCCCGGTACGCGTGCAAGAGATCGCCCATGCCGGCGCCGGTGCTGCCGAAAAGCGCCGCGCCATCGCCGCCGGAATTGTCGCCGACGGCGCCGATGCGGTCGTGCTCAACGCGCCCGATTCGATTGCCTGGCTGCTCAACATCCGCGGCGGCGACGTGCCGCGTACGCCCTTCGCGCTCTCCTTCGCCGTGCTCGACCGCGACGGCGCGGTCGATCTGTTCATCGACCGGCGCAAACTATTGCCCGAGCTGTTCGATCATCTGGGTAATCAGGTGGCCGTGCGCCAGCCCGACGAGCTTGGTCCGGCCCTCGACGCGCTCGGCCGTGCCGGCCGGCGCGTGCGCGTCGATCCGGCCGCCGCGCCATCCTGGATCTTCGACCGCCTGACCAAGGCCGGCGCCGCCGTGCTGCGCGGCGAGGACCCGGTGCAACTACCCAAGGCATGCAAGAACGCGGTCGAGCTGGCCGGTTGCCGCGCTGCCCATCTGCGTGACGGCGCGGCGCTCACCCGCTTCCTCGCCTGGCTCGCGCACGAGGCGCCCAAGGGCCGTCTAACCGAGATCGCGGCGGGCGAACGGCTCGCAGCGTTCCGCGCCGAGGCGGGCGATCTGCGCGATCTCAGTTTCGATAGCATCACCGGCGCCGGCCCCAACGGCGCCATTGTGCATTATCGGGCGACGCCCGAATCCAACCGGCCGATCCGGGTGGGCGAGCTGTTTCTGGTCGATTCCGGCGGGCAGTATCCGGACGGCACCACCGATGTGACGCGCACAATTGCCATCGGCGCACCCGGCGCGGAAGAGCGCGATCGCTTCACGCGCGTGCTCAAAGGCCATATCGCGCTGGCGACCGCGCGCTTCCCGGCGGGCACGTCGGGCTCGCAGCTCGATGCGCTGGCGCGCCTACCGCTGTGGCAGGCCGGGCTCGACTACGACCACGGCACCGGCCACGGTGTCGGCAGCTATCTGAGCGTGCACGAAGGACCCCACCGCATTTCCAAAATCCCCAACACCGTGGCGCTCCGGCCGGGCATGATCGTGTCCAACGAGCCCGGCTATTACAAGACCGGCGCCTATGGTATCCGCATCGAAAACCTGGTCACGGTGGTCGAACTCTCCGGGATCGCGGGTGCCGAGCGTTCCATGCTGGGGTTCGACACCCTGACCCTAGCGCCGATCGATCGCAATCTGGTCGAGCCCGCCTTAATGACAGCGGCGGAGACAGCGTGGCTCGACGCCTATCACAAGCGCGTCCGTGACAATTTTGTGTCCCTCCTGGGGGTGAGGCGCGGGATTGGCTGGCTTGGGCGACCGCACCACTTGATTCGCCGATAGCGCAAGCCTATTGAAAGCGCTGGCCATCTCGTCCATATTACAAGGGTCATCCTGCGCATGCGGGCTGCAAATAGGGAGGCTATGTCCATGAAAAAGTCACACATCGTTTGGGGTCTTGTATTCACAGCCGTTCTGGCGCTGGCGCCAGCCTTGGCCGAGGCAGCCGCCGGCCGGTCGTCGAGCCAGGGTAGCCGCGGGTCGCGCACCGATCAGGCCGTGCCGCAGACCCAGACGGCGCCCCAGGCGGCGCGCCCTATGGAGCGTAGCGCCACCCAACCGCAAGCGGCTCAACCGGCGCGCCCCAACCAGCCCGCCGCAGCCCCGGCGGCAGCGGCCCAGCCCTCTTGGTTCCAGCGTAATCCTTTCATGGCCGGCATGATGGGCGGCCTGATCGGCGCCGGCATCGGCGGGATGCTGTTCGGCGGCGGTCTGTTCCCCGAGGGCGGTCTTGGCGGCATGAGCGGCATGCTCGGCTTGCTGCTTCAGATCGCACTCATCGGCGGCATTGCCTATCTCGCGATCTCCTTCTTCCGCCGGCGCTCTCAGGCCCAGGCGGGGATGCAGCCGGCTTATGCCGGCGCCGGCGCCACGGGCGGCACGATGGAGCGCCGCTCGCTCGACCTGAACCCCACGAGCGGGTCCGCCGGCGGCGCGGCGCCCCAGCCGAGCGATGGCGGCAAGGACGAGATCGGCGTTACGGATGCCGATTTGGGCCATTTCGAAAAGATGCTGATCGAAATCCAGCGCGCCTGGTCCATGTCGGACGCCAAGGCGCTGGCAGCCCAAGTCACGCCTGAAATGCTGTCCTACTTTAACGAGCAGCTGGCCGACGAGTCGCGCCGGGGCGTCAAGACCGTGACCGAACAGGTCGCGCTCGAATCCGGCTCGATCGCCGAAGCCTGGGCCGAGGGCAATGCGGAGTATGCCACCGTGGCGCTCCGCTTCGGCGCGCTCGACTACGGCGTCGATCGCTCCGGCCGCCTGGTCGAAGGGTCCAACACGGCGCCCACGACCATGACCGAAGTGTGGACCTTCGTGCGTCCGCGCGGCGGCGCGTGGTCGCTGTCGGCCATCCAGCAGGCCTAATCGCTTTACGCTTGTTCTGCCGAAACCCCTCTCTCGCGCAAGCGGGGGAGGGGTTTCTCTTTGCCCTCAGGCTTTGATCCGCTCGCTCCGCGGATCGTAGAGCGGCCCTATCTGCAACCGCGCCGGCACCCGGCGGGTCGCCACTTCAAGCTCGTAGCTTCCGGTCCGGAGATAGTCGTCGCCGACGCCATCGGGATTGCGGACATATCCGAGCCCGATATTGGTCCCGACCGTATAGCCCCAGCCGCCGCTGCTCAGCCAGCCGACCCGTTCGCCATTGCGATAGATGGTCTCCCGGCCGAGTAGGGTGACGGTTGGGTCGTCGACCGTGAAGGTGGTCAGCCGGCGAGCGAGCGATTGCCCGCGCTGGGCCTCGATCGCTTCGCGTCCCAGGAACGGCGTGTTCGCGCGCAGCTTGACGGCCCAACCCAGCCCCGCCTCGAGCGGCGTATAATCCGGCCCGATATCCGAGCCCCAGGCGCGATAGGCTTTCTCCAGGCGCAAGGATTCGATGGCGCGATAGCCAGCGTTTGCGATGCTGTGAGCCGCACCGGCCGTCATCAAAGCATCATAGACAGAGGTGGCCGAGGCCGTGGGAACATGAAGCTCCCAGCCAAGTTCTCCCACATAGGTCACGCGCAGCGCATGAACAGGCGCACCCGCGATGGCGACCGTGCGGACCCGGCCGAAGGGGAAGGCGGCATTGGACACGTCGTCGCGCGTGACCGCTTGGAGCACATCGCGCGCCCGGGGCCCCATCAGGGATAGGGTTGCGAATTCGCCCGTCACGTCGATCAGTCGAGCGTCGCAATCCAGCGGCAGGTTGCGCTCGATCCAATCGCGGTCATGGGTGGCAAAGGCGGTGCCCGTGACGATGTAGTAGCGGTCCTCCGCCAACCGCGAAACCGTCAGGTCGCATTCGATACCGCCCCGGCGGTTCAGCATCTGGGTATAGACGAGGCTGCCCGGTGCCCGGGTAACATCCCCGGCGCATATCCATAACAACGCACGTTCGGCATCGCGGCCGGCCACCATGAACTTGGCGAAGCTGGTCTGGTCGAACAGCGCGACCCGTTCGCGCACGGCGCGATGCTCGCGCCCGACGGCCTCGAACCAATTGGCCCGACCGAAGCTGGGCTCGTCCTTGGCGGTTTCGCCCGTGTTGGCGAACCAATTCGGCCGTTCCCAACCGAATTTCGAGCCGAATACCGCGCCTGCGGCCTTCAATCGCTCATAGAGCGGCGAGGTTCGCCAGGGCCGCGCGGTCTCGTATTCCTCATGGGGCCAGGCGACCGTGTAGTGTTTGCCATAGGCCTCCAAGGTGCGTGTCAGTGCAAAATCCCGGTCGCGATGAGGTTGGCCGAAACGGCGGATATCCACGGGCCAGAGATCCATAGGCGGCTCGCCCGCTGCGATCCATTCGGCCAGAGCCTTGCCCGCCCCGCCGGCGGATGCGATGCCGAAGGCATTGAAACCGGCGCCGACGTAGAAATTGGCCAGCTCCGGCGCCGCGCCCAAAATGAAATTGCCATCGGGCGTGAAAGATTCCGGGCCGTTGATGAGCTGCTTGATGCCGGCGGTCTGCAAGGCCGGTACACGGGCCAGCGCTTGGACCATCAGGGGCTCGAAATGATCCCAATTGCTGTCGAGCAGGGTGAAATGAAATCCTTCGGGAATGCCGTCGAGTGCCCAGGGAATGGGGTTGGGCTCGTAGCCGCCCATGACCAACCCACCCACTTCCTCCTTGAAATAAATCAGGCGATCGGGATCGCGCATCGTGGGCAGGTTGCGCGGCAATCCGGGAACCAGCTCTGTTACAAGGTATTGGTGCTGAACCGATTGCAGCGGTACGGAAACCCCGGCCATGGCGCCGATATCGCGCGCCCATTGCCCGCCGCAATTGACGACGACTTCGCTATCGATATCGCCAGCTTCGGTCGACACGCCAACGGCTCGGCCCTTATCCGTACGGATCGCGGTGACTGCGCAATCCTCGAAAATGGCGACACCGGCCTGTCGCGCACCCCGAGCCAACGCCGCCGTGATGTCCGATGGGTTGGCCTGGCCGTCCGTGGGCAGGAAAACCGCACCGACCACGTCGTCGACTAACATAGCAGGCCACAGGTCTCGCGCCTGTTTGGCCGTCAGCACCTCGACGGCAAGGCCGAAGCTCCGCGCCGTGGTCGCCTGGCGCTCCAGTTCGATCATGCGCGCGGGCGTGCAGGCGAGCCTAAGCCCGCCCGATTGCTTCCAGCCCGTGGCCTGGCCGGTTTCCGCCTCAAGCCGCGCGTAGAGTTCGACCGAATGGGTCAGCAGCCGGGTGATATTGGCGGAGCTGCGGAGCTGGCCGACCAGGCCGGCGGCGTGAAAGGTCGAGCCGCTGGTCAGCTTCTTGCGTTCGAGCAAGACGATGTCGCGCCAGCCGCACCGGGCCAGGTGATAGGCGGTCGAGCAACCAATGATGCCGCCACCGATAATGATGGCGCGCGCGTGGCGCGGTGGCGCGCTCATGTTTGCCCCCATTGCCCCCGATAGTCCGACCATGCCCGCTCGAAACGGGCGAGGTTGAGGTCGGCATAGTGACCGAAATCATGGTCGACAGGCGAGCGTAATTCCGATGCCATGCCCCACATCGCCTCGCGCATCGGCGAGGCGTCTGAGGAATATCGCATCGGGCGGGCAGGCGTCCTGTCCGCCGTCATGGCCGATCGCGTTACGTTGAGCTAGCATGGCCCACCCATATCGATACCGGAGGCACCAAAATCATGAGCAAGAAACTCAACCCCAGCACCGTTGCGCCGCCCTTCTCGCGCTATAGTCAAGGCGTGGTAACCGACCCGGGCGCACGCTGGCTCCATGTGTCCGGCCAGGTCGGCGTGCGCCCCGACGGCAGCCTTGCCGGGGGGTTTGAGGCGCAATACGAGCAGGCGCTCAAGAACGTCCTCGCAATCGTCCAGGCCGCCGGCATGAAGACGGGCGATATCATCAAGCTTGTTACTTACATGATGGATGGCAGCCAGGTGCCGAAGGCGCGCGGCATTCGGCAAGGCTTGATGGGCGACGCGGCGCCGGCCTCGACTCTGGTGCTGGTTGCCGGACTGGCCAGCCCGACCTGGCTGGTCGAGATCGAGGCGATTGCCGCCAAGGCCGTTCCCGCAGCGAAGGCGGCGGCGAAGAAGCCGACGGCGCGCAAGTCGGCGCCGAAGAAGAAGCCCCGGGGGCGGCGGTAGCGGCTCTGCCATGGCCACCGACCGCGTTTGCGCAATCGGGTGGCCCGGGCGCATTGACGATAGGCGCGGGCGGGGTTAGGACCGATCATCAACACGACAAGGCAGATCAGTGCGATGAAACCCAAGATCATGGTGCTCAACGGCCCCAACCTGAACATGCTTGGCACGCGCCAGCCCGAGATTTATGGCTACGACACGCTGGCCGACATCGAGGGCCGGTTGCGTAAGCTTGCGAAAGTTCACGGCCTCGACCTCGCCTTCCGTCAGTCCAACCACGAGGGCGAGCTTGTCACCTGGATTCAAGAAGCGCGCACGAGTTGCGCCGGCATCATCATCAACCCCGCGGCTTATACCCATACCTCGGTTGCTATCCTCGATGCCCTGCTGACCTGCGACATGCCGGTGATCGAGCTGCACCTGTCCAACCCGCACACACGGGAAGAGTTCCGCCATCGTTCCTTCGTGTCGCCGATCGTGAAGGGCATCATCTGCGGGTTCGGCGCCCACGGCTATGAGTTGGCTTTCGAGGCGGTAGCGCGTCTGGTTGGGCCGAAATCGGGCATGCGCCAGGTCGCAGGCAAGAAAGGCAGAAGTGCGGCCTAGGTGCTAAATTGCTGGGGCCGTTGGGTGTTCGGCCTTTACGACTTGTTAACTGCGTTCGTGCTCAAATCGACTGGTGACGAGTCGGCATGTCGTCATGCGGGCTCCCCCCGAAGCACTGGTTAGCAGTCAAGCCAACACCAGATTGGAACGAGTTACTATGAGTCTTGCAGCCGCATCCAACCCACCCAAGCCAAAGGGCGAGGCCGGCCCGCGTGGCACGGCCCACTGCCGGAACATCGATGATGTCTATGGCCTGGAGTCCCGCCGGCTCATCGGCCGAGTTCTGGCGCCCTACCTGGACGAGATGTGGTTGACCCCGATCGAACTGCTGCACGGTTACGAGTAAGGCTTGGCGCTGACCAATTCCGGCAGCCGGCTGGCGGGATATGTGCAGCAGGTAGGCCATCGCTCAGGTTTCGGGGACGGGGCAGTCTGCCAGCGATCGCGTGCGCGATTTGTTCGTTTACACCGATGCCATCTTTTCGAATGCCAAGAAGCTCGTGCTCGATCTCAGCGATGCCGCATTGTCGGTCAATCTTCTGAATGTGCTGTGCGCGAATAGTAGCGATCTGAAACCGGCTTTTGCTGCTCTGACGCATCTTTTGAGGGGCGCCACGAGTTGGACCGACAAGATCGAGCGCCTGCTGCCCCTAGGCGAGGGCAAGCTGACGCCGGCGGCGCTTGGCGCGTTCGATGACTTGTTGAGTGAGATCTTGGCGCGGCCGGCCGTCCTCGACGATCTCTATGGCGCCACGGAAGCCCGCGAGGCGCGCATTTTACGCTTGCTGGCAATGGCTGAGCGTACGGCCCCGCCGGGCCCGCCCGGCGCGACGGAGCCGGCTCGGCAGAAGCTTGTCAGGTTTTTAGGTACGTTCGATTTACCGCTCTGCCGTGCGGTGTTGATGGCCCATGTCAAGCGCGTCATGGATTTGCCGGGCATCTTTGCCTCGCGCTCCCCGACGGAGGAGCTGGCGGCGCTACAGCGCATGTTGAAGCTGTTCTCGAAGATCGATCCCGCCATCGGTCGGGCAGATATAATTGCATCGATCGAGGCCCGGGTGGGCCGTCTGATCACGCCTGATATGATGGGCAAGCTCGTGCCGGAGGGGGCGCCCCAATTTCGCAAGATCGCTCTGGTCTTGGATCTGTACGACGAGGTGCCCGGTGAGGTCGCGCGCACGGCATTGATCAAATTCCTCAATCTCTTGTTCGACGAGGGTAGCCTGACGCGCGCGATGCAGAGCAGTAAGCAGACACCCGCGGAAACGGCGCAGGAGCTGGACAGCTTGATGGGGCGTATCAACACGGGCTCCACACCGAAGCCGGCACGCCAGCTACTTGTGGAGCGGTTGCTTGCCTGCATTGCGAAGTTGCATGCTGCAAGTATAGATATGCGGGGGAGTTCGCGTGCCGCGGGCGGTGTCGGCGACTATGTGATCGTCCGAGACGAGCGGGTCGATCTCGTGAACTGGAGCACCGTCGGCGTTCTCTTCGGGCCGGTCATGGGCAAGTACATGGTGAACCAAAAGCTCCGGCTGGCCCTCAGAGTCCACACAAACAAAGGGCCGGTGCAGTTCGATACCGACATTGAGATCGTCCGCGTCCAGAATGGGCAGGTCGCGGCGCGATATTTTTGCGTGCGCAATCAGGACGATCAGATGGTCAAGGCCCACTTTGCCTTTGTCGCCAAGACCAAGAAGAGTTAGGGGCAGAGCCCGGGCGCGAGGTGCGGTCGGCGCGGCCGACGAAACTCGGCGACCGCCGTTGCATTCCTCCCCACACAAGTAATCCGGCCGATGCTATATTCCGCGCCCCGACTGACGCGAGGGCGGCATGGAATTCGGCATTCAGTTTTTCCCCGATGTCGGACCCGAAACGAAGGCGGCCGATGCCTATTTTCGGGAATGTCTCGACCTGACGGGGCTATGCGATGCGCTGGGCTACAGCCATGTCCGCACGGTCGAGCATTACTTCAACGCCTATGGCGGCTACAGCCCCAATCCGATCGTGTTCCTGGCCGCGGCGGCGCAGCGCACGGCGCGGGCCCGCCTGATCACGGGCGCGGTGCTGCCCGTATTCAACAACCCGCTCAAACTAGCGGGCGAGATCGGCATGCTCGATGCCATTTCGGGCGGCCGGTTGGAAGTCGGCTTCGCGCGCGCTTTCCTGCCCCATGAGTTCCGGCGTTTTCGGGTCAATGTCAACGAAAGCCGGGCGCGCTTCGAGGAAGGCGTGGAGCAGGTCCGTCGCCTGCTTGAAGACGAGAACGTTTCGATGGCCGGTCGCTTCCATAGCTTCGAGAACGTCACGTCGCTGCCGCGCCCGACCCAGCTCCCGCGTCCGCCCTTCTGGGTAGCGGCGCTGTCGACGCCGGATAGTTTCATCAACGCCGGCCGTGCCGCCCATTCGATCATGGCGATCCCCATGGCCGGCGCCAAGATGGCGGAGATGATCGGGCTTTATCGCGAGGCCTGGCGTTCGGCCGGGCACAAGGGCCAGGGCCGGGTCATGCTCGCCTTCCACATGTTCACGGCGCCGACGCGGGCCGAGGCGGTCGATATCGCGCGCGAACCGCTCAATCGCTATCTCAAATCCCTCGTCGATGCGGCCAGCGACTGGACGGAGGGGCTGAGTTCCGCCGATTACCCCAATTACGATAAGATCATCGCGAGGCTTCGTCAGGAGACGTTCGAGACCCAGGTTGAAAAGCGCGCCGCTTGGGTCGGCTCGCCCGCCGACGCGATCGACGCGATCGCCGATTACAACCGCCAACTCGGCGGCTTCGAAATCGCCTCCATGCAGGTCAACTTCAACACCCTCACTTACGACCAGGCCGCGCGCTCGATGCGGCTGTTCTCCGAACAGGTCATGCCGAAATTCAAGAAGGCTTGAGCGGGGTCAGTCGCCGAACCACACGCCATCGGATCGGAGCGTGCCGGCAAGCCGTGCCATGTCGATCTCCGCCGGCACCGCATTGCCGCCGAGCAACATGGCAGCCGCCGTGCCCGCAGCCTGGCCCATGACGAAACAGGGGCCGGAGACCCGAAGGCTGGCCTGGCCGTCCTGGGTGGCCGAGGCGCAGCGGCCGGCGACCATCAGATTGTCCACGCCCTGGGGCAGTAACACGCGGAACGGCACCTGGGCATAGCCGCGGCCCTCGATAAAGCGCCATTCCACATCGCCCAGCACGTGTTGCTCCACCGGCCAGCCATTGACGCCGACGGCATCGTCGAAATCGCGACAGGCGAGGATCGCCTCGGCGTCGAGCTGGAAGGCGCCGCGGACGCGCCGGGTTTCGCGCACGCCGATCTGGGGCGCGATCTCCAGCAGATAGGATTTTTCAAAGCCGGGCACATAGGCGCGCAGGAATTTGAAATAGTCCTGCACCTGGCGGCGGCCCTCGATCTCGCCGAAGCTGAAATCCTCAGCATTTGTGGCGTCGAGCGGCCGGCCGGCCCGGGTGATCTGGGTGGCATTGATGCGCCACTGGCCCTCATGGTGCTGGGGATTGATAATCACCGACCGGCGCGGAAATGTGAATGCGCCATCCGCCTCCGCCTTGGCCATCAGCTCGCCCAGGCGCGGTTTACCCTCGGTCAGCGCGCGCGGCGTGTCCACATTGGCGAGTTTGAACATCAGTGTGGGGAAGGCCATGAACCCGCCGGGACCGCCCTTGTCATAGGGCGCGCCGGCCCAATGGGCGAGGTCGGCGTCGCCGGAGCAATCGATGAACTGATCCGCCGCGATGGCACCGCGACCCGATTTAGTTTCCACGAGGAGCGCCCGGATGCGCTGTCTCGCCATGACCGAGCCAACCGCGAGCGCATGGAATCGCACGGCCGCGCCGGCGCCGAGCACCATATCGTCCAGCGCCAGCTTGTAGGCGCTGACGTCATAGGACTGGGCGGCCGTCTTGCCCAGCACGACATGGGGCGTGTTGAGACCGTCGAGCTGCTTGAGCCGGTCGAGAATGTCGTCGGCGATGCCGTGCACGATCTGGCGGACTTCGCCGCCGATCAAGGCGTGGAGCCCGCAGAAATTGGTCACCATGGCGGCCGTGCCCATGCCGCCGAGGAAGCCGTAGCGCTCGATCAACAGGGTGCGTGCGCCATGGCGTGCCGCGGCGGTAGCGGCAGCGACGCCGGCCGGTCCGCCGCCAAGCACGACCACATCGGCCTCCGCAACAATGGGCGTGCGGCGCTCGGGTTCGACGATCTCAGCGGTCACATCATACCATGAAGGCCTGAGGGGGCGGGGGATGGAACGGGTTGGCGAGCAAGGGCACGGGAAACTCTAGTGGAGCGTCCCGACGCGTCAAGCCGGGGCCCGTCGAGCCGGAGCGCGTTCGATACGTCGAAGCCTGAATAAATACGGGCTCCGGGTTGTGGAAATCGGGCATAGCACGGGTTTTCCTGCTGGGACTTGTGGGTAACTCTGTGGGCATTTCCGGCAATTGCGTGTGCTACATAGGTGTTGGCCGAATCAGCCTGGGCCTGTAAGTTTCGCGCCATTCCGGAGGATGCAGCGATGGCCGAGGCCGCGCGACCCTTGTTTCCCGATCTGCCCGAAACCCTGCCCGATCCGGGCACGGGCGAGCAGCCGCGCACTACCGGCATCCTTCCGTTCCAGGCCATTCGCGAGCTGGTGCGCACGGGCGAGATTGCGGCGGACCAGGCGATCGGCGAAGACCAAGTGCAGCCCGCGAGTCTCGATCTGCGTCTCGGCGTCGAGGCCTTCCGCGCGCCCGCCAGTTTCCTGCCTGGTCCCGACGCCACCGTGCGCGACAAAATCGCGTCCTTCGACATGCATCGGCTCGACCTCACGGGCGGCGCGGTGCTGGAGCGCGGCTGCGTCTATATCGTGCCGCTGATGGAACGCGTGGCGCTCGGTGCCAAGCTGGTCGCCTTCGCCAATCCCAAAAGTTCGACCGGCCGGCTCGACATCTTCGTGCGTCTGATCACCGATCGCGGCACCGCCTTCGACCGGGTCGAGCCGGGCTACAAGGGCCCGCTTTATGCCGAGATCGCGCCGCGCACTTTCAGCGTGCTGGTGCGCCCGGGCACGCGGCTCAACCAACTCCGCCTGCGCCGCGGCACACCTCAGTTCAGCGCCAGCGCGCTGCGCAAATTGCAACAGCGCGAAAAGCTCGTCCATGTCGAACCCGGCCGCGAGACCATCAAAGACGACATGATCGGCGTCACGCTCGACCTGGAAGGCGACACGGCGACCGGCTTGATCGGCTATCAGGCGCGCAAGCACACGGGCGTGATCGATGTCGACCGCCGCGCCCATTACGACCCCGAGGAATACTGGGACCCGATCCGCCGGCGCGGCACGCGGGGCATCGTGCTCAACCCCGACGATTTCTACATCCTGGCAACCAAGGAGGCGGTGACCGTGCCGCCCGACTACGCCGCCGAGATGGTGCCCTACGACACCAATGTGGGCGAGTTCCGCGTCCACTACGCCGGTTTCTTCGACCCCGGTTTCGGCTGGGGTCAGGCCGGCCAAGGCAGCCGCGCCGTACTCGAAGTGCGTTCCCACGAGGTGCCCTTCGTGCTCGAACACGAACAGGTCGTGGGCTGGCTGCGCTACGAGCGGCTCTCCGCCCCGCCGGAGCGGCTTTACGGCCAGGAACTGGGCTCGAACTATCAGCGCCAGGGGCTGAGGTTGGGCAAGCAGTTCAGGTAGACCCTCGATCGCTGCTGCGACCCGCACTCACCTGATCTTGGCGAAGCTGAAGCAGTCGCGTGGCTCGTCGCTAACATTTTGATGCATGGACCAGCGCCGCAGCAATCCCTCTCGCGTCATCCCTGCCTTTTCCATCACGCGTGCCGATGCAAGATTATCCACGTCGCAAAAATCGCCTATGCGCCAGATATCGCCGCGATTCAGCGCCCAACTCGCGACCTCGGTGAGCGCTTCCGTCATTAAACCCTGCCCCCACCATTTGCGTGCTAGGACGTAGGCATAGCCGAGCCGATAGGCTTCGGGTTGGCGTATGCCAAAAGCCCCTAGCACCTCGTCGTCCTGCCGTCCCACCAGGGCATATGTGCGGAATAGATGGGACGGAGCCGTCAGGCATCGAGAGACATAGGCTTCTGTATCCGCAAGGGTCTGGTGCGCCCGCCATGTCAGGTAGCGGGTGACGTCGGGGTCTTGCGCATAGGTATCGAAAATGGGGGCCGCATCGGACGGTCTGATCGGTCGCAGGATCAGCCGGGCAGTTTGGAATGCGTCTGGGAACATGGTTGGAAACCACCGAGACTAGCCGCTACCTACTTCGTCCCGAACAACCGGTCCCCGGCGTCGCCCAGGCCGGGCAGGATGTAGCCGTGGTCGTTGAGCTGGCGGTCGATCGCTGCCGTGAACACCGCCACGTCGGGGTGCGCCTCCTGAAACGATTTTACGCCTTCCGGCGCGGCCAGGATGCAGACGAGCTTGATGCTCTTGGCCGAGATGTCCTTCAAGCGCTGGACCGCGGCGATCGCCGAATTGCCCGTGGCCAGCATGGGATCGACCACGATGGCGAGCCGGTCGGAAATGTCGTGGGGTACCTTGAAATAGTACTCGACCGAGGCGAGCGTCTGCGGATCGCGGTAGAGCCCGATATGGCCGACCGGCGCGGAGGGCAGCAAATCGAGCATGCCGTCGAGAATGCCGTTGCCCGCGCGCAGGATCGACACGAAGCACAGCTTGCCCGCCAGCACCGGCGCGTCCATCGGCATCAACGGCGTCTCGATGCGCTCGCGGGTCAGCGGCATGTCGCGCGTGACCTCATAGGCCAGCAGCAACGCGATTTCGCGCAGCAGCCGGCGAAAATCGCCGGTCTGGGTTTCCTTGCGGCGCAGCCCGGTCAGCTTGTGCTGGATCAGCGGGTGATCGACGACGGTGACTTGGGCCATGCGGACTCTCCCCCGGGGCGAAACGGCTTCCTTGATCTGTTAGAACACGGTGCCGTCGCTGTCGAGCCGGATCGGCGGCGCACCGCCCGGCCTGAGCTCGGCCGCGATACTGCGGCCCGCGCTCCAGGTGCCGCCCTGGAGCACGCGGGCGAGCGGGAAACTTGCCGCCGTCACGCCTAACTTGGTGCGTACGCCTTGGGCAAGCCGATCCAGGAGCGCCACGGTCAAAGCCCGCCACTCCACCACGAACACATCGGCCGGCCGGTGAACGCGGTCGAGCGCGCCGGGATCGCGCGGGACCAGTACGCCCAGATCGATCAACAGCCCGCCATTGCGGTATTCGGGCAGGCCGGTGAGGGCGTCGAGATCGACGATCCCGATGCCGGCTTCCTCCAGCGGCTCCAACAGCGAATAGGCCAGCCATTGCGACAGCTTGTGGAAGGGCACGAGACCGTCGGTCAGATCGCCGGTCTTGATCCCAGGATGCCGCCAGACGTCGCCCAGGTTGACGCCGCCGAGTTCGATCCGCCCGGGCCAGATCGACGACAGCCCGTCGAGCAGTGCCGCGAGCACATCGGAAGCCGGCAGCGCGCCGCCGCGTGCGCGCGCCTGGAAATGATCGGTGAGCCGGCCGGTGCGCGGCTCGTTCGCGCCGAACAAGTCCGGTCGCGCCGCCAGCGCCCGGCCGAGCGCGTTGATCAAGCTCGCGCGGCCGGCGAGCCCGACCAGAGGATTGTCGGTCGTGACTTGGAAGCCTTGGGTCAGTGCGGCTTGGTCGAACGCCTGGAGGCCTGATGCGTCGGCTTGCAGCTTGCGACCGGCTCGGGCTGAGAACGCGCCGGCGGCGAACATGGCGAAGCTAGCGACCGCCAACCCCTCTGACCGTGCATGAACCTGCCCGGTCGCGGCCTCGCGGTAGGACCACGCTGCGCCCGCGCCGGCGTCGAGCAGCACGGAAACCACGGCCAGATCGATGCGCGCCCGCGCTCGCTCTGTTGGGTCGACAATGGCGGGCGCGAGTTGGGCCCAGCGGTCGATGCCGCCGACTTCGAAATGGCGCCAGCGGCTGTGATAGGGCACGTCGAGCGTAGGGTAATTGCGCCGGATTTCCTCGGCGACAGTGGCCGCGGCGATGTCGAGCTTGTCGGCGCGGTAGGCGAAATGGTCGAGTTTGTTTTGCTCGGCCAGCGCCAGCAGCATGTTGGCCCGCTGCCGGATCGTATTGGGTTGGCGCAAGAATGCGACGGCGGCGACCGGATCGGTCGGGGAGGGCAAGACCAGCCTACTCGTTCAGCCCGCGGCCCTTGGGCAGCGATAGCTCCGCCGTGCCCGGCACGGGGCCCGGGGTGTAGTAGCCGGCGGCCTTCTTGGCATCCATTTCCACCCGGGCATCGGCCGGGATCAACTCGTCAGGGATCGCGACCTGCTCGACGATTTCGATGCCCTGGCCGCGAATGGCGTCGCTTTTCATGTTGCTCATGGAGACAAACTGGTCGATCCGGCGTATGCCCAGCCAGTGCAGCACGTCGGGCATCAATTCCTGGAAGCGCATGTCCTGCACGCCGGCGACGCATTCGGTGCGCGCAAAGTAGGAGTCCGCCCGGTCGCCGCCTTCCTGGCGCTTGCGCGCGTTATAGACCAGGAACTTGGTCACCTCGCCGAGTGCCCGGCCCTCCTTGCGGCTATAGACGATAACGCCGACGCCGCCCTTCTGGGCCGCCGCAATGCAGACCTCGATGCCGTGGGCCAGATAGGGCCGGCAGGTGCAGATGTCGGAGCCGAACACGTCGGAGCCGTTGCATTCGTCGTGAACGCGGCAGGCGATCTTGCGGTTGGGATCGCCGAGATGGGCGGTCTGGCCGAAGATATAAACGGTCTGGCCGCCGATGGGCGGCAGGAAGACTTGCAAATCCGGCCGGGTCACCAGTTCGGGGAACATGCCGCCGGTTTCCTCGAATAGCGTGCGCCTGAGTTCGTTGTCGGTGACGCCGAAACGCTTGGCGACGCCCGGTAGGTACCAGACCGGCTCGATCGCCGCCTTGGTCACGGCGACGTCGCCATTGTCGCGCAACAGGGTGCCGTCGGGCTTGAGCCGGCCCGCCTCGATGGCGTCGCGCAACTCGGGCATGTTGATATGCGCCTTGGTCACCGCGATGGTCGGGCGGATATCGACGCCGCGGCCGAGGTGATCGGCGAAGGCGGCGCTGATCATATGGCCCCAAGGATCGAGCGACACGATGCGGCCCGGCTCCGACCATTGGGGGAATGGGCCGATCGGCTCGGCCGGCGCGGTATTGGTCAAGTCGGGCCGGTGGTCGCGGTCGAGGCTGCCCGATGCGATGGCGAGCGCGCGATAGAGCGCGTAGGAGCCGGAATGGGTTCCGATGGCATTGCGCAGCTCGGGCCGGGTGACCGTCGCCACCACCGGCCCGCGTACCTGGGAGCCCGCCGCGTCCCAGTTCAAGGCCGGGCCCTTCGCGGTTCGACCGCTGGGGTGCGAGGTCAGTACGATATGGCGCGGCGGTTTCTTCTCGGCCATGGTTAGCGGGCGCCTCCGGGCATCACGGGCCTGATTTGCGATAGTCGTAGTTCTTGTCCAGCCGTTCCATCAGATAATCGCCATAGCGCATGGGCGGGAAACGCGGCGGATTGTCGGGGCCGGCGCAGCCGGGCAGGCATTCGATCCGCGCATCCATGCTGGGGTCGAAAAAGAAGGGCAGGGAATAGCGATCGCTGCCGGTCTTGTTATTGATCACCCGATGCGGTGTCGAGCGGAAGCGGCCATTGCTCCAGCGCGGCATCAGATCGCCCAGATTGAGCACGAAGGCGCCCGGCATGGGCAGGGCATCGACCCAATTGCCGTCGGGTGTGCGAACCTGGAGCCCGCCCGAGGTATCTTGAGCCAGGATGGTCATGCAGCCGTAATCGGTATGCGGCGCCGAGCCGAACTGGCCGTCGGGCGCGTCGGCGGGATGGGGCGGATAGTGAAGCAGGCGGAGGAACACGGTCGGGCGTTGGAACAGCGGCTCCAGCAACTCGCTCGGCAAACCCATGCCGAGGGTGAACGCGTCGAGCAGCCGGCGCGCCACGACTTCAAGCGCTTCCATATAGGCGAGGATGGTCGGCTTGAAATCCGGCTGCCACTGGGGCCATCGATTGGGTCCCTGGAGGGGGCGGCCCGCGACCAAATCGGGATCGTCGGGCGCCAGCTCGTGCATGACCAGAAGCGACTCGCTCAGATTGGGCTTGGTGTTGCGCGCCACGGTCGACGTCACGATGGTCGAGGTGGCGAAGCCCATATAGCCGCGGTGAAATGCGTTGATCGCGATCGACTGCTTGCGCTCGATCGACGCGGCGTGAAAGGCGCGGCTGGCGGCGAAGCAGCGGTCGATCAAGTCCCGGGGCACGCCATGGCCGGTGATACTGGCAAAGCCGACCTGCTCGTAAGCGCGGCACAGCGCGTCCGACGTCGCCCGCGCCGCCGGCGTTTCCGGCGCGGCAAGCGCGGCGATATCGACGACGGGAATGGCGTCGAACGATGCGCGTCGGGGCTGGCTGGCGGTGCTCACGGGCGACGCCTCCTTATGAACTGTCGTAGCCCAGGTTAGCCCAGGGGGCTGCCTGGTGTCGACGTATCGGCCATACGCGCATTGCATGGCACTAGGGTACGCCTTCCCGATTGCCGCGTGGCTCCGCCCCGCCTAAACTCTGCCGACCCCCGGCGTTGGGCGTCGGGACAGACATTTCGGGGAGACGGACCATGGCAAAGCTCGGTCGGCGGAATTTCGTCAAACTCGCGGGCGCGGCCGCCGTTGCGGCGCCGTTGATCCGCCCGGCACAGGCCCAGGCCAAGAAGCTCGTCTTCGGCGGCTCCGTGCCGCTCAGCGGCCGGGCGGCGGAAACCGGGCTCAACGTCCATCACGGTTATCAGACCGCCATCAAGTTCTTCAACGACAAGGGCGGCGTCGAGATCGCGGGCGAGAAGTACATGCTGGAGCTGCGCATGTTCGACGACGCCAGCGATCCCGCGCGCGCCACCACCCTGATCCAGCGCCAGATCGACGAGGGCGTCGATTTCTATCTCGGCTCGTTCGGCAGCAATATCGTGCTGCCCACGGCGGCGATCACCGAGCGCGCGAAAAAGCCGATGGTGCAGGCCGGCGGCGGGTCCGACCAGATCTTCAATCAGGGTTTCAGATACGTGTTCGGCCTATTCCCGCGCGCGACCAAGCAGTTCATCTCCTCCGTCGAGTTCTTCAAGTCGATCGCGCCGCGGCCGAAGACCTTCGCTGTTATCATGACCAACGATGCCTTCTCCAAGACCCAGGGCGAGGGCGCCATCAACGATTGCAAGGCCGGCGGCTTCGAACTGACCGACAGCTTCCAGCTGCCGGAGCAGATCACCGACGTGTCCAGCGTCATGGCCTCGCTCAGGGCCAAGACGCCGGACATGGTGATCTGCACCACCCATGACCAGAACTCGCTGCTGATCACGCGCCAGATGATCGCGAGCAACACCAACGTGCCCTTGCTCTACCAGACGCTCGGCCCGCAATTGCAGACCTATCGCGAGACCCTGGGCAAGTACGCTGGCGCGATCTGCGTCCAGATATATTGGGATGACCGAGCTGCCTACAAGGACAAGTTCTTCGGCTCGGCCGGCCAATTCGCCGCCTATTACCGCCAGCACAACACGCGACCGCTCGCCTATCACACGGCCGGCGGTGCCACCTGCATCACCCTCTACGTCCACGCCATGGAAGCGGCCAAGAGCACCAAGCCCGACGCGGTGCGCGATGCGCTGGCGGTGCTCGATGTCGATACGCTCTACGGGCGCGTCAAGTTCACCGCCCAGGGCGATGGCGATGCCATCCTGCTCGGACCGGCGATCGGCCAGGTCCAGAAGGGCCAGGTCGAGCTGGTCTTCCCCGCCTCGGCCAAAACCGCAGGCCTCATCTATCCCTCGCCGAAATGGACGGAGAAGACCTAACGCCGGCCGCCATGATCGACACACCGGTCATTTGGCCGAACGGCGCGCAATGCGCCGTCTTGCTGACGTTCGACTTCGACGCCGAGACCCTGTGGCTCGGCCGGGACCCCAGCAACATCAACCGGCCGGGCACGCTCTCTCAGGGTGCCTATGGCGCCAAGGTGGCGGTGCCGAGCATCCTGCCGATCCTGCGCGAGATGGGCGGGCTGCCCGCCACCTTTTTTGTGCCGGGTTGGACGGCGGAGCACCATACGTCCCGTGTCGAGGCCATCCTCAAGGACGGCCACGAGGTCGCCCATCACAGCTATTCGCACAAATGGATCGAGCCGACCGATCCCGCCGGCGAACTGGAGGAAATGGAGAAGGGGCTGGAGTCCCTGAAGCGCACGGTCGGCGTCGTGCCCGTGGGCTATCGTTCGCCCGCGGGCGAGACCAGCAATAACCTGATCAAGCTGCTGGTGGAGCGCAACTTCCTCTACGACAGCTCGATGATGGACACCATCAACCCCTATTTCCACGCCCACGGCGCCAACAAGCGCGCGCTGGTCGAGCTACCCTGGCACTGGTCGCTCGACGACGCGGTGTACATGGTGTTCTCGATCAAGGCGCCGCGCGCGATCCAGACCAACGCCCATGTGCTGACGATCTGGCAGGATGAGTTTCGCGCCATCTACCGAGCGGGCGGACTGTTCGATCTGGTCATGCATCCCCAAGCGATCGGTCGGCCCTCGCGCCTGCAATTGCTGCGCGACATGATCGCCTTCATCCAGGGCTTTCCCAACGTCTGGTTCTGCACCTGCCGCGACGCCGCCCAAGCTTTCATCAACCAGGCGAAGTAAGCGCTTCATGCAGCTTGTCCTGCAAACCCTTGTCGACGGCCTGGTGCTGGGCGGGCTTTATTCCCTGGCCGCGATCGGATTCTCCCTGATCTTTGGCGTCATGAACGTGGTCAATCTCAGTCACGGCGTGATCGTGCTGATTGGCGCCTATCTCTCTTATTTTTTCTGGCAGACGCTCGGCGTCGATCCGCTGCTGTCGATCCCGCCGGTCATGGCGGTGCTGTTCTGCCTGGGTTACGTCTATCAGCGCGGGTTGATCCAGCTTGCGGTTGACCGTTCGTCCCTGGTCGCGTCCATGCTGGTGACATTCGGCGTGGCGCTCATGCTGCGCAACCTGCTGGTCCTGATTTTCTCGCCCGATTTCAAGAGCATCACGCCGTCCTGGGCATTCACCTTCTTCGTCATCGGCCCGGTGACCGTCGATCTCGTGCGCATCAGCGCGCTCTGCGCCAGCCTGGTGCTGCTCAGCTTGCTGGCCCTGGCGCTGCACCGCACCGGGATCGGTCGGGTTATCCGGGCGACGGCGCAGCAGGATTTGGCGGCGCGCCTGTGCGGGGTCGATGTGCGCCATGTCTATGGCCTGACTTTCGGCATGTCGGCGGCTTTTGCCGGCGCCTCCGGCGCCATTCTCGGCATCGTCATGCCGTTCTCGCCGCCGGACGAGGTGCATTGGACGATCAACGCCTTTGTCGTCGTCACGCTCGGCGGTGTGGGCAGCCCATCCGGCGCCTTGCTGGGCGGGTTGTTGCTGGGCGTGATCAGCACCGCGACCTCCCAGGCCATCGGGCCGGCCTTTCCCAATGTCATGATGTTCCTGATCCTGGTGGTCATGCTGCTGGTCCGGCCGGCCGGACTGCTCGGCAACGCCTTCAGCGGGTCGCGCTGATGCTGGCACAGGGCATCCGCAGTCACCGCCGATGGATCGTCCTGGCATTGATCGCGCTGGTCGCGCTGGCGCTGGCCCCGGTCTTCCTGGCGCCGTTCCATATCCGCGTGGCGCAGCTGTTTCTGTTCTCCGCCGCGCTCGCGGTCGCCTGGACCATTCTGGGCGGCTTCGCCGGCTATTGGAGCTTCGGGCACACCGCGTTCATCGGGCTCGGCGCCTTTGTGGCCGCATTGGTCGAGACCTCGTTCCAGATCAAGCCGGCCGGGCTGAACTTCGTGGTCGGCATGCTCGCCGGAACAGGTGCCTGCGCCGTGCTGGCGGCGTTGCTGGCCTATCCGATCCTGCGTCTGCGCGGCATCTATTTCGCCATCGCCATGCTCGGCGTGTCCCAGGTGCTGGGCGAACTCAACAACAATGTCGATGCCTTCAAGGGCTCGCTCGGCATCGTCCTGCCTCAGATCGCGCCCGCCCATGTCGAGCCCCAGGCGTTCTATTATTACCTGTTCCTGATTGCCGGGGTCTTGACCTTGGGCGCCGCCTTCGCCGTCAAGGTCACGCGGCTCGGCCACGGCCTGCTCGCCATCCGCGAGGACGAAGACACCGCCCGTATGCTGGGCGTGCCGACCGAGCGCTACAAGACCGCCGCCTTCGTGCTGAGTGCCGTGCTGACCGGCATGCTCGGCATCATCTATGCCCATGCCCTCGGTTACATCACGTCGGGGTCGGTCTACCGCACCGATTTCAGCCTCAACGTCATGGTCTACGCCCTGCTGGGCGGTATCGGCACGCTGGCCGGGCCGATCCTGGGCGCGGGCATCATGGTCGTGCTGACCCAGATGGTGTTGGGCCGCCTGCTCGATACCCACATGTTCGTGACGGGTGCGCTGCTCGTTGCCATCGTCATGCTGGCACCGCGCGGCATCCTGGGCTACGTGGCACCCCTGCTGCGCTGGCGCAAGGATGGTGCGTCGCCATGAGCGAGCCGATCCTTGCCGTCGCCGGTCTGACCAAGCGGTTCCGCGGCGTGGTCGCGGTCAACGACGTTAGCATTGCTGTGCCCGAAGGCAGCATTTGCAGTCTGATTGGCCCGAACGGCGCGGGCAAATCGTCGTTCTTCAATCTCGTGACCGGCTATTTGCCGCCGAGCGCCGGCGAAATCCGATTCCAAGGTCGGCGCATCGACGGCCTGGATACCCACCGCATCGCCCAGCTCGGCATCGCGCGCTGCTTCCAGATCGCCAAGCCTTTCCCCGAACTGTCCGTACTCGACAATGTGCGCATGGGCGCGCTGTTCGGGCGTGCCGGCGCACGCGATGTCGAGACCGAAACGGCGGCCGCGCTCGCACTGGCCGGGCTGAGCGACCTCGCCGATCGGCCGGCGATCAGTTTGACCGTGGGCTATCTGCGCCGATTGGAGCTGGCTCGCGCGATTGCCCAACGACCGCTGCTGCTGCTCGCTGACGAGCCCTGTGCCGGTCTCAACCCGACGGAAACGGAAGAGGTTGTCGACATCCTGCGCCAGGTTCGCCAGCGCGGCGTGACCGTGCTTCTGGTCGAGCACGACATGCGCGCCGTCATGCGCGTGTCCGACCATATCTTCGTGCTCGACGCGGGCAGCAAGATCGCCGAGGGCGAGCCGGACCGCATCGCGCGCGATCCCCGCGTCATCGCGGCCTATCTGGGTACGCCGGAGCCGGCCGGTCCGGCTTAGTGTCCGAGGAAGGCGCGGCGCACGAACTCGTTGCCGAGCAAGTCCTTGCCGCTGCCGCTCAACACGATCTGGCCCTTTTCCATGACATAGCCACGATGGGCGATGCGTAGGGATTGGTGCACGTTCTGCTCGACCAGCAGGATGCCCACACCCTCGGCATTGACCTGCTGGATCAGGCGGAACAGCTCCTGCACCAGGGTCGGCATCAGGCCGAGCGAGGGTTCGTCCAGGATCATCAGCTTGGGCGAACTCATCATGCCGCGCGCGATCGCCAGCATCTGCTGCTCGCCGCCGCTGAGCGATCCGGCGAGCTGGCCCTGGCGCTCGGCCAAGCGGGGAAAGATCGCGAGCACGCGCGCCAGGTTGCGCGCGGCTTCGGCGGCCGAGCCCAGCGCGTGGCCGCCCATGCGCAGATTGTCGATCACGGTCATCTGCGGGAAGACCAGCCGGCCTTCGGGCACGAGCGTGATGCCGTGGCGCACGACGATGTGGCAGGGCGCACCGGCGATAGCATGGCCGGCGAACGCGATCGATCCGTGCGCGGGGCTGAGGGCGCCAGCGATCATCTTGACCGTGGTGGATTTGCCGGCGCCGTTGGAGCCCAGGAGCGCCACGATCTCACCCGGATTGACCTGGAGCGAGACATCGCGCACGGCGACCGCCCCATTATAGGCATAGGCGAGGTTGGCGACGGCGAGCAGGGCGTTGGTGGGTATGCCGTTCACCGGTTTGGCTCCATGGCGGGCAAGAGTATGGCCAAGCATGACCAGCACACCACCCATCGTCAAGGACGCGGCCGCTGCGCTGCCTCGTGACGTCGGGCACTGAAACCGACTTCCGGATTTATTGTTGCGCTTTGGAATCCATGCAATCCTGGCCAATGGATAGAGAACATTGTGGTCTTCCCGGAGTTATCGGTTGCTGTCGATGACGGTCATGTATCGACTCGCCGCGTGCACCTTGTTCGTCGCCTTGGCGCCGGGACAGCCGTGGGCGCAGCGGGCGCCGGCGCCTCCCGAGCCGGTGTTCGTCGAAACCTTCGTCAACGAACCGGCCACGCTGTCGGCGTTGCTTGGCAGGTGGTCGATCTCCGGTGCGCTCGACCGATCGGTCTGGGATTTGCGCATCCGCACCGTCGTCGATCCTCTGGGCAAGACGGTCGGTCGGATCACGGTTCAGGAGGGCGACGCGCGCGATGGGGTTGCCGAGGCGGCGCGGTTGGCGCAACCGTATGTCTGCGACAGCACGGGCTCACGCGCGGCGGAGATCGAGGCCGGTCCGATCGGCTTCCCGCCGACCGAGCGGGCCGAGATTCAGATTAGATCCGAACGTGCGACCGGCATCGGCGAACTCGTCAAATTCGGTGCGCCCGTGTGGTACCGCTTTTCCTTCAAGATTGGCGGCGACTGGCCGCGCGACGTTCCGGCGGCGGGGCGCACGCCGTGCCGCACGGTCATTCATCAGGTCAAGCAGGATTCCTCGAGGGATGGCCAATCCTGCCGCGCCTGCCCCTTCCTCAAGATCGAGGCGCGGCCCCTTGGCGAGCGCGTCCTGTTCTACGCCCAACTGTCGTCGGGTGCGCCCTGTGCCGTGCCGCCGAAGGTGCAGCGGGTAAAAATCTGCGTGGTTGACGATCTGGTTCGCGAGGTCTGGACGCCAGTAAACGTGCGGTTGCTCCCGACTCAGGATTCGAGCGGCCGCGCCGATTTGTGGTTGAACGGGCGGCATTGCGGGACCTATCGCGGGCCCATGGGCGATCGCGAACATGGCGAGCGCCGCAATGGCTTGCCGATTGTCAACGCCCAGCCCAGGTTCGGCATCTATCGGGACTGGCGCGCGGAGACACAGACGATCTATTTCGACCGGATCATGTTCTGGAATGCCGATCCTACCGGGCACGCCGATTGGGGTGTCGGGGCGCCGCCGTCATAGCGTGGGAATCGAGACCCCGATCGTTTCGCTTGGTGACTTCGCGATCTGCCGGATAGCATCGTAGCCGCCCCGGGCGTAAACGGACAGGCCGGTCGGCGTGTTGGATAGACCGCGCGCAGGGCGACTGTCGTTACCGCCAGCCCAGATCGGCCGCCACCATCACCAGATACCCGTCTGGATCCTGCACGAACACCTCGCGCTGTCCGCTATCGCGGGCGCCGACCCGGCGCCAAACCTCACGTGAGCCCAGATAGAGCGGCCAGTTTCGCGTCGCCAGCGCCGCCAGCGCCGGTTCGATGTTGGTCACGTAAATCTGGAACATGACGCCTTGGCCGAGCGGATGAGCCATGCCGCCGGTCTCGAACCGGCCATTGCGCTGGCACAGCATGAGTTGGGCGCCCTCGGCGTGTTCGAGGTAGGCAAACCGTTCGGCCGGCCGCTCATAGGCGATCCGAAATCCCGGCAGGTCGCGCCAGAAGGCCAAGCTGGCCGCAATATCGGTGACGTGAAGCTCCGGTACCATCTTGGCCCAGCACGATTTGGGCGGTCCACCCTGCGCCTCAGTCATGACCTCGGCTTTTCGATGCTGCTTTCGGTGGCACCACGCGAACGCTCGTGATCTGGTTGCGCTGACGGCGTAGGATGCGGAAGCGGAAGCCGTGGAAGGTGAATTCTTGACCGACCACGGGAATTTGGCGCGCCTCGTGCAAGATCAAGCCGGCGACGGTAGCGGCCTCCTCGTCCGGCAAGTGCCAATCGAACTCGCGGTTGAGGTCGCGAATAGTTACGGTGCCGTCGACCGCGAACGTACCGTCGGGCTGGGCGCGCACGCCGGCCACGCGCTGGTCGCTTTCGTCGTCGATCTCGCCGACGATCTCTTCCAGGATATCCTCTAACGTCGCGATGCCCTTGAGCGAGCCGTATTCGTCGACTACCAGGGCGAAATGCTCGCGCCGTTGGCGAAAGGCAAGGAGCTGATCGAGCAGCGTCGTGGTCTCCGGGACGAACCAAGGTTTGGTAACGACCGCCGCAATCTCGATTTTGGCGACCTCGCCCGCGTGTTTGCGCATCTCGGCCAGCAGGCCCTTGGCGTAGAGCACGCCGATCACGTTGTCGGGCTCGCCGCGCCACAGCGGGATACGGCTGTATTGGCTCGATAGTACGTGGTCGATGATCGCCGTCGCGGGTTCGTCGGCATCGATCATAACGACGTTGGAGCGGTGGGTCATGATCTCGCCGACCTCGACATCGGCCAGATCGAGGATCGAGCGTAGCATGCGCCGCTCTTCCCGCTCGTCTCCGACGGGCCCGGCGTGCAAATCGATGGCGCCGCGCAGCTCCTCTTCGCGCTGTTCGACTCGGTCGCCTGCGCGCAGACGCACGCCGGCGAGCCGAAGTGCCATGCGCACGACGGTCTGAACGGCCCGCGTCGCCGGCCCGAGCACGATGCCGGACGTGCGGATGATCGGTGCCAGCCACAGCACCACCCGGTCGGCGTTGTTGAGGGCATAGATCTTGGGCGCGACTTCGGCGAAAACCACGACGAGCACGGTCATGACCACGGTCGCATAGGCGATGCCGGCGTCGCCGAATAATGCGATCAGCACGCCGGTCGCGATCGCGCTGGCCAAGATGTTGACGATGTTGTTGCCGAGCAGCATGGCACCGATGAGCTGCTCGGAATTATCCAGCAGGCGTTTGACCAGATTGGCGCGTCGCTTGCCGTGCTTGGCAAGTTGGTGGATGCGCGGGCGCGAGGCGGCAGTCAGCGCCGTTTCTCCGGCCGAGAAAAAGGCCGAAATCACGATCAATAGAACGATCGCCAGGGCCGGCAGCCAGAGCGGCCATTCCGGGTCGTACAGGTCGAGTTGAATTTCCATGGCGCCGGCCCGCTCAGGCCGCGGCCGCTTCGGCCAACATGGCGCGTACCTCGGCGGTCGCCACGTCGTGGGCCAGGAAAGCATCGCCGATGGCGCGGGCAAGCACGAAGGCAATGCGGCCGTCGCGCACCTTCTTATCTCGTCCCATATGGTCGATGAGCCGGTCCGGGTCCCAGGTCCGCCGCTCCAGATCGGCCAAATCGGCGGGCAAACCGATGGCGGCGAGGTGCCGGCGCAGCCGGGCGGCATGGTCGAGCGCACACAGGCCGAGCCGAGCCGACAGATCGAACGCCATAACCATGCCGACCGCGACCGCCTCGCCATGCAGCAATTCGCCGCCGAAGCCGGTCTCCGCCTCCAGCGCGTGACCAAAGGTGTGACCCAAATTGAGCAGGGCGCGCCGGCCCTCTTCGCGCTCGTCCTCGGCGACGATGGCGGCCTTGGCGCGCACACTGGTGACGACCGCATGCCGCCGTGCCGCCGCGTCGCCCTCGATGACCCTGGCGCCATGGCCTTCGCACCAGGCGAAGAAGGCGGCATCGCCGATCAGCCCATACTTGACGGCTTCGGCGTAGCCGGCCAAGCGGTCGCGCCGGGGCAGCGTGTCGAGCGCCCCGGTATCGCACAGCACGAGGCGCGGCTGATAGAATGCACCGATCAGGTTCTTGCCCTCGGCGGTATCGATCCCGGTTTTGCCGCCGACCGAGCTATCGACTTGGGCCAGCAGGGTGGTCGGCACCTGGATGAAATCGACGCCGCGCAGCAACAGGCTGGCGGCGAGCCCAGTCAAATCGCCGATCACGCCGCCGCCGAGCGCCATCAGGGCGGTACGCCGCTCCGGCTTGCGTGCGAGCAATTCGGTCAGAAGTTGCTGGAGATGGGCAAAATCCTTGGTCTGTTCGCCCGGCGGCAGGATGATATGGTCGTGGGCGATACCGGCGTCGCCGAGGGCGCGTAACAGGCCGTCGAGATGGTGGGTCGCGACGTTGCGGTCGGTCACCACAATGACCCGCCGCTGGCGTAGCACGGGCGCGATAAGCTCGCCCGCTGCCGCAATCAGGCCCGGCCCAACCATCACCTCATAACCGCGTTCGCCAAGGCCGACTCGAACGCACTCGATTGCGGTGGCACTCATCCCGCCGCCGATTCGACCGGCGTCGGGGCATCGTGGCGGCGGAGCGCATCGATGACACGGTCGACCATTTCTTCCGGCGGGCCCGAGCCCGAGTCGACACAGATTTCGGCCGCGGCATAGACGGGATAACGATCGGTCATGAGTTTTTGGAGAATTTCGCGCGGGTCGCCCTTTTTCAGCAGTGGGCGATTCTGACGGCGCACGGTGCGCTCAACCAGTAAATCCAGATCCGCCCTGAGCCAAACCGAGATACCACGGGCGGCGATCTCTGCGCGAGTTTGGCTGTCTATGAAGGCGCCACCGCCGGTCGCCAGCACATGGGGCGGGCGTTCCAGCAGGCGCTGGATCACGCGGCGCTCGCCGTCGCGGAAATGAGCCTCGCCATGGCGTTGGAAGATTTCCTCGATGGTACAGCCAGCGGCCAGTTCGATTTCCTGGTCGGCATCGATAAAAGCCAAGCCCAGGCGCTGGGCCAGGCGGCGACCGATCGCCGACTTGCCCGCGCCCATCAAACCGACAAGGACGACGGTCCGGGGTATGGTCAATTCGATGGGGGAGATCATGCCGCTCGTCAACTCTCGCGCAAAATCGTAGTCGGAAGGGCTGGCCGGCGTTGAAAGCCGAGCCCGGCGGCGCTAGACTGCCGCACATTCGCCATGTACGGAGTTTAGCATAAGGCTTCGGGACTGTCGCAAGCGCCTGGCCGGAGACGTCCGGCGGCGATTTTGAGGAATCCGGCATGAACAAGACGCTCGCTGTTACCCTTGCTGTCATTGTTTTGGTGGTCGGGGGTATCGTTGCCTTTCTCGCGAGCTGGCAGATTCCGGCACCCTCGGCGGTGGTGGAAATCGTCATTCCGTATGATCGATTTGCGCGTTAGGTCGCCGCGACCGGTTGGACTGGCGGCGCTTGCGCTGGCGTTTCTGCTTGCCTTGCCCCTAACTGCGCAGGTCGGGCCGCCCGTGCGGCTTGGCCCACCCGTACAAACCGCTCCCCTCGCTCCGGCAACCCCATCCGTCGCGCCGCCTTCGCCGTCCGCACCCGTCGGTCGGGTTGCGGCACCGGCCATCCAGGTCGATCAGCTCCGCGCCGTCGACGTCGATAGCATGGGCGTGCTCGATGATGCTCAGGGCGGCCTCGGCGTCGATATGTGGAAAGGCACGCGGCGCGCTCATATCGAGCGGCTTCTGACGCGCCTGCCGGCGGCGCCGTCCTCCCTGGTGCTGCGCGATCTTCAGCGCCGGCTGCTGCTCGGCGTGGCCGGGGCGCCCGAGGGCGAGGGGGCCACGGGCAACGCGGCCGAAGGCCAACTTGTCGCCTTGCGCGTGGATCGTCTGGCCGCCATGGGCGAGGAGCGGGGATTGGCGGCGCTTTTGGACGCCGTGCCGGCCCGGCTTGCCAACGAGCCGATCGCGCGCGCGCGCATCGATGCGGCCTGGCTGGCCGGCGACGCGGCCGGTGCCTGCGCCAATGTCCAGCGTGCGGCACCGGGTCATGGCGGCGCTTATTGGCAGAAAGCCGAAGTGTTCTGCCAGGCCGCTGCTGGCGAGCGCGCACCGGCGGAAACCGGACTGCGGCTGCTTCAGGAACAACGTCTCATCGACGATCCTGCCTTCGGCCTTTTGATCGAGGCGATCAACGGCAATGCCCGCATCAAGATCGACAAAGTGGCGCGCCTGGATGCCATGTTGCTCGCCATGCTCCGCACGGCCAAGCGCACCGTGCCCGCCGATACCGCGCGCACGGCCACGCCCGGCGTGCTCGCCGCTTTGGCCCAGGGCGCCGCGGCCGAGACCAATTTCAGGCTGGCCGCCGCCGAGCGGGCGTTTGCCGCAGGCGCGCTCGCCCGCGAGACTTTGATCGATATCTACAAGACCGTAAGCCTACCGACCGATGCCATCGCCAACGCCATGCAACGCGCCGAGGCCGGCGATCCCGCGCTCAGTCAGGCACTGCTTCATCGTGCGCTTGCGATTCAAACCACACCAGCCGAACGCGTGCGCCTGATCGAGAAGGCGGCCCAGATCGCACGCAAGCGCGGGAACTATGTCGCTGCCGCGCGCGCGCTGGCACCGGTGCTGGCCGAACTCAGGCCCGCCCCCGAACTGGCTGGCTTCGCCCATGAGGCCGCGCGCATCTTCTATGCTGCCGGCCAGATCAACAGCGCCCATGCTTGGTACGAGCTGGCGCGCACCCAGGCCGGACGTACGCCGGAGGCCGCCCAAGCGACGACCGCCCTGTGGCCGTTGGCGCGCTTGGCCGAGGGCGACATTGCAGGGCCCTGGGAAGATGGGCGGCTGACCGCCTGGTTCGACGTCGAACTCAAGCGCGACGGCACGAAGGCGATCGAGCGCGCGACTACCCTCTATAGTCTGCTCGATGCAGTCGGCGAGCCCGTCACGGGCGAGGCGTGGCGCGAGTTGCTCCACGGCGCCGAGCGGGCCAGTACGGCCATGCCGTCGCCGGCGCTGTGGCGCGTCTTCGGCGACGCTGCGGAAAGCCGGCGCGTGGGCGAGACCGTCTTGCTCGCCGCCTTGTCGCTCGGCGATCTGCCGCTCGATCAGGCGAGCCCGATGCTGCTGCACGGGCTGATCACCAATCTTCGCCTGGTCGGGCTGGACGCCGAGGCGCGCGCGCTGGCGCTCGAGGCGGCGCTCGCCGCCGGGCTCTGATCCCTCGCGTGGCCCGCGCGCGCCAGGTCGAGGCCTTTCTGGAGATGCTAGCGGCCGAACGCGGTGCGAGCCGGAATACGCGCGACGCCTATGGTCGCGATCTCGACGATTTTGCGGTGTTTCTGAGGGCGCGTGCGGTCGATATGGTCGGCGCCTCCGGTACCGACGTTGCGGCCTATATGGCCGGATTGAATCAGCGCGCCATGGCGCCGCGAACGGCGGCACGGCGGCTATCGGCACTGCGCCAATATCATCGTTTTCTATGCGCGGAGAAACTTCGCGACGACGACCCCTGCACCTTGATCGATGCGCCGCGCCAGGGGCGCCCGCTGCCCAAGATCCTGGCCGAGACCGAGGTTGCCGCTCTCCTTGGCGCCGCCCACGACACGCCTGGCGTCGAAGGCTTGCGGCTGAGCGCTCTGCTTGAGTTGTTATACGCCACGGGCTTGCGCGTATCTGAGCTGGTCGGCTTGCCGCTCGCCACGGTCCAGCGCGACACCGGTTTCCTCATCGTGCGCGGCAAGGGATCGAAGGAACGGTTGGTGCCGCTGACCGATGCCGCACGCGCCGCGATCAAGGCCTGGCTGGCCGCGCGCGCCGCAGTTTTGCCGCCGGATCGGCCTTCGAAATGGCTGTTCCCCTCGCGCGGCCGGCAGGGACACCTGACCCGCCATCGCTTCGCCCAGCAGCTCAAGGAACTCGCCACGCGAGCCGGTCTCGATCACCGGCGATTGTCGCCCCATGTGGTGCGCCACGCCTTTGCCACCCACCTGCTCGATCACGGCGCCGATCTGCGCGCAGTGCAGCAGATGCTTGGCCATGCCGACATCAGCACAACCCAGATCTATACCCATGTCGCCGGCGACCGGCTGCGCAGCTTGGTTGAACAGCATCATCCACTGGCCCGGTCGGCGAAGGCTGCGAAGGGGCGGGCGGTGAAGGACTGAGTGCTTGCACGATGTGGCTGTATCGGCGGCTTCGGCGTTCCAAGTAGCCTGCCGCTTGACAATTGCTGCGCTGCACCTTAAGTAGAAACCGTATAATGGAAATTATTTCCATGATATGGAAATTCCAGCAGGAAAAGAGATAAAGGGTTAAAATCATGAGCTTCTTCACCGTCGAACCCGCCACGCCCCGTCTCAACCGTAGCGAACTCGCGGTTCCCGGCACCAATCCCAAACTGTTTGAAAAGGCGGCAGCGGCGCCGGTCGACATCATCTTCCTCGACCTCGAGGACGCGGTGGCGCCGGACGAGAAGGAGCAGGCACGCAAGAACATTATTCAAGGGCTGAACGAGGTCGATTGGCGCGGCAAGACCATGTCGGTGCGCATCAACGGTCTCGATACCCATTACATGTATCGCGACGTCGTCGATGTGGTGGAGCAGGCCGGGCACAAGCTCGATCTAATCATGATTCCCAAAGTTGGGACTGCCGCCGATGTCTATGCGCTCGACATGCTGGTGACTCAGATTCAAACAGCCAAACGCCAGCCCAAGCGCATTGGGTTCGAGCTGATCATCGAAACCGCGCTCGGCATGATGAACATCGACGCCATCGCGGGCGCCAGCAAGCGCAATGAATCCCTCAGCTTCGGGGTGGCCGACTATTCCGCCTCGACCAAGGCGCGCACCACCAATATCGGCGGCGCCAATCCCGACTACGCCGTGTTGACCGACAAGGACGGCGCCGGTAATCGCGCCGCCCATTGGGGCGACATGTGGCACTACGCCTTGAACCGCCTGGTGGTGGCGGCGCGCGCCAATGGGCTTCGCCCGCTCGACGGGCCGTTCGGCGATTTCTCCGACGCCGAAGGTTACAAGTCGTCAGCTCGCCGCGCCGCGGTGCTCGGCTGCGAGGGCAAATGGGCGATCCATCCGAGCCAGGTGGCGCTTGCCAACGAGGTGTTCAGCCCGGCGGAAGCGGAACTGACCAAGGCCCGCCGCGTGATCGCCGCCATGGAGCAGGCCCAGCGCGAAGGCAAGGGCGCGGTGGCCCTCGACGGTAGGCTGATCGATATCGCGTCGATTCGGCAAGCCGAGGTGATGGTCAAGAAGGCGGAGATGATCGCGGGGCAGGGGCGATAGCCGGTCGGGGGTATTTTCGGTCTAGGGAGAAGTAACCCCTAATTTTACCCTACCCTTTTAGTGCAAGAACCAAATCGGCACGATCGGCTAAGCAGGCGACATAGTTGCCGCCGATAAAGGTTTCATCGGTGACGGTGTAATTTTTGAAATCGACACAATCCGGATAAAGACGTCCAAGAACATAGCCCGACACCGAGAAAAAGCCGTGCATGTCCGCCAATAGCCAACGGCTACTTACGTTGGCGGGGCCATATTCGAGTTGAACAACGTCGATGGCCCGACGACGAAAAGCCTCGGCAAATCCATCGATTGCGAATTTCTCGGCGCCCTCGGTGTCAATCTTGAGCAGATTGATACGCTCCACGCCTCGCGCCGCCATATAGGCGTCACCGGTCGTGGCACGAACCGTTATCACCGGGGCTTTGTTTCTTGCGGGCCAGATGCTGGTGTATTCGCTGCTCGCGGCATTCAAATGCAAGCGTAGTTGGCACGCTCGGTCAAACAGGCCATGAATATTGACGGTCAAGCGGCTCTCTCCGGCGAAGCGAGACTCGAACCGTGCTGCGATATCCGGAGCGGGTTCGAAGGCATCAACGATGGCCTTGCTTGCCGTAGATAGAACCAGGGCGGTCCAATTGCCCTCGTTGGCGCCAACGTCAAAGACCCGAACTAGATCGGACGCCAACCTACCGATCAGCCATGCTTCGCCGTTGCTTTTCGCATTGTAGTTCCAGTTGAGTGCATTCATGTAAATCAGTCGAGCGAGATTGCGAAAAACGACACGATCTTCGTGCGACATCTCGCGCTGAGCTGGTCTTGGAAAATCGGACAGGGGGTTAAGGTGTATTCCGCCGGCTAACGGAGGGATGCGACATGACGACGCGACGACGGTTTACGGGCGATTTCAAGGCTCGTGTGGCGCTGGAAGCATTGCGGGGCGACAAGACGGTTCAGGAGATCGCGTCC
>SHVW01000138.1 GCA_009694085.1 Alphaproteobacteria bacterium
GTCGCCGAGATCGCCGCATAGGAGCGTCAGCGCAACGCTGACGGCGCCCGCATCAAATGGATGTTCACCACCGAGCGCGCCCGCGATAAAATGGCCCGCGCTTACCCAGACCAAACCAAAGAGTCATAATCACTGTGCAGAGGTACTAGTCGACGATAAACAGCTTGGTCGGCACCTTGGTGCGCGACCGGTGTGCCATGGCACCGTCGGCGACCTGGTAGCTCATGCCGGGCTTCAGCGCGACGACCCGACCATCGGCCAATTCGGTCTCCAGCTCGCCCTCCAGGCACAGCAGGATGTGGCCCTTCTGGCACCAATGATCGGCCAGATAGCCGGCGGAGTATTCCACGAAGCGCACGCGGATATCGCCGCATTGGCGGGTGCGCCAGGTGGCACGACCGGTTTCGCCGGGATGATCCGTGCGCGGCACCGTCGACCAATCCGTGGTTTCGAACGGGATGCTGGACATTTTCATCAGAACATCGCCTCGAGCACCCGGTCGGGCGGCGCGTGGCCGTCGACGAAGGTCTTGATGTTGATGATGACTTTCTCGCCCATGTTCTGCCGGCCCTCGATGGTGGCCGAACCCATGTGCGGCAGCAGCACCACATTGTCGAGTTCGAGCAGCTTGGGATTGACGGCGGGTTCGTGCTCGAACACGTCCAGCCCGGCACCGGCGATTTCGCCTTCGGCCAGCGCGCGGGCCAGCGCGTTCTCGTCGATCACCTCGCCGCGCGAGGTGTTGACGATGTAGCAATGGGGCCGGATCAGCTTAAGGCGGCGGGCCGAGAGCAGATGGAAGGTGGCCGGCGTGTGCGGGCAGTTGATCGAGATGATATCCATGCGCGCGATCATCTGATCCAGGCCTTCCCAAAAAGTGGCCTCTAGATCGCGCTCGATTTCCTCCGCCACCCGGCGGCGGTTATGGTAGTGGACGGACAGGCCGAAGCCCTTGGCGCGCCGCGCCACGGCCTGGCCAATCCGGCCCATGCCGATAATGCCGAGCCGCTTGCCCCAGATGCGGTGGCCGAGCATGGAAATCGGGCTCCAGCCCTTCCAGCGTCCGGCGCGCACCAGGCGTTCGCCCTCCGACAACCGGCGCGGCACGGCCAGGATCAGCGCCATGGTCATGTCGGCGGTGTCTTCGGTCAGCACGCCCGGCGTGTTGGTCACCGAAATGCCGCGCTGACGCGCGCTGGCGAGGTCGATATGGTCGACGCCCGTGCCGAAGGATGCGATCAGACGTAGCTGCGGTCCAGCCTGGCTCAGTACCCGCGCGTCGATCCGATCGGTCACGGTCGGCACCAGGATGTCGGCTGTCTTGACCGCCTCGATCAACTGAAGCTGGGACAACGACGAGTCGTCGAGGTTAAGCCGGCAGTTGAACAGCTCCATCATGCGCGTTTCGATGGCGTCCGGCAGCTTACGCGTGACGATGACGAGCGGTCGCTTGGTCGTCATGGAATGGTCGCCTCCTGGTTCGACCCCCGATATCAGCCCACCGCCACCTTGTCCACTGTCGAACATTGTCGGCCCAACCGGGGATCGGCGATCCTTGACCGGAACCGCGGCCTCTTCGCTATAATGCCGGCGGCATGATGATCGCTCTGCGCACGGCCCGTTTCCTGAGTTGCTTTTCCCTGTTCGTCGCCATTGCGATGGCCACACCCCCGGCATGGGCGGCCGAATCGACAGCTAAGCTGCCGCGTTTCGTTTCGCTGCGGTCGGGCGAGGTCAATGTGCGCACCGGCCCCAATGTGCGCTATCCCGTGGATTGGGTGTTCGTGCGCAAGAACATGCCGGTCGAAATCGTCGCGGAATTCGATACCTGGCGGCGCGTGCGCGACTTCCAGGGTACGGAGGGCTGGGTTCACCAATCCATGCTGTCGGGGCGGCGCACCCTGCTAATCGTCGGGGAGACCCGCACGCTCCGGCGCTCCGACAACCTGGAGGCGGCTGCCGTCGCCAGGCTGGAACCGGGCGTGATCGGCCAGCTTCAGCAATGCCGGGGCGATTGGTGCCGGGTCGAGGCGGGAGGCTTGCGCGGCTGGCTGCGCCGTACCGAGTTCTGGGGTGCCTATCCCGATGAGGCCGTGAAGTAGCGCTTCAGTCGAAATCCTGCGCCAGCGCCTGGCGCGACGCCTCGGGCATGACCGCCATGTGGCCGTATTCGGCGTGGTTGAAGCCGATGACGACCTGCGCGCCCGGCTGGCGAAATGCTGCAACTTGGGCCGCGGTGAAGGGGAAATGGACGAACTGCACCGACGATACCTTGCCCTCTTCCGTGGTGCGGTCTTGGTCGGCTTCGGCGATACCCTTGACGGTTTCGCCCCCCACAGTCATGAACGCGGCCGATTCGATGCCGCCGAGCCGGCCGAGCACGCGGGCGCGGCGCACGGGATCGTCGATCTCGAACATGACCGTCGCGATCAGCTCGCTGCCCTGGGGAATCAAGGGATTATACGCGGCGAGTTCGTCGGCGATTTGCTCGGGTCCGCCCTTTTCGACGAACAGCATCTCGTGGACCTGGCGCCACATGGTCGCGTAGTTCTCAAAATAGAAGGTGGCGAACGGCCCGACATCGATCCGGCGGCTCTTCTTCATCGCCACCATGTCGCGGCGCAGCTCGGCACGCTGGCGCCCGTATTCCGCGCGCGGGATGATTTCGGCCGGCGTGATCCGGCGCTTGACCGTCTCCATGGCGCTCTCCCCTATGGGTTCAGCCCGTAGGCGCGGGCGAAGATCTCGACGGGATGGGTGGAATGTTCGACCCGGGGCGCGGGGCCGTCTAGCAGTTCCAGGCCCTGGACGATGTGTTCGCCGGCCAAGGGGCATTCCGAGGCGATGTAGACCTTGCCGCCCTTGGCTTCCCCACCCTTGGATTCGAGAAACTTGGCGGCCTGGCGCGCGACCGGCTTGCCCGTCTTGATCGCCGTGTCGAAATTGTCCTTCATGACGCCCCAGGAGCCGCCATGGCCCGAGCAGCGCTCGATCACGGCGATTTCGGCACCAGGAATGAGGCGTAGCATCTCGGCCGCCTTCTGGCCGATATTCTGGGCGCGGGCATGACAGGCGAGATGCAGGCTGACCGCGCCGTCCAGCGGTTTAAGTCCGGGCGCCAGACCTTCCTTCTTGGCGATGGCGACGATGTATTCGCTGACATCGAAGGTCGCTTGGGACAGGCGCTTGACGCCCTCGTCTTGAGGTAGGATCAGCGGCCATTCGAATTTCAGCATCAGCGCGCAAGACGGCATGAGCGCTATGACGTCGTAGCCGCGTTCGATATAGGACGCGAGCGCGGCCGAGACCTTGCGCGCCGCCGCGGCGACCTGCTCGATATTGCCCTGCTCCAACTGCGGCATGCCGCAACAGGCGGGATAGACGACCTCGGTTTCCACGCCGTTCTTAGCCAGGATCGCCTGGGCCGCCGTGCCGATGCCGGGGTTGTTGTAATTCACGAAACAGGTGGCGTAGAGCACGGCTTTGCGGCCATGGCCGGGCGCCGTCGCATCGACCGCCGGCGGCGCCTGGCGCGCGCGCATGGCGAAGGTCTTGCCGTGGAATTTCGGCAGGGCGGCGCGCCGGTCGACGCCGCCGAGCTTTTCCAGGATCGGCCGCGTCAACCCGTTGGCGCGATCGCTGGCCCAGTTGGCAAGCGGCGCCACGGCGCCCGCGAGCTTGCCGTTGCGGTCGGTTTTGGTCAGTTCGCGCGCTGCCAGCCCGACCTTGCCCTGACGCGTCTCGACCGCGCGGTAGCGCAGCATCAAATGAGGGAAATCGAGGTCGAATTCGTGCGGCGGCACATAGGGGCATTTGGTCATGAAGCACATGTCGCACAGTGTGCAGGCATCGACGACCTGCTTGAAATCCTTGCTATCGACGCCGTCCAACTCCTGGGTCGGCGAGGCATCGACCAAATCGAACAGTCGCGGGAAGCTGTCGCACAGATTGAAGCAGCGCCGGCAGCCATGGCAGATGTCGAGCACGCGCCGCATCTCGGCGTCGAGCTTCGCCTCGTCGTAGAAATCCGGATCGGTCCACGCCAAAGGATGGCGGGTTGGGGCTTCCAGGCTGCCTTCACGCATGAGCGCACACTCCTCCGGTCGGCGACACCTTGCCGGCGCGGCGCGGGCATCTCGAATTCAATCCCGGGAAAAGAGCGGGGATCCCGCCCAGGGGATCCCCGCGTCTTCGATTGGGTCGGATTACTGGTCCGGTTAGGACAGGGTTTCCAGCGCCTTGGTGAAGCGGCCGGCATGCGAGCGCTCGGCCTTGGCCAGGGTCTCGAACCAATCGGCGATCTCCTCGAAGCCTTCCTGGCGCGCGGTGCGCGCCATGCCCGGGTACATGTCGGTGTACTCGTGGGTCTCGCCAGCGATCGCCGCCTTCAGGTTCTGCTGGGTCGAGCCGATGGGCAGGCCGGTCGCGGGATCGCCGGTCTCCTCCAAGAACTCCAGATGGCCATGGGCATGGCCGGTCTCGCCCTCGCCGGTCGAGCGGAACACGGCGGAGACGTCGTTGTAGCCTTCCACGTCGGCCTTCTGGGCGAAATACAGGTAGCGGCGGTTCGCCTGGCTTTCGCCGGCGAAAGCAGCCTTCAAATTTCCTTCGGTCTTGCTTCCCTTGAGTGCGGGCATGTCGTTCTCCTCTTGATCAGTAACCGGTTTCCGAACTTCGATCGGCTCGAACCTGCTTGTGCGGTCGAGTCAGCGGGCGCTTCGTCGTGAGCCAACAAATGCGCGACAAACGAAATCTAGAATAACTCTAGACTGCGTGTCAACACCCTAACCATTGATATTTTTTATTGGTCAGCCCCGGTTGACGCGGATGATCACGTCGACCCGTTGGACCGCATGGCCATCTGGCGCGGCAGGCAAACGAGTAAAGGCGACGGCTTCGCCTGAAATGTCCTTCAGCTTTGCCGAGTCCACGAAGAAAAAGTGGTGGTGATCGCTGGTGTTGGTGTCGAAATAACAGCGCCCCACCTCGACCACGACCTCGCGCAGAAGACCGCAACTCGTGAACTGATGAAGCGTGTTGTAAACCGTGGCGAGCGACACACGCACCTTGGCGGAGGACGCTTCGGTATGGAGGGTTTCGGCCGTGATATGGCGATCCGGGCCCTCAAATAGCAGCTTGGCGAGGGCCAGGCGCTGGCGCGTCGGCCGCAGGCCGGCGTCCTTCAAGCGTTCCAAGGCCCGGCTATAGGGTCTCCGCTGCGTCGTTGTCGTCATCATAATCTGATCATCCATTTGGAATTGGAAGTCTTCCAGCCCTGCGTGTGCGTCGTAGGTCCTATGTCATCATAATTCAAGATAATCATGACCATAACACATTGAACTAGGCAAGCCGTCCGTGACGAACTGCCGCGTTGCGAGCGCTTCGTTCAATCCCCGGTCTGTAGCCGTTCGACCAATTGCCGCACGGTTGGGACGAAGCCGTTGGCATAGAAGGGGTCGCTGGCGAATTTATAGGCGTTATGACCGGCGAACATTAGCTGGGTCTCGCAATCGTCGGAATGGCTGATCGCCTGAAGCGTCTTCTGAATGCAATAGGAGCGCGGATCGGCCTTGCGCCCGGTCGAGCCTTGTTCGTTCTGCGCCCAGTTGGAGAAGCCGCAGGCGCTCAAGCAACCCATACAATTGATCTGATCCGTCAAGATTTCGTTGGTTTTTTCCGGCGTCATGAAGATCAGGGTGGAATCCGGCGTGCGCAGGGCCTCGGTATAGCCAGCCGCGATCCAACGCAGCGCATGTTCCTTGTCGACCGCGGTCAGAAACACCTCGCGCCCACGCGCGCCGATCTTAAGCGCGGTGTCGTGCTCGCCAACGGGCTGTGTCTGGTAGGCGACCTGGCGCTCGGCGCGGCCCTTCATCTCGTCGAGGAAGGCGTTTTCCACCGCCGAGGAATAGAACCCGGTCGGGCTGAAATGATTGAGATAGATGTCGCCTTTCTTGAGGGTCAGCAGTTTGCGCTTCCAGGCGTCCGAGATCGGGCTTTCCTGGGTCAGCAGCGGCCGCGTGCCGAACTGGAAGGCGAGCTTGCCGATTTCGGGCGTGTCCAGCCAATGGCCCCAGTCGCGCAGATACCAGACGCCGCCGGCCATGAAGATGATGGTGTTCTCCAGCCCGCACTCGTTCATCAGGCTGCGCAGTTCGCGCACGCGCGGGAATGGGTCCTCCGGGCGCTGCGGATTTTCGCTGTTGGACAGGCCGTTATGGCCGCCGGCCAACCACGGGTCTTCATAAACCACACCGCCGAGCCAATCGCTGAATTTGTGATAGGCGCGTTTCCACAAGGCGCGAAACGCGCGCGCCGAGGACACGATGGGGTAGTAGTAAACCCCATAGCGCGCGCAAATCTCGGCGATCTTATAAGGCATGCCCGCGCCGCAGGTGACGCCGTGGATAAGGCCCTTGGCGCCTTCGAGAACGCCGTGGAGCACGCGTTCGGAAGCGGCCATTTCCCACAGCACATTCATATGGATGGGGCCGCGGCCGTTCGAACGCTCATGGGCAATGCGCGCCTGGGCGATGCCGCCCTGGATCGAATAGGCGATCAGCTCCTCATGACGCTCGCGCCGGGTGCGGCCGTGATAGACCATATCGATCTGCCGGCCTTGGGCGTCGTAGGAATCGGCATTGACGCCGGAGAACGTTCCGACCCCGCCTGAGGACGCCCACGCGCCCGAGCTTTCGCCGTTCGACACGGCAATACCCTTGCCGCCCTCGACCAAAGGCAGGACTTCGAACCCGGAGATGACGACGGAATTGAGCGGCTTCAAGAAGCGTCCCTCGTGACCATAGAATGAGAGTATATCGCAGCTGCCGGCCGTTGAGAACGCGCCTGCGACGTCATCCCAGTGCCTTTCGGATGGCATCGGGCCGATCGGAAATGATCGAGGCTACCCCCCAGGCGACCAGTTCAACCGCGCGTGCCGGCTGATTCACGGTCCACGCCACAGGAACCAGGGACGCTTCCTTGATCGCAGCAACGCCCGTGCGATCCAGCGCGACATGCCGAACATGCAGCGCCACGCAGTCCAGGCGCTGCGCCGTCTTGATCGCAGCGTCGTCGAGATCGTTAACCAAGAAACCCCTGGGCAGGGCCGAATCGGCCGCACGCGCCGCTGCCAGGCCGTCGGGGTCGAAGCAGGACAGCAAGGGGGCAGGCCGGTTCGTCGGCCAGAATCGCCGTATATCGGCAACCACCTTCTCGGCCGTTTCCACGACCCGGCCCGGGCAGGGTTTGATTTCGATATTGAGTTCGAGGCCAAGCGCCTGACACAGCTTCAGCGTTGCTTCCAGGGTCGGCAGCTTCTCGCCGGCGAAGCAGCGGTCGAACCAGGAACCGGCATCGATCCGATCGAGAACAGCAAAGGCATGGGCGCGTACGTCGCCATGTCCATTGGTGGTGCGATCCAGGGTGTCGTCGTGGATGACTACGGGAACGCCGTCGGCACTCAACTTGGCGTCGAGTTCGATCGCGCCCGCACCCTGTTCCGCCGCCAACCGGAAGGCAGCCAGCGTGTTCTCCGGGGCGTCGGCCGACGCACCGCGATGGCCGACGACCCGGGGAAACCGGAAACCCATGGCAATCCCGCCTTAGGGCTGGGCGGCCTCGCGCGCATCGGCCTGAATGGGCTGGCCGGTCGCTTGATCGATCGCCTTCATGCTGAGCTTGACCTTGCCGCGGTCGTCGACGCCGAGCACCTTGACCTTAACTGCGTCGCCGACATTGACCACATCGCCGACCTTGCCGACGCGCCGGTTGGCCAGTTCGCTGATATGGACCAGCCCGTCGCGCGCACCCAGGAAGTTCACGAAGGCGCCGAAATCGACAACCTTAACGACCTTGCCGGTGTAGACGACGCCGATTTCCGGTTCCGCCACGATGTTGCGGATCCAATCGATCGCCGCCTTGCTGGCGGTCTCGTCCACCGCGGCCACCTTGACCGTGCCGTCATCCTCGATGTCGATCTTGGCGCCGGTGACCTCGCAGATTTCGCGAATGATCTTGCCGCCGGGTCCGATGATCTCCCGGATCTTGTCCTTGGGAATGGAGATCTGGGTGATGCGCGGCGCGTTCTGGCTGACCGCGTCGCGCGCCGCCGTCAACGCCTTCGACATTTCGCCCAGGATGTGCAGGCGGCCGTCTTTGGCCTGACCCAGCGCGATCTTCATGATCTCCTCGGTGATCGAGGTGATCTTGATGTCCATCTGGAGCGAGGTGACGCCCTGCTCCGTACCGGCGACTTTGAAATCCATGTCGCCCAAGTGATCTTCATCGCCCAGGATGTCGGACAGAACGGCGAAGCGCTCGCCTTCCTTGATCAGGCCCATGGCGATGCCGGCCACCGGCCGCGTCAGCGGCACGCCCGCATCCATCAGCGACAGCGAAGCGCCGCACACGGTCGCCATGGAGGACGAGCCGTTGGACTCCGTGATCTCCGACACGACGCGCATGGTGTAGGGGAAGGCTTCCTTGGTCGGCAGAAGCGGCCGGAGCGCGCGCCAGGCAAGCTTGCCGTGGCCGATCTCGCGCCGGCCGGGCGAACCCATGCGGCCAGCTTCGCCCACCGAGTAGGGAGGGAAGTTATAGTGCAGCATGAAGTGCTCGCGGTACTCGCCTTCAAGCGCATCGATGATCTGCTCGTCCTGGCCGGTGCCGAGCGTGGAGACCACGAGCGCCTGGGTCTCGCCGCGGGTGAACAGCGCCGAGCCATGGGCGCGCGGCAACAAACCGACCTCGGCCACGATCGGGCGCACGGTGCGCGTGTCGCGCCCGTCGATGCGCCGGCCCGTATCCAGGATGTTGCCGCGCACGACATCGCTTTCCAGTTCTTTGAATAACCCGCCGATCAAGCTAGCGTCATGGCCTTCGGCGACCAATGTCTCCGCGGCCTTCTTCTTGACCTGGCCGACCTTCTCGTAGCGGCTCTGCTTGATCACTTCCTTGTAGGCCGTACGCACATCGGATTCAGCCAGGCCCTTGAGCCGACCACGCACGGCAACGGCAGCGGCGGCCTCGACCGGCATCGGCCAGGGCTCCTTAGCCGCCGCCTCGGCGAGCGCGATGATGCCGTCGATCACGGCCTGGAATTGCTGGTAGCCATACATGACCGCGCCCAGCATGATTTCCTCGGACAACTCCTTGGCCTCGGATTCCACCATCAGCACGCCCGCTTGCGTGCCGGCGACCACCAGGTCGAGCTGGGACTGTGCCATCTCGTCGCGCTGGGGGTTAAGCACATAGGCGCCGTTGATGTAGCCGACGCGCGCGGCACCGATCGGGCCGAGGAAGGGCACGCCGGACAAGGTCAGCGCCGCCGAACTGCCGACCAGGGCAACGATGTCGGGATCGTTCTCCAGATCGTGGCTGAGTACGGTGCAGACGACCTGGGTTTCATTGCGGAAGCCCGTGGCGAACAGCGGGCGGATCGGCCGGTCGATCAGGCGCGAGGTGAGCACCTCTTTTTCGGTCGGCCGTCCTTCGCGCTTGAAGAAACCGCCCGGAATCTTACCGGCTGCGAAGGTCTTTTCCTGGTAGTTGACCGTGAGCGGGAAGAAATCAATGCCGGGTTTTTGCTGGCGCGCGGAGACCACGGTGCAGAGCACGCTGGTGTCGCCATAGGTCGCAAGCACGGCGCCGTCGGCCTGGCGCGCGATCTTGCCGGTCTCGAGCACGAGCCGGCGATTGCCCCATAGGATTTCTTTACGGAAAACGTTAAACATCGTCGTCAGTCCTTTCCTTGGGATTGACCGCTGCCATGGCACGATCGCGGCGCGCCGCCGACTTTCTCAGAAAGCCCGGGCTTCGCCCGTCGACCGGCCGGGATTCCGCGTCCACCCGCGGGCCCCATCGGCGCCGACCCCTGACCCGCGCTCCTCGATCGAGAAGCCCGAACGGGCCACAATCCCATATGTTTCACTTCGTGGTGGCCACTCCATGACATGGAATGGTGGCGGGGTCAATTCACGTGACAGCACACGCTCATGAAACGCTCACGCACCTACCTACATGCGGCGACGGCAAAACCCCGAAGCCAAACGACAAGGCTGGTCAAACCGCTCGATCGTGATCGTACGAACTATTACCTCTGCACAGTGATTATGACTCTTTGGTTTGGTCTGGGTAAGCGCGGACCATTTTATCGCGGGCGCGCTCGGTGGTGAACATCCATTTGATGCGGGCGCCGTCAGCGTTGCGCTGACGCTCCCATGCGGCGATCTCGGCGACGAGGCGAGCGCGCTCGCCGATGCGGCGGTCGAGGCATTGACCGCGGAGCACGCCG
>SHVW01000139.1 GCA_009694085.1 Alphaproteobacteria bacterium
TTCGAGCACAATTCGGTGCGCTTTTTCCACCTCGCGGTCGGGTGTCTGGGCGGGTTCGGCGCCGGAGAAACCGGGACCCGCCGGCTCGCCCATGGCCCCCGTTCCGAGCGCGGACAGGCCGGCTAGGACATCCTCGGCGCTCTCGATCAGCCCGGCACCCTGGCGGATCAACCCGTTGGAGCCGCGACAACGCGGATCGAGCGGCGAGCCCGGTACGGCCAAAACCTCGCGCCCCTGATCGAGCGCCATGCGCGCCGTAATCAAGGAGCCCGATTTGGCCGCCGCCTCGACCACCACGACGGCCAGGGATAAGCCGGAGATGATTCGATTGCGGCGCGGGAAGTGCCGCGCCTGGGGCTGGACGCCCGGCGGATTCTCGGCGATCACAACGCCTCGGCGCGCGATCTCGGCCATCAACTCGGCATTTTCCGGTGGATAGGCGATATCCAGCCCGCCCGCCCGCGACCACCGCGACCGTACCGCCTTCGGCCTTCAGCGCGCCGCGATGGGCGGGCGGTATCGATGCCGCGCGCCAGGCCGGAGGCGACCAGGCAGCCTGCCGCGCTCAATCCCTGTGCGATCGTTGTAGAGATCGACTTTTGCCCTAAGGGCGGCTAAAATTGCCGTAACTATAGGGTCCCCACCCGAAATGACGTCCCTTAGAAAGAGGAGTTTCGGATATGCCTGCTGGTCAAAATTCACTTAACACGAACGTCGGCGCCTTCGTGGCGCTGTCCAACCTCAACGCTGTCAATACCCGCCTCGATAGAGTTCAGGACCGTGTGTCCGCGGGCCTGAAGGTAATCGGCGCGGTCGACAACGCGTCGAGTTTCGCTATCGCCCAGGGCATTCGTGCCGACGTCAAAGCGTATGGCGCGGTTTCCCAGGGCATTGCCAACGCCAAGGGCGCCACGGGTATCGCGCTCGCCGGCGTCAATGCGATTTCCGACCTGCTCGGGGATATTCAGGCCAAGATCACGGAGGGCATGAACCCGGGCAACACGACGCAGCAACAGGCGATCCTACAGGCCGACTTCAACAACCTGGTCACGCAGATCAATCAGTTCATCTCGTCGGCCAGCTATAACGGCCGCAACCTGCTGAGTTCGGGTTCGACGAACGCCAACGTGCTTTCGAACATCGACGGCACGACCATCGCGGTCCGCGGCAACAGCCAGGCGACGGCTGCTGCGACGGTTCTGGCGGGGCAGGCGATCACGTCGACGTCGGTGGCGCCAGTGGCCTTGACCCGCATTAACGAAGCGCGGGCGACCATCGCGACGGTCCTCGGCAATCTCGGCGCCGACACGCGCATGATTACGTTCCAGGATGAATTCCTCACCAAGCTGACGGATGCGCAGGAAGTCGGCTTGGGGTCGATCGTGGACGCGGATATGGCGAAAGAATCGGCCAAGTTGCAGGCCCTTCAGGTTCAGCAACAGCTCTCGTTGCAGACCCTGAACATCGCCAACCAGCGCCTGACCGTGCTGCTCAGTCTGTTCCAGTAACCATCGGACCCGGCGGCGTCGGCCAGGTGGGGGCCGGCGTCCGCTAGGGCCTGACGTTATCGGAGGTATGAGCGGAATCAAGGTGCCGTTGAGAGAGGCGACCTAATAGGGTATAGTGAAGCTGCTTGGATGGGTGTCCCCCGTTCAGGCAGCTTTATTATTTCCTTCCAGAATCGGTGGTCGCCCCGCATGGGCCTCAAGATCAACATCAAACCCGGCGAGAAGATCGTCATCAACGGCGCGGTGATCACGGTGGGCGAGGGGGCGACGTACCTCATCCTTCAGAACCACGCCACCTTCCTGCGCGAAAAAGACATCATGCAGGAAAAGGACGCGACGTCGCCGGCCAAGCGCATCTATTTCTATCTGATGCTGATGTATCTCGATCAGGAAAACTACCAAGTCTATTACAACTCGTTTATGGATCGCATGCTCGACGTGATGGGGGTAACCACCATGCAGGCCGTGCGAAACAACCTCATGATCATCTTCGAGAATGTGCAGCAACGGCGCTTCTATCCGGCGCTGAAGGCGTGCAAGGCGCTGATCCAATTCGAGGCGGAGCTTTTCCGCGGATGGGCAACCGGCGTCGGGGGCGTCGGCCGGCAAGCCGGCGGTCGCGCAGAAGAGCATTTAAGCCATGTCCGGTTATAGCGTTTACGCCAAAAACGTCACGGTCACCGACAATCCGCGAGCGCTTGAATACCGTTTGCTCGGTCAGGTCACGGCCGCCTTGCTGGACGCCAATCGCAAGGACGCCGAAAAGCCCAAGCTGATCGACGCGTTGTTGTGGAACAAGAACGTCTGGGATCATTTCATGCTGGATCTTCAGGATGAAGGCAACCGGCTGCCCAAGGAAACGAAGTCGGCGCTGATCGGCATCGACATCTGGGTCAATCGCGAGACGTCGCGCGTGATGGAAGGCGCCACCGATTGTGACGGCCTGATCGAGATCAATCAGATCATCATGGAAGGCCTGAAATAGGCGACGCCGGCCAGCCGGTATTTTAGCGCCGGCGCGCGTCTTTCCACCAGTTCCAGCAATGGACAAGTCCGTTGCGAAGATCGTAGCGCGGGCGGAAGCCCAGTTCGCGTGCTAGCCGTTGGGTGTCGGCGACGATCAGCGGCGGATCGCCCGGTCGCTGAGGCAGTGCGCCCAGCCGGATCAGTTCGGGGCGTCCTGCGATCCGTCCCAGCGCATTGGCGATTTCGGCGACCGCGACAGCTTTTCCGCTGGCGATGTTGATCGGCCCCTCGACCGGCGCATCGACCAGGGCGGTGAGCGCCGCGCCGGCGTCGCGCGCATCCATGAAATCGCGCTGTTGGGTTCCCGCCGTGCATAGCGCCGGTCGTTCGTCGAGCAGGGCCAGCGCAATACTCGGCACGAGGCGGCGGCGATCCTCGCCCGGACCGAAGAGGTGGAACAGCCGCGCCCAGGCCCAACTCAGACCTCGGTCGGATTCGGCCAGGTGTCGGCGCAAGGCGTTCTTAGCTTGGCCATAGCGGGTAGCCGGCACCAGTGCAGTGCTTGTTTCCCGGCATGGACCGGCACCGGCGCCCTCGGAGCCCCAGTCATATCCGCGGCGCTGCCGGCGATCACGGCACGCCGTCCACCAACCATTCGAAATCGAGCGATCAGGTCGATGCTGGCGTCGAGCCAGCGATCGTTGGCGGCATCGTTGTAAACGGTGGCGACATCGGTGTGCCAGGCGAGATGCAAGAGCGCTTCCGCCCCGACGAGCTCGATCGCTCTAGCCCGTGCCGAGTCATCGAGCAGATCGACGCTATGCCACCGCGCCCCCTCGCGATCGACAACATGGCGCGATAGCCCATGGACCTCGTGGCCTGCGGCGATCAGCGGCGCCAATGTCTGGCGCCCGATCAGACCGGTGGCGCCGGTGACCAGAACTCTCACGGCAATACGCGCGCTTCGGGCACGGGCACGACGAAGCAACCGCCCCAATCGCGCACATAGGCATGCTGGGCGGTGATCTCGGCGGTCAGATTCCAGGGCAGAATAATCACATAATCCGGCCGGGCCTCCCGCAGTACTTCGGGCGGGCGGATCGGAATATGGCTGCCCGGCAGGAAACGGCCTTGCTTGACCGGATTGCGGTCGACCGCAAAGGCGATGTCGGCGGCGGTGACGCCGCAGGCGTTGAGCAGCGTGTTGCCCTTGGCCGCGGCGCCATAGGCGGCCACGGTCTTGCCCGCTTACTTTGCCGTCGCCAAAAACCCGCGTAAGGCGCGACGGCAGGTCTCGACCTTGGCGGCGAAGCCGTCATAGGGGCCGCCCGGGTCGAGCCGGTCGAGGCCGGCGGCTCTCTCTGCCGCGCGAATGGCGGCCCGGCCCGGCCCGTCCGGCGCATTGCCCGGAGCGACCAGCCGCAAGGTCAAGCGCAGGCTGCCGCGCCGCTGACGTTTATCTCCTACCCTCGGTCGGCCTGCATACCGTGTCTTTGCTCCAGGCCATGTATTTCGGTGCCGTGATGGTGGCGGCCGATGCGGCTGGCGTTGAGGAATTCGTCGAACATGGCAAGACGGGGCTGATCGCGCGCGGCCGGCTCGGCAAGACCGCGTGGTACGATGAAACCGGGTTGCTCAATCAAACCTTCGAGCCGCTGTTCCAGGGCGTGGATCAGGGCTTTGTCGAGCGTCTCTACACCGAGATGAAGCGGTTGGTCGTCGAGCCGCAACTTCGGCGCGATCTACGCCGCGGCGCGCGCGCCCATGTACTGAAAAACCACGCCATGGGTCCCTGGCAGGGTGGCATACGGAACATCCTGGAAGATGCGCGTCGCCGGATCAGGACGGCCGCTCGATCCTGATCGAGTATTGCAGGGTCCAACGCTCCATCGGGCGATCGATCGCATCGACCCCGTGATAGGACTCGCCCAGATTGAGGAAGGCGATGGCGCTGTTGGGTAGGTATGGCATGCGCGCATGGCGTTCATAGCCCTGGAAGGGTTGATGAATGCCATTGTCGAACCTAACCTGACCGTCCAGGCGCCGGTAGACGGCGGTCCCGACCTCGCCGAGGGAATCGTCGGCGGGCAGATTGAACACGATCGAGCCCAGGCGCGAGAAATGATCCTTGTGCGGACCGAGCGCGTAGCCCCGGAGATCGCACAGCAACCGGACATCGGAGGCCACAACCAGGCCGTGCTGCCGCAAGGTTGCCACATGGTCGTCGGCCTCGAAGGCGCGCAGGAAGGCCTCTAGAACCGCTCGCGATTCCAGGGCGGCATAGACGCTGCGCCAGAACTGCCCCAATGGGCGATCCGCGCGTTCCATCTCGTCCAGATCGAAACCCCGCCGCTCCTCGTAGAGCGTGCCCTGCGCGCCGCGGGAGGCCAGCGTCAGGGGCGGCAGATGGCTTCGCATCGCCGCGTAGGTCGAGGCGGGAAAGATATCGCCGATGGCGGCATAGCTGAACAGCTCGGGCGCGATGGTCGCGGACAAGAGTTCGCCGGCAACGTGCTCGGCCAGGTCCTCGGTGGTTTCGGCACGATTGCGGCGCCAGCCCGTGGGTCTGGGCTTTCGGCGATAGGCGTCGTCGATGGCAAGAAAGGCGCGCATGCTGGCGAGCTCCTCGGCGATCTGATGCGCGTAAGCATGCTTGGGTTGTCGCGACAGCGTGGCCTTGATCAGCGCTTCGGCCTCGTCAAACCGGGCGATCTCGCGCTCATTCAAAATCGCCGTCGCGATCAGCGTCCGTAGCTTCGGTTCGCTCGGACTGAGCGCAACCAGCAGAGGCATGGCTTGCAAAGCTTCCGCCGAGCGTTGCTGGGCGAGCAAGGCGCGGGCATAGGCATAATGGGCGGGGAAGAACGTCGGATCCAAGGCGCGCGCGGCGTCGAGCACGCTCTCGGCCTCGCCGTGGGTTCCCGTTGCGATCAAAGCTTGCCCAAGGGCAAACCGGATCCTGGCGCTCGCGGGATCGGCGATCGCGGCCTTGCGCAGGGTCGGCACGGCCAGATCGTGGCGCTTGTCCCCGGCGTGGCGCCGGCCGAGTTCGAGCAGGATATCGCCGCGCGAGGGATCGAGAGCTGCGGCACGCGCCAATATCTCTTTCGCAAGAAGCGGATCGCCGAACCGCGCGAGCCCGAAATGGGGATCGCACGAACCGGGTTGAAGAGCGAGCGCGCGGGCGAAGCTCTGGGATGCGTCCCCGGTCCGGCCGAGCGCCGCGAAGGCCTGGCCATGCACCAGGCTGGCGGCGGCGGATGATGGGTTGCAGTCCAGGGCGTGGCCGGCGGCGGCCTCGGCCTCCGCCGGCTGGTTGCAGCGGAGTGCGATCCAGGCCAGCAATTCATGGGCCTCGCCGATGCCTACGCGGGCGGGTGCGGCCAGGATTGCCTTGGCCCGATCATAGCGGCCGGCGCGGTATAACCGACGACCCTCGGCCAATTCTCCGTTAAACTGATCGGGGTGCGACATTTGGCTAGGCTTTCCTATTACGTCGAATTGTCATAACAGATCGGAGCCATGTCGCAAGGACGAGCAGCAAGCGATTCCAATCGCTTCGACGGTAAGCAAGGACCATGCACCCTGTGATTGCTTGAACGGCGCAATGGAGGCGAGACGAACTCAATGGCAATGACGGACTTGTTGACGATTGGTGCCAGCGGCACGTGGCGGAGCCTGCGGTCGTGAAGACGGTGGATACTGTTGTTCCCAGCCTTGCGCGCAAGCTTCACTGGCAGGGTTTGGATCGGTTGCGCGCTGGCCGGTATGTCGAGGCTCGCAATGTCTTTGATCGAGCCGTAGGCCTTGAGCCGCAATCATTTGGAATTCAATACTGTCGGGCGGCAGCGCTCCTACGGCTGGGGCATTTTGTTGAGGCTGAGGCAGCATTTCGGTGCGCCCGGTCGCTTCACGCCACCGCGCCGAACGTCCATCTCGGGTTGATCGAAGCGTTGCGGGCGCAACGCCTATACAGAGATGCGGAATCTGTCGCCTTGACGGCGATCCATATTCTTTCCGACAACGCCGCGTTGCATTGGCAATTGGTCAAGCTTCGGCGAATTCGTCTTAACCCTGAAGGTGCGCTGGCGGCCTGCCGCGTATTGGTTCTGCATTGTCCGTCCGACGCGAGTGCCTGGCGCGCTCTATCTCGGCAGGCGATCGAAGTGGCGCAGCCAGGCATTGCCGGAGACGCAGCCGCCCGCGCCCTCGCGCTCGATCCCGCGGCGGCCGAGGCGCACGGGTTGGCGGCGCTATCCGGAGCGGACGAGGCGATGGGCGTAGCGCAAGGTCGGCTAGAGGCCGCGCTCGCACTTGAGCGCAATTCTCGCCAACGAAGGCGTTGGTTGGCGGTGCTGGCAAATCTTTTCTTTCGATCTGGCGATATGCGCGCAGCTATCGACGTGCGTTGCCGGCTACTTGGCTCCGATGGGATCGGCTTGCGCCATCTTGTGGTGACGCTGGATCGTTTTGACGATACTCGCCGGGTCGTTGACCCCGCCGGACGGGCTACGCACGAGCTGGCAACTTACCGGTCTGGCGGCCTGGTCGTACGCCGAATCACCACCGAATATGCCGATGCTGCGGTGACGGAGGTGAGGGGTTGCCAGATTCTCGGCGACGGCTGCGTCGTTGTGTCCGGAGATGCCAGACTGCTGGTCGAAGGGCGAGTTCACCGACCGGAACGGTTTCTCGAAGCTTCCCATCACGTCGGCGCGCGCGATCGATCCGGTAGGATTTTGTTGGAGTTGCCGGCGCCCGAACGGCATATCCGCGAGCCGGTCGTCGTTCTCGGCAGCAACGGCAATTTCGGCCATTGGATGATCGATCATTTCCCCCAGCTTTGGTCCGTGATCCGTTCCCGGAATATCGAAGACCTAGCTGTGATCGTCAATGCGCCCGCCCTTCCATTTCAGGTCGAGTGCCTGGAGCGTGCCGGGATCTCACGCAAACGGATCTATGGCATTGGGCATGGCGCCGTTTGGGCCAGCGATCACGCGATCGTCCCAACCCTGCTACATCGCAAGCCCTTTGTGTCGCCGCACGCGGTAGAATTCCTGCGCGAGGTCTTGCGGCCGAACCGGCATGCAAACCGGCGCAGGCGACTGTTTTTAAGCCGTGCCGACACCGGCCAAAGACGACTTATCAATGAAGACGAGATATTCGACCTATTCCGGCCGCACGGCTTCGAACGGGTTCTTACGGCCGGCTACTCCTTGCAGGAGCAGATCGACATGTTTGCCGAAGCGGAAGCCATCGCTGGCGCGGAAGGCTCAGCCTTCGCCAATCTTGTCTTTGCGCCGGAGGGCGGTCATGCCATAGCGTTTGCCACATCCTTGCCATGGGCTGATCGACCCGATCAACTCTACAGTTACTGGCCGTTTGTCGCGGCCTTATGTCGCCAGGGTTATTCGCGGCTGGAAGGCCTAGCAATAGGTCAGGCTCGTGGTGACTTTGTCATGCCAGTCGAAGCCGTCAGGCTTTGTCTGCGTGGCTTGTTTAACTAAGCCGCCGACATCACGAGCCGTATAGGATTTAGCGATGAGAAAATTGATCATACTCGGAGCCAGCGGCAATTCGCTTTCGATCTACGATGCGGTCGCCGACCACAATGCCTTGCTCTCGACGAAGGGCGAGGATCGCATCGATGTAATCGGTTTCCTCGACGACACACCGGCGCTTGCCGGGACGGCGTTTTGCGACAAACCAATTCTAGGGCCACTCGAGGCTGCCAGCCGATACGCTGCGTGTGAATTCATCAACGGCATCGCCAGCATCGATAGCTATACGAGCAAGCCCGCCATCGTCGCGCGGACCGGCGTTCCCATCGAGCGCTTCATGACGGTCGTGCATCCCACGGCAGCGGTATCGCGTCAGGCTCGCATCGGGCGCGGTTCTGCGATCATGGCAAACTGCTCGGTTTGTGCAGAGGCAGGTGTCGGCGACCACGTGATCATGCTGCAGAACTCGGTTGTGAACCATCATTCCGTGGTCCACGATTTCGCAACAATCTCATCCCTCGTCACCATTCTGGGCTACGTGACGATCGGTACCGGTGCGTTCATTGGCGGTGCAAGCGCGCTGCGTCCGCGTGTCACTGTCGGCGCGCGCGCGCTGGTCGGCATGGGCTCGGTGGTTATTTGCGATGTTGCCGATGACGCGGTGGTGGTCGGCAATCCGGCACGCGCCCTTACGCGGCGTCAGACCGAGTCGCGCCTTGGCTAGGATGAACACGGCCGACTCCGAAATTGCGCAAGACCGGGCCCACGATCACGCCGGCGACTTGCTCGGTGCGGTCGCTGCCTATCGCCGGGTTCTGCGTCGGGACCGCAGCGACGGCGACGCGTGGCTCGGCTTGGGCCGCACCTTCGCGCGCTTGGGCAGGGCAGGGGAGGCTATCCGCGCATTCGAACGCGCCGTGGCCTGCGGTCCCGCCGATGCGACCCGGCGCTATGCCCTGGCCCAACTTTGGGCCGGACGGCAGAATTGGCGTGCTGCGGCTGGACGGTTCCATGAAGCCGTCGTTCTGGCTCCCGGCGATTGGGCCGCCCATTTCAATCTTGGTATCTGTTGCGAACAACTGGGCGATCTGACGCGTGCCGAAGCTGCGGTGACGATCGCCGCCGCGTTCAAACCGGACCATTGGGAGGCGCAGATTACGCTCGGCAAACTCCGCCAAGCGCTGGGGCGATGGGACGAGGCGGAGGGGCCCCTGTCTGCCGCGATCCGACTTAAACCAGAGGACTGGAACGGCCATTTCGCCCTAGGCTTCAGTCGGGGCCATGCCATGGGATGGCGGCGCCACGGTCGTCTTTTCCCGCATGCCGTCCTCTGCGAGGCGAGAAACGAGGAGGGGCTGACAGCGGATTTCGCCGAAGCCCCCGGAGATGGCGATAGCAACGCGGCGGATGCGGCATGTAGCATCCTCATCCCCTTCAAGAATGATATGCCCGAGCGGGTCGAGAATATCTCGACGGTCGTCGCCCATATCGGCTGGACGCTGCCCGGCGCCATCGTCCATGTCCACGAGATCGGCGCCGTGCGCAACGTGCCCGAGCACCCGGGCCTGCGCTATCGGCGCGAGGAACCAGCGGATGACCGGTTTGTCCGCGTCAAGCTGCTCAATCGGATGGCGCGCGAGGCCGTCACGCCGGTGATCGTGCTTTACGACGCGGATGCGCTGGTATCGGCGGAACAGATGCGCACCGCGATTGCGCTGGCCCGCGACGGCGCCGCCGATTTGGTCTTTCCTTTCGATGGGCGGTGTATCGACCTTGACCGCGCTGCGATCCCCGAAATCGGGGCGGGCGCGCCGATCGAGGCGTGGCAGCGCCATTGGCATTCGATCCGGCCCTACAATATCGGTCTCGCCTGCGTCTGGAACCGCGCCAGCTTTATGGCAGCGGGCATGGAGAATGAGGCCTTCGAGAATTGGGGGCAGGAAGATGCCGAGCGGCTCCAGCGCGCCCTGAAGTTGGGCATGCGCGTGGCGCGGGTGGAGGGGCCGATCTACCACCTCAATCACCCGCGGCGCGGCGGTGCCGGCGATCCCGCTATTGCCCGAGCCAAGGCGGCGGCCTTCGCGCAGCTCCAATCCTTGAGCCCCGATGCATTGCGCGCCCATATCGCGACTTGGCCCTGG